>JANTFS010000031.1 GCA_024763335.1 Paracoccaceae bacterium | reverse complement strand
TCGCCGTGCCCTTCCTCGACAAGCTCAAGATCGACGACGTGGTCGGCGCCATCCCGGTGCACCTCTTCGCCGGCATCTGGGGCACGATCGCGGTGGTGCTCACCAACGGCGACGCGACCATCGGCGGCCAGCTGATCTCGATCGTGATCGTCGGCGTGTTCGTCTTCGTGGTCTCGTTCGTGGTCTGGTTCCTGCTCAAGGCCACCATCGGCATCCGGGTTCCGGAAGAAGACGAGTTCATGGGCCTCGACAAGGCCGAGCTCGGCATGGAGGCCTACCCCGAGTTTACCAACGGCTAATCGTTCCTTCCAAATCTAGCCGCATGACTGGCCCGGGCGTTCGCGCCCGGGCTTTTTCATCTTCTATTTGGCAAGGTAGGTGCGGAAGGCCGCCAGGGCGGCGTCGGAGACATGGTGCTCCATGCCCTCGGCATCCAGCTCGGCCACCTCTGCCGGCACGCCCACGGCGATGAGCAGGTCGACCAGCGTTCGGTGACGCGCCCGCACCTTCTCGGCCAGCGCCGCGCCTTCTTCGGTGAGGAACACCCCGCGGTAGGGCCGCGACACCGCCAGCCCCGCCGTCTTCAGCCGCGCGACCGCCTTGGTGGCGGTGGGATGGGTCACCCCCATGCGCTGAGCGATGTCGGCAATCCGGGCCTCCCCCATCTCGGCCAGCAGATCGCTGATCATCTCCACATAGTCTTCCATGACCGCCTTGGCCTGCACATGGCGTGCGTGGCTGAAGCGGGCGGGCAGGTTGGCGGATTCGGGTGAGGCGGGGTTTGACATCGGATGCGGTCGGGCCTTCTGCGCGCTGTTCGAGGGAGTCAGACAATATAGCCGCGGCTAAATTTTGCAAACCGTGTTGAAAACCCAAGGCGCGAGATATTTGCTTCTTGCATCTAATAAAGCCTTGGCTACATTTCGCGGCCAAGACTTGATTCTCCGAGAGCCCCGACATGAACCACTCGATCACCGACCGGACGAAACACGGGATCAGCGCCGTTCTGGCGGGCGAGCGGCGCGGGCTGCGGGCCGTCTTGCTGTTTGCCGGCCCCGCCATCATCGCCTCGATCGCCTACATGGACCCGGGCAACTACGCCACGAACATCCAGGCCGGGGCGGGCTATGGCTACACGCTGCTCTGGGTGGTGCTCATGGCCAACCTGATCGCCATGCTCTTTCAGGCGCTCTCGGCCCGGCTCGGGATCGTCACCGGCAAGAACCTCGCCGAGCTCAGCCGCGACAATTTTCCCAAACCGGTGGTCTGGGTGATGTGGGTGGTCAGCGAGGTGGCCGCGATGGCGACGGACCTCGCGGAATTCCTCGGCGGGGCGATCGGGCTCGCCCTGTTGTTCAACATGCCGCTGATCCTCGGCATGGCGGTCACGGCAGTGGTGACCTACCTGATCCTGATCATCGAGCAACGCGGCTTCCGGCCGATGGAGCTGGTGATCACCGGATTCGTGGCGGTGATCGGGCTTTGCTACCTTGCCGAGATGCTCATCGCACCGGTGGACTGGGCCGGGGCCGGGCTTGGCATGATCCGCCCCGAGATGCCGGATTCGCAGGCGCTGACCATCGCCGTGGGCATCATCGGCGCCACGGTGATGCCGCATGCGATCTATCTGCACTCGGGCCTGACCCAGTATCGCGCCCGCCCCAAGAGCAAAGCCGACCGGCGCAAGCTGGTGAAGTTTTCCAACATCGAGGTGGTGCTGGCGCTGGCCGTGGCCGGCATGGTCAACATGGCGATGGTGATCATGGCCGCGAGCGCCTTTCATCAGGGCCACAGCGAGGTTGCCGAGATCGAGACGGCCTATCACACCCTCACCCCGCTGCTCGGCGCGGCGGCGGCCGGGGTGTTCCTCGTCTCGCTGATCGCCTCGGGCATTTCCAGCTCGGTCGTCGGCACGATGGCGGGGCAGATGATCATGCAGGGTTTCCTGCGCATCCGGGTGCCGATCTGGCTGCGCCGGCTGGTGACGATGGTGCCCGCCTTCATCGTGGTGGCAGCCGGGGTCAATGCCACCGACGCGCTGGTGCTCAGTCAGGTGGTCCTGTCGATCGCCCTGCCGGTGCCAATGATGGCGCTGATCGTCTTCACCTCACGGCGCGACATCATGGGCGAACACGTCACCAGCCTGCCGGTGCGCGCCATCGCCATCGCCGGGTCGGCCATCGTGCTGACGCTCAACTTCGTGCTTCTGGCAGGCGCCTTCGGCATGCCCCTGCCCTTCGGGATCGAAGGGTAGGCGAGCGGCCGCAGCCGTCAGACGCCCGCATCAACGATCGCGTCGGCCACGATATCGATGGTGTTTTCGTTCAGCCCCGCAATGTTCACCCGGCTGTCGCCCACCATGTAGATCGCGTGTTTCTCGCGCATGTAGGCCACCTGCTCCGGCGTTGCCCCAAGGCGGGAGAACATGCCGCGATGCTCGGCGATGAAACCAAACCGGTCAGACCCGGTGCGCGCGCGCAGGGCGTCGGCGAGTTTCTGGCGCAGCACCAGCATGCCGGTGCGCACGCTCTCCAGCTCGCCCGCCCAATCGGCCCGCAGCTCGGGGTCGTCAAGGATCATCTGCACCAGCCGGGCGCCGTGATCGGGCGGGAAGGAGAAGTTCTGCCGGTTGAGATGCGCCAGCGAGGCTTGCGTGAGGCTCTTCGACTTCGCATCCGGCGCCACGGCCATCAAAAGCCCGGTGCGTTCGCGATAGAGGCCGAAGTTCTTCGAGCAGCTCGCCGCGATCAGCGTCTCGGGCAGGCGCGCGGCGATGAGCCGGGTGCCGGCGGCATCTTCTTCAAGCCCGTCGCCAAAGCCCTGATAGGCGATGTCGATGAGCGGCACCGCGCCCTTGCCTTCAAGCAGCGTCGCCACCTCGTCCCATTGCGGCAGGGTGAGGTTGGCGCCGGTCGGGTTGTGGCAGGCCCCGTGCAGGAGCACCACGTCGCCGGCCTTCACCCCCGCGAGGTCTTCCATCATCCCGGCAAAATCCACCGCGCGGGTCTCGTTATCGAAATAGCGATACTCGGTCATCTTCATGCCCAGATGCCGGATGATCGAGGGGTGGTTGGGCCATGTCGGGGCCGAGAGCCAGACGGTGGCCTCGGGCGTGGCCATCTTGATGAGCTCCAGCGCCTGGTGGATCGCCCCGGTGCCGCCGGGCTGGGCGGCAAAGGCCAGCCGGTCTTCCCCGACAGCATCGCCCAGCACGAGGCCCGAGAGCGCATGTCCAAAGGCCGGATCGCCCGCAAGCGCCGTGTAGCTCTTGGTGGTCTCGCTCTCCCACAGCTGTTTCTCGGCCGTCTTCACCGCGTGCATGATCGGGGTGTTGCCCGAGGCATCCTTGTAGACGCCCACGCCGAGGTCGATCTTGTTTTCCCGCGGATCGGCGCGGAACTCGGCCATGAGGGCGATGATCTTGTCGGCGGGCAGCTCTTTGAGGTGTTCAAACATGGGAATTGTCCTGTTATCGGGTGAATTTAGGCCCCGGTGGCAATCTTGAGGTCATTGTACATGCCCCATTCCGCCCAAGCGCCGTCATAGACCGCGTGGCGCGGGTGGCCGATGATTTCGAGGGCAAGATCGAGGATCGCCGCATTCACGCCCGAGCCGCAGCTCGAGATTACCGGCTTGCTGAGATCAACCCCGGCCGCTTCGAAAAGCGCTTTCAATTCGTCGGGGGTTTTCATCGTCTGGTCGTCATTGAGCAAGCTCGTCCACGGCACGTTCTTCGACCCCGGAATATGGCCCATCCGCAGACCGGGGCGCGGCTCGGGGGCCTCACCGCGGAAACGGTCGGCGGCGCGGGCATCGACGATTTCCCAGTCGCCAAGTTTCGAGGCGGTGGCGACCTGCGTGACATCCTTCACCATGTCGTTCTGGCGCACCACGGTCATGTGCCGGTCGCGGATGACCGGCTCGGCATCCGTCACCGGGCGGCCTTCCGCCAGCCATTTCGGCAAGCCGCCATCGAGCACCGCGATGTCGGTCTTGCCCATGAGGCGAAACAGCCACCACACCCGGGGCGCCGAGAAGATGCCGGCGCTGTCATAGACCACCACCTGATGGCCATCGCCAATGCCCATCGCGCGCATCCGGCTCATGAATTTTTCGATCGGCGGCACCATGTGCGGCAGCGGCGAGCGCAGATCGGCGATCTCGTCAATATCGAAGAACCGGGCGCCGGGGATGTGGCCCTTCTCATACTCCGCCTTCGGGTCGCGGTCGACGGTGGGCAGATACCACGAGGCGTCGAGCACCCGCAGGTCGGGGTCATCGAGATGGCGCTGAAGCCAGTCGGTCGACACAACCGTCTTCGGGTCATTGTATGGCATCGTCGCGGCCCTCCCTCTTGCACCGCCCTGCCTACAAAGCAGGGCGCAGCGAGGCAAGGGGCATGGCGCGCGCCGGCGCGCCGGGCCGTCCCGGTCAGATCGTCGCGATGCAGGCGGCTGTCAGCCGCCGCCCGACAGGCGCAGGGCACGCTCCAGCCCGTCGCGAAACCGCGCCCGGTCGGCCTTCGAGAAGGGCCGGCCGCCGCCTTGGCGAAACGGGTCGGCAGCGCGCAGATCGGTCATCAGGTCACGCGTCGCCAGCGCCTGCCCGACGTTCGCCGCCGTCAGCGGCTCGCCATTCGGCTTCACCACGCGCGCCCCGGCGGCCACGCATTTCGCCGCGAGCGGGATGTCGCCCGTCACCACCACGTCACCGGCACCGGCGCGCTCGGCGATCCACTTGTCGGCCTCGTCCGGGCCCTGCGCCACATAGACCATCTGCACCAGCGGGTTCGCCGACGGGCGCAGGCCGCCGTTCGACACGAAGGCCACCTGCACCTTGTGGCGCGTCGCGATCGCCTCGGTCTCGGCTTTCACCGGGCAGGCATCGGCGTCGACATAGATCATCCGGCCACCCATGCGATCACCAGTGAAACGGTGAGCACCGAAACCGTGGTCGATATCAGGATCGCGGCCGAAACCCGGTGCGGCGCCACGCCGTAGTGCTGGGCGAGGATGAAGACGTTGCCGGCCACGGGCAGCGCGGCCGCCGCGATCATCACCGCGGCGGCGAAAGGCTCCACCGGCAGGACGACAAGCGCCATCACCGCAACCGCCGCGGGGTGCAGCACGAGCTTGGCGAAGCTCAGCCAGCCGGCCACAGCGAGGCGCTCGGCGTTCTTCGTCGCCAAGGAGGCCCCGATCGCGAACAGCGCCCCCGGTGTCGCGGCGGCGCCGAGGATGTCGAGCGTCGCCTCGACCGGGCCCGGCACCGCCCATCCGGTCGCCGACCAGGCGAGACCGGCGGCGATCGACACGATCATCGGGTTGCGCGCCAGCCCCAGCCCCACCGACCCAAGCACCGCCGGGCTGACGCGGCCATCGCGCCGGGCGGTGATCAGGATCACGATCAGGCTGCCGAACACGATGAGATCGACGGCAAGCACCATCATCACCGGCCCGATCGCCGCCTCGCCGAGCAGCATGACCAGCATCGGAATGCCGAGGAACCCGACATTTCCGACCACGGCGCATTGCGCCTCGACGGCGGCTTCCTCAAGGCCGCGGGCGCGCAGCAGAGCCACAGCCGTCGCCAGCAGGTAGATCGCCATGGTCCCGCCGAGATAGGCCCAGATGAAGGTCCAGTCGAACACCTCCGACAGATCCAGCCGCGAGGAGAACTTCAACAGCATCGCCGACAGCGCGAAGTAGAACACGAACCTGGTGAGCGCCGCGGTCGCCTCCGGGCCAAACATCCCGCGCCGCCCGGCAAAATAACCAAGGCCGATCACCGCGAAAAACGGCAGGGTCTGGAGCAGAACCGCAAGCATGCCCGCCACCTAGCACGCAGCCGGAAAAACCGCCACGCCCTTCATCTTTCCAGAAATATCCCACGGGGGTCCGGGGGTGTGAAACCCCCGGCGGGTCGCCCCGGGCCCGGCCCGGGGCGAAACCTATCCGGCACCGATCAGCGCACCGGCGGCAAACACCAGTGCACCGCCGAGCACCACCTGGAAGGTCGCCCGCATGAACGGGGTCTGCATGTAGCGGTTCTGGATCCACGCGATCGACCAGAGCTCGGCGAAGACCACGATCATGGCGATGATCGTCGCCGTCCAGAAATGCGGAATGAGATAGGGCATGGCGTGGCCGAGCCCGCCCAGTGCGGTCATGACGCCCGAGGAAATCCCGCGTTTGACCGGGCTGCCGCGGCCCGACAATTCGCCGTCGTCCGAGGCGGCCTCGGTAAAGCCCATCGAAATCCCGGCACCGATACTGGCCGCGAGGCCGACAAGAAACGTCGTGTGCGTGTTCTGGGTGGCAAACGCGGTGGCAAAGATCGGTGCCAGGGTCGACACCGAGCCGTCCATCAGCCCGGCGAGGCCCGGCTGCACCCATGTCAGCACGAACTGCCGGTGCGCCGCCTGATCTTCTTCCTCGCGTTCGTCGCCACCGAGATACTTGGCTTCCAGTTCGCCGGCCAGCACGTGGTGCCCGGCTTCCGCCGCGGCCAGGTCGCCCAGCAGCTTGCGGGTCTCGGCATCGCTCGACCGGTCGGCCGCCTTGCGGTAGAACAGCTCCGCCTGCCGTTCCATCTCGCTTGCCTCGGCGCGAATCCGTTCAAGCCCGAGGTTCTCGATCAGCCAGACCGGGTTGCGCGCGTAGAAGCCCGAGACATGCTCGCGCCGGATCAGCGGAATCACGTCGCCGAAACGCCGCTTGTGGGCCTCGATCAGCCGCCGGCGGTGGCTGTCTTCCTCCACCGCCATTTCCTCGAACACCTTCGCCGACGCGGGGTAATCCGCCCGCAACCGCTCGGCATATTGGCGATAGATCCGCGCGTCGTCCTCCTCGTTGGAGATTGCGAGCGCAAGCACCTCCTGCTCGGACAAATCCGAGAACCGACGCCGTCCGCTGGATATTCCCGGGATCATTCAGAGCCTCCTGTCAAAATCGCATCCACGGTAGCGATACATCGGCGCGGCGCAAGGTGCGCAAGGCCCCGGCCCTGCTGCAATGCGTCGCGCCCGGCCCCGAGGCCCGCATTGATCGGCATCATGGCGCGCGCAAGGCGCCCGATCTAGGAAGGGCAGGCATCATTGCGAGGGAGGGGTTCATGACGTTTCAAGGCAGATGGCTGCGCGGCGCGCTCGCGGGCGGGGTGCTTGCGCTCGGGCAGGTTGTGGCACCCGCGTTGCTGGCCAACGGCGATACCGTGCTCAGCCTGCCCGCCAATCCCTCGACGGGCTACGCGTGGATCTTGAACCAGGAGACCTCGACCGGGCTGGATCTGGTGGTGGTCGACAGTCTCGGCTACGGGCCGCCGGAAACCGATCTGATCGGCGCCCCGGCACCGGCGCTGTTCTCGGTGTCCTGCACGGGGCGGGGAAACGTGCGGCTGGTGTTCGACTACGTTTCGCCCGACGGCACGACCGTGGGCGAAACGCGGGCTGTCGATCTGGTCTGCGGCGAGGCTCAGAGCTTGAACTGAGAATGGCAGCTCTTGCAGGCGCCGTTCAGGCCCTGAAGCGCGGTTTCGAGGGCCGCTGGGCTGTCGACGCCGGTGCCGGCGCTGGCAGCCGCCTCAAGCGCCTCGGCCTTGGTCACGAACTCGTCCCACAAGAACCAGATCTCGTCGGCCGCATCGCTTTCGGGGTCTTCCGCCTCGGTCTCGAACAACGCCGGGACCTCGGCCGCTTTTTGTGAAATCGCGACAAAGGCGGCCTGCGCCATGGCGGCATCGAAGGGCAGCTGGCCTTTCGACATCTGGTTGAGTTTCTTCGCGTTCGAGCCGATGAGCCCCATCGCTTCCTGGCGTTTCTGAACATGGGGGTTCTGGGCATAGGCGAAGGCCACGGAGGCCGTGGCGAGCACGGCCACGGCCGCGAGCGAGGTCTTGAACTTGAACTTGAACATCGGTCGATCATCCTTTGCTGGCCGAGTCACGGCAACTTTCACGACGAGGTTACCAGCCGGCCCCCCCCCGTCCAGTCACATCGTCGCGAACCCGGGCGCACCGGCCGTGCCGCGGCGGCGATAAACAATTTGCGAGATGCGGCATCAACGCGCTGGCCGGGCAGGGCCAAACCGTGGCATCTACGCCGTCATGACCGTTGTTGCGCAAAACACCCTGACCGCGCCGGACTATACCGGCCCTGCCTGGCACCGCGAGGTGGCCGAGGATCTTGCCGAGCGGCTGACCCCGCCCTCGGAGTTCCCCTGCACCTTTTCGCAAAACGCGTTTCGGCGCGAGCTCGTGCGCTTCATCTTCGTCGAGGCGCGCGACGCGACGGGCCTTGCCCGGTTGCGGGCCGATCTCGCCGACTACATCGCCGAGGCCCGCCTCTGGGATGGCCAGGTCAACACCGCCCATCCGCTTGTCATTGCCTTTTCGACCGAGGCCGCGCAGGCCGACAGCGTCGAGGGCTATCACGCGATTGGCTGGGAGGTGTTGCAGGACTGGCACGACAATGACCCCGAGCCCTGGCCCGAGGACGTGGCGACAGACCCGAATGCGCCCTACTGGTCGATGTGCTTTGCCGGCATGCAGCTCTTCGTGAACTTCTCGTCGCCTGCGCACAGGCAGCGCAAGAGCCGTAATCTCGGCCGGCATTTCCTCTTCATCGTCAACCCGCGCGAGCGGTTCGACATCGTCGCCGGTGACACCCCCGAGGGCCAACGCGTGCGGCAGGTGATCCGCGACCGGGCCGAGGCCTATGACGGCATCCCCCACGCGCCGGAGCTTGGCAGCTACCAGAAGGGCGAGATCGAGTGGTGGCAATACGGCATCACCGACGACAACCACGACCGGACCGACCGCTGCCCGCTGAAGATGCGCCGCTGATCAACGGGCAGACAGCCGCATGGGGATGCCGTTGTCGCTCCGCATCACGAACTTCAGCTCCGGCACCGGAGGCGTCGCCCCCGCATAGCTCAGATCGAAGCGCGACAGGATCGCCGCGACCAGAATGATAGCTTCGCGGTTTCCGAAGGCCGAGCCGATGCACATGCGCGGACCGAGACCGAAGGGCAGAAATGAAAACTGCCCGATACGACCACGGTTTTGCGGGAGGAAGCGCTCCGGCATGAAGCGATCCGGCTGCGTCCAGAACCGCTGCATTCTGTGAATGAGGCGAACCGGCAGCAAGACGATCGACCCCGCGGGGATTGCGATGCCGCCGGCGATGTCGTCTTTCTGCGCCTGCCGGGTGAAAATCGGCGCCGGCGGATAAAGCCGCTGGGTTTCCTCCACGCAGGCCAGCGTGAAGGTCAGATGTTCGGGCCAGTGTTCCGGCGCGATACCGCCGTGTATGACAACTTCGGCCTCGTCCCGGGCCCGCTGCAATGCCCGCGCGTCTTGAGAAAGCAGATAGAGCGTCCAGGCCACAACGCTCGCCGTCGTTTCATGGCCGGCCACCACGAATGTGGCAACGTCATCAATCATTCTCTCAAGGGTCGGGTTGCCGCCGGGCTGCGCCTTGCGGAGCGCAATCAGCTGATCCAGCAGGTCAGACCTGCCCGCGTCCGCAGGCCTGCCGAGGCGATCCGAAATGATGTCGCCGAGCACGGCCCGAAACGCCGCGGCAGCCTCGTTGCGCTCCTTGCGCCGCAAACGGGGATAATAGGTGACCCCGCCTTCCTCGCCGACAAGTGGCAAGCCCCACATCGCATCATAGACGCCATCGAGCGCGGCAAGGATATCGGGCGACCGCGCATCGAGCGCGTTGGAAAAGAGGCTGGCCGAAAGGTTGGCCAGCGCGAGCCGCGCCGCAAGGTCGCTCGCGGCATGCACCCCCGGCGCGAGATCATCCAGGTTCTGCAATGTCGTTTCGATCATGCGGGCCGAATACCGATCGAGCGCCTGCCGATTGAACAAACGTCCGATCGTCTGGCGCACCTTGCGCGACTGCTCGCCGTCGGCTGTCAGGATGCTTTCGCCAAGCAGCGGTTCGGCGAGCCGTTTGCGTGCCTCGGCCTGATGATAATTCGCCGAATTGGCGACGAAACAATGCCGGATCAGCTCTGGATCGAACAGCACGAAGGACCGTGTGCCAAACTTGTCGAGCGCGATGTGCGAGCGGTCGAAGCCCGGCTGCAAAATGCCCGACAGCGGATCAACGCACACGGCGCGCGGCGCTGACTCACGCGGTGTTCCGGTTTTCACAATACTCATACATTTGCACTCATACATTCGCCAATGTGACGGCATCCTCTCGGCAGATGTCCCACGCGTCGATCACCTCGATATCGCCGTAGTCCTGCGAATCCGGGATCCAGCCGGTGATCGTGTCGGTGGGGCCGATATTGATCAACCGGCGCACCCCGAACTGGTCGCGCAGGTTGCGGATCGTATCGAACCAGCGGATCGGGCTGCTCGCCCCCGCAAGCGCCTCCTCGCGCATGTCTTCGCCGGTTTCGAGGTATCGCAAGAACACGCTGGAATAGACCGGGATGGCCGGCGGGGCGATCTCCCAACCGCTCACCAGATCACGGATGCTGTCGGCAACCGGTGTCATCAAATGCGAATGGAACGGATAGGGATACATCTTGCGGATCTTGATCCCGAGGTCTTTCGCCTCCGGCTTGATCGCCTCGATCGCTTCAACCGTGCCCGAGAGCGCGCCATAGCGTTCCGACCAGAGGCTGTGTGAAATGCCGGTGGAGTCCAGCCATTCCAGCTGGGTCGACGTGAAGTTGCCGTCCTTCGGCCGGACGCTCGACAATTCGCCCGGCGGGCTGAGGCTGCGATACTGTGAAAGATGCCAGACGATCCCGATGATCTGCTCGAGGCTCGTCGAACCAGCGACCGCCGACCGTGCGAAATCGCCCATGGAACATCCTGCCAGCCCGTCGAGCTGCCGGTGGCGCAGGACGGCCCGGGTGATGCCGACCTGAATGGCGGTGTGGGCGATGAAGAGCCGGTCCATGTCGGTCCGGTAAGGCCGTGCGTTTTCCAGAAGGAAGGTCGCGATGTCTTCCGGGTTGCCCGTCAGCTTGGCGAGGTAGCCCGATACCTCGGCCATTGTCCGCTCGACCTCCGGCACTGTCAGCCAACGCTGGGTCTTGGATGCCTGCTGAAGTGCCTCTAGGCCTGGGAACACGGCATAGGTTTTCATGTGTTCTGGTATCCCGGGAATCCTGAAAGAAACTGTTTGGCGTGAAGGTGGCATACCAATTTCCGTGTTCCAAGGGCGATTTGTCCGGGCCTGTGGGTTTGCCGGCTGGGGCATCCGGCGAGGGCCGCGCCCTGGAGCTGGTGCGGAGCACGATGCAGCGGGCCCGACGGCCGTTGCGCGGCCATTGGAGCTCCGGTCTCGCCGTGGCGCTCCAGCCTGCAGCTTTCCCCTTCAAGCCTCGCCGTTTCCGGTGAGCTTGAACCACGTTGAGCATTGTCAAAGTCGAGAGATCTACAGCTGTTTCTCAGGTCTGCTCTGCCGCTGATCGCACCGCTGTGCGGGTTGCCGGAACCTTGTCGGACTCGACACCGATCGGCCTACCAGATATGAGAACAAATATAGAACACACCCTGCTGGCCATCCTTTCCCATGCCGCAAAAGCGCATCCTCAGCCTGTGGTTTCCCCGCCTCGCGGCGGAGCGGATCATGCGGCTCGGGCGGGGGCTCGCCCCCGGCCCTCTTGCCGTTGTCGCCGACCAGCGCGGTGCACAGGTGCTCGCAAGCCTCAATGCCGAAGCTTCGGCAGCGGGGCTCTTTGCCGGCCAGCCGCTGCGCGACGCCCGCGCGATCTGCCCCGATCTCGTCTCGCGGCCGCAAAGCCCGCAGGCGGAGGCGGATTTCCTGACCACGCTCAGGCGCTGGGCCGGCAAGTTCACGCCGTGGGTCTCGGAGGAGCCGCCCGACGCGCTGGTGCTCGACATCAGCGGCTGCGCCCATCTGTTCGGCGGCGAAGAGGGGCTGGTTGGCGCGGTCGAGGCCGATTGCGCCGCTCTGGGGCTCACCATGCGCCTCGGGCTGGCCGATACCGTTGGCGCGGCCTGGGCGCTTGCCCGTTTCGCCGGCGCCACGCCCGAGGCCGGCCCGGCGGGCGATGCCATCGATCAGGAGGCGCGCGCCACCCGCTCGCGCGCGGCGAAGCGGCGGCACTGGACACGCGGCGGCCAGCCCCCGCGCCCCACGCCCCCCGACCAGCCGCCGGCCCGGATCGCGCCGGTCGGCGGTGCCCGCGAGGCTCTTGCGCCGCTGCCGCTCTCGGCCCTGCGCCTCGAGGGCGAGACGGTTGAAGCCCTCGCCCGGCTGGGCCTGCGGCGGGTGGGCGACATTCTCGGCACGCCCCGCGCCGGGCTCGCGCGGCGCTTCGGCACAAAGCTGGTGCGCCGGCTCGATCAGGCCCTGGGGATGGAGCCCGAGCCGGTTTCGCCCGCGCGCCCGCCGCTGCGCTTCGCGCTCAGGCTGCGCCTGCCCGAGCCCATCGGGCTGGAGGAAGACTTGCTGGCCGGGATGGATCGGCTGTTGCCGGAGCTTGCCCGCCGGCTGGAGGATGCCGGGCGCGGGGCGCGGCGGGTGCGCGCGGAGTTCAGCCGCACCGACCGCACGATGCAGGCGATCGAGGTGGGCCTTGCCCGGCCCACGCCTGAGCCCGCACGCATTCGCCCGCTTCTGGCGATGAAACTGGGGGATATCGACGCCGGGCTCGGCATCGACCAGATCCGCCTTTCGGTGCCCGTGCATGAGCCTGTCCATGCCCGCCAGCACCGCGGCCATCTCGCCGCCGGCGAGGCTGCGGCGCGCCACGAAGGCCGCGAGATCGACGATCTCATGGGCCGGATCGGTGCCCGTCTGGGGCTTGAGGCGATGACCCGGCTGCACCCGGCCGAGAGCCACCTGCCGGAGAAATCCGCCATCGTGGTGGCCGCCGCCTTTGCACCGCCGAGCCATGACTGGAAGCCCGGCCCCGAACGCCCGCTCCGGCTCTGGCCGCCCGAGCTGGTCATGGCCGAGGCCCGCCCCGGCCTGCCGCCACGCTTTCGCTGGCGCGGGCGTGACCATGAGGTGGTGGACGCCGTGGGGCCAGAGCGCATCGCCCCGGAATGGTGGCTCGACGAACCCGCATGGCGCACCGGCATGCGCGACTACTGGCGCGTCACCACCCACCACGGCGAGCGGCTGTGGCTCTATTATGCCCATGGCGCGGCGCTGTCGGCGGGATGGTTCTGCCATGGCGCGTTTGCCTGACAGGTTTCCCGCAGGCTGCGCCTGCGCGACCCGTTGGGGGGCCAGCCCCCCAAACCCCCCGGGATATTTCGGGAAAGATGAAAGGGAAGATCAGCTTGCGATGCGGATCGGCTGGCGGCGGCGGCCCCAGCTGCCGGGCGGGCCTTCGATCACCCCGGCGAAGCGCGTGCCGCAGCGGGTGCAATGGCCGGTGTCATCGAGGTGCCATTCGGTGAGCTGATACCAGTCGCGCCCGATGACCTTCTGGCCGCAGCCGGTGCAGTAGCTGGAATCGGCTTCCTCGTCATGCACATTGCCGACATAGACGTGGTGCAGCCCGGCCTTCCTGGCGATTTCGCGGGCACGCAGCAACGTGGCGAGTGGCGTCGGGGGATGGTCGCGCATCTTGTGTTGCGGTGAAAACGCGCTGAAATGCAGCGGCGTATCGGGCCCGCAGGTTTCAGCAACCCAGGCCGAAAGCGCTTCGATCTCGGCGTCGCTGTCGTTCTCGCCGGGGATCAGCAGCGTGGTGAGTTCGAGCCAGACGTCCGTTTCCTGCGCCACGTAGGCGATCGTGTCGAGCACCGGCTCGAGATGGGCGCCGGTGAGCTTGCGGTAGAATTCCGGGTTGAAGCTCTTGAGGTCGATATTGGCCGCGTCCATCGCGTCGAAGAATTCCACGCGCGGCTCGGGGGTGATGTAGCCTGCCGTCACTGCCACCGAGCGGATGCCTTCTTCGCGGCAGGCCGCGGCGATGTCGACAGCGTATTCGAGGAAGATCACCGGATCGTTGTAGGTATAGGCCACCGAGGCCACGCCATACTGCTTTGCCGCCGCCGCGATCGCCTCCGGCGAGGCCTGATCGGTCAGGCGGTCCACCTCGCGGCTCGTCGAGATGTCGTAGTTCTGGCAGAACTTGCAGGCGAGGTTGCAGCCGGCGGTGCCGAAGCTCAGCACGGAGGTTCCGGGCAGGAAGTGGTAGAGCGGTTTCTTCTCGATCGGGTCGATGCAGAAGCCGGACGAGCGGCCGTAGGTATCGAGCACGATGCGCTGGCCCTCGCGCTTGCGCACGAAGCACAGGCCACGCTGGCCCTCGCGGAGCTTGCAAAAGCGCGGGCAGAGATCGCAGCGCAGCCGGCCGTCGGGTTCGGCCTGCCAGTAGCGCGCGGTGTTGTCGGGACGGTCTGTCATGATTTTTTCGCCCATCTGGCGTAGCATTGTTCCGTTGCGATGTTATATAGCACTCACATGAGAGATCTGAACGAAAATACAAGACGCAGACCCGCCGTGGCGGGCATGTTCTACCCCGGCGATGCGAAAGCGCTTGCCGAAACCGTGGCCGATTGCCTAGCCCGCGGCGAGGCGGGGGCGCGCGCCGGCGCGACACCTGCCCGCGCCATCATCTCGCCACATGCGGGCTATGTCTATTCCGGCTGGCTGGCGGGCGCGGCGTTCCGCAGCACCGAGGGACGCCCCGTGCGCCACGCCGTCGTGCTCTCGCCATCGCATCGCCACGCCTTCGAGGGGATCGCCCTGCCCTCGGGCAGTGCCTACGCGATGCCCGGGTTCGACGTTGCGATCAACACCGGGGCGCGCGACGCACTTGTCGCGCAGGGCCTCGCCCATGTCGAAGATGAGGCGCATGACCGTGAACACGGGGTCGAGACGCAGTTGCCGTTCCTGCACGCGGTGCACCCGGAGGCGGACGTGGTGCCCCTCGTCATCGGCCGGGCGAGCGACGCGCAGGTCGCCGCCGTCATCGACTTTCTGACCGACGCACTTGACGGCCCGCTGTTCGTGCTGTCGAGCGATCTGAGCCATTTTCTCACCCAGGACCGGGCGCTGGCCCATGACGCGCAGACCGCCCGGCTGATCGAAACCGGCGACTGGCCGGCCCTGACCGGCAGCCATGCCTGCGGCGCGGCGGGGATCCGGGGCTACCTTGCCTCCGGGGCGGGGCAAGGCACCCGGCCCGTCCGGCTCGCCATGGCGACCTCGGCGGATGCCTCGGGCGACACCTCGCGCGTTGTCGGCTACGGCGCCTGGGCGTTCCATGGCGCTGATGACGATGCCGTCGCGACGGATGATCGGGCCACCTTGCTCAAGACTGCCCGGGCGGCGCTCACCGCCCGGACGACGCGGGGCACCGATCCGCGGATCAGGCAGGAGAGCTTTGCGCCGGCGTTGCGCAGCCATGGCGCGGCCTTCGTCACGCTCACACAGGCGGGGCGGCTGCGCGGCTGCATCGGCTCGCTCATGGCCCATCGCCCGCTGGTGGAGGATGTGGCGCAGAATGCGATCAACGCGGGCCATGCCGATCCGCGCTTTGCGGCCGTGACGGCCGGGGAGCTTGACAGCCTGCGCCTGAAAATCGCCGTGCTCGGCCCCGCGGCGCCGATGCGGTTTGACAGCGAGGAGGATCTTCTTGCCCAGCTGCGCCCCGGCGAGGACGGGCTGATCCTGAGCGACCGGGGCCGCCGGGGCACCTTCCTGCCGATGGTCTGGGACAGCCTGCCCGATCCGGCCGCCTTCCTGACCGCTCTGAAGCAGAAAGCCGGGCTTGCCCGCGACCACTGGAGCGCGACGCTGGAGGTGCATCGCTACCGGGCCGAAAGCTTCGCCGAAAGCTGAGGGTTTCAAATCGTGCGGCTGCGCCGCGCAGGTTTGTTTATTGGGGGCCAGCCCCCAAACCCCCGGGATATTTGTGGAAAGATGAAACGGGCTAGAACGCCTTGATGCCGTTCAGCACCATGTCGGTGGCGAGGCGGGCGTATTCCTGCCGGGTCAGCCCTTTGCCCGGGCGGTGCCACATGTAGAACCAGTTGAGGATGCCGAAGACCGACATGGTGACCGGCCGAAGTTTTTCCGACCCGGCCAGCACGGGCGCCTCGCGCACAAGGGCGTTGCTCATCATGTCGACCAGTTCGCGTTGCAGCGCGACGAGGGGCGCCTGCTGGTCGGGCGGCAGCACCGCGAGCGCGTCGAGCTGGAGCTTGTGCTCGGCGTCGGCGTCTTCATATTCCTCCAGCACGGCGCAGACCAGCGCGCCGAGCCCCGCCTCGGGTTTCACCGCGCGCGCGGTTTCGACGAGGCTGGTCAGGTGGGTGCCGAGAATATCGTCGAGCAGCGCTTCCTTCGAATCGTAGTAGTGGTAGATCAGCGCCTTCGACACGCCGCAGTGCCGGGCGGCGCCGGTCATCGAGGCGCGGTCGAAGCCGTGGGCGGCGAAATATTCCGCCGCCCCCTTGCGGATCGCTTCCCGTTTCTGGTCGTGGTCGCGTGCGATCCCCCTCGGCATGGCTCAGCCCTTCGGCCGGTTGTCGACGATCCGGACAGCCTTGCCCTGCGAGCGCGCCACACCGCCGGGCTCGGCGACCTGCACCTTCACCGTCACCCCGACATGGCTCTTGACCAGCCCCTTCAGCTGGTGGCTGACCTTCACCGGATTCGCTGTCGCGCCTTCGGCCATCTCGACATGGACGATCATCTCGTCCATCCGGTCGGGCCGCACCAGCTCGATCTGGAAATGCGGCGCCAGCTCCTCGACGGTGACGAGCTGTTCCTCGATCTGGGTCGGGAAGACGTTCACCCCGCGCAGGATGATCATGTCGTCGGTGCGCCCCGTCACTTTCTCCATCCGCCGCATGCTGCGCGCGGTGCCGGGCAGGAGCCGGGTCAGATCGCGGGTGCGGTAGCGGATGATCGGGAAGGCCTCCTTGGTGAGCGAGGTAAACACCAGCTCACCGGGCTCGCCGTCGGGCATGACCTCGCCGGTCTCGGGGTTGATGATCTCGGGGTAGAAGTGATCTTCCCAGATGTGCAGCCCGTCCTTCGTCTCGACGCATTCGTTGGCCACGCCCGGCCCCATCACCTCCGACAGCCCGTAGATATCGACGGCGTTCATGTCGAAGGCCTGTTCGATTTCGAGCCGCATGGCGTTGGTCCAGGGTTCGGCGCCGAAGATGCCCACCTCGAGCGGCGACTTGCGCGGGTCGAGCCCGAGGGCTTTGTATTCGTCGAGGATCGAGAGCATGTAGGAGGGCGTCACGGTGATGCCCGTGGCACCGAAATCCTCGATCAGGCGCACTTGGCGCTGGGTCATCCCGCCGGAAACCGGAACCACCGTGAGCCCCATCTTCTCGGCCCCGCCGTGCACGCCGAGCCCGCCGGTGAACAGCCCGTAGCCGTAGGCGTTGTGCAGCACGTCGCCCGGGCGCAGGCCCGAGGCGCGCAGGCTGCGGGCGACGACACAGGCCCAGGTATCGAGGTCTTTCTTGGTGTAGCCAACAACGGTGGGCTGGCCCGTGGTGCCCGACGAGGCATGGATGCGCGACACCTGCTCGCGAGGCACGGCAAACATGCCGAACGGGTAGTTGTCGCGCAGGTCCTGTTTCACGGTGAAGGGGAACTTCGCGAGATCGGCGAGCTCATGCAGATCGTCGGGATGCACGCCCGCCGCGTCGAAGTTCGTCTTGTAGAAGGGCACGTTGTCGTAGGCATGGCGCAGGGACCATTTCATCCGCTCCAGCTGAACCGCGGCAATCTCGTCGCGCGAGGCGGTTTCGATGTGCTCCAGGTCTTCCTTGCGGGGGGTGAGGTCTTTCATGTTCGTCTCCCTGACCGGTCGCCTACGCCCCGGCTTCCTCGAAATGCGTTCCGCTGATCTGGCGCGAATGGCCGCGGAAGATCGCCACCTTTCGCCCGTCGCCGCCGGTGACGATCACGTCATAGATGCCCGAACGCCCCGCCCGGTGCGCCTCGGTGGCGACGGCGGTGAGTTCCTCGCCCACCTTGCCCGGCGTGAGGTAGGTGATCGAATTGTGCTGGGCCACGACCCGCGTGTTGTAGCTGTTGCAGGCAAAGGCGAAGGCAGAATCGGCGAGCGCGAAGACATAGCCACCATGGGCGATGCCGTGGCCGTTGGCCATGTCGTCGCGCAGGGTCATCGTCACCGTCGCGCGGCCCGGGCCGACGTCGACAAGCGCCATGCCCGCGGCCTGACTGGCGCGGTCGTCGGCCCACATCACCTCTGCCGAACGGCGTGCGCGTTCCTCCGGGGTCATGGTTTCTCCTCTCCTGCCCTGAAATCCTGCATAAACCCGACCATACGGTCAATAGTGTTGTGCCGCGCGGGCGGGCTCGGGCCGAATGTCAGGGGGGGGGGAGGCGAAATCCCCGGTGCCGCGAACTGGGTGGGGGCTGTTAACTGCGGCACCGGGGGTGAGCTTTCGCTACAGCCACGGTTATCGTCCCGGATCATGGCGCCATCGCGGGCAGATCGCGGTTTGTCTCGGGTGATTTCGTGGCGGGATTTGGGCGCCGGTCGCGGCCGCAGCGAACCCGGGAGTTGATTTGCGCAGCGGTTGCGCCCATCCTCATTGCATGAACGTGCAGACTCCCACGCCCTTTCCCGGCCCCGGCACCAGCGAGAAGGTCGCGTTTGACCGCGGCGAGCTTGGCACGATCCTCGGGCTCTACGGGCGCATGGTCGCCGCCGGGGAATGGCGCGACTACGCGATGAGCTTCCTCAAGGACCACGCGGTGTTTGCGGTGTTCCGCCACACCGCCGAACACCCGCTCTACCGGATCGAGAAACGCCCCAAGCTGCGCGCGCGGCAGGGCCAGTATTCGGTGATCGGGATGGACGGGAGGGTTCTCAAACGCGGGCAGGATCTGAAGGCCGTGCTGCGCGTGCTCGAGCGCAAGCTGATCCGCCCGGTCGAGTAGCCGGGTTTATTTTTGCGCGCCGCGCGCCGAGATCCGACGTCGCGCAATCACCGGCCCCTCTCCTTGCCCGGCGATCCGCGCGACCGTCTCGTCGATCCCCTCATAGGCAACCGCCATGTGATGCGCATTGGCGTGGA
>JANTFS010000030.1 GCA_024763335.1 Paracoccaceae bacterium | reverse complement strand
ACAGCACCGCCGAGCAGGCCTCCGCCGGGCTCGATGCGCTCACCGACGAAGAGCGCGACGCCTTCACCGCGCTCAACAGGGCGTATGTCGAGAAGCACGGCTTTCCCTTCATCATCGCGGTGCGCGATCACGACAAGGCGGGTATCCTGAACGCCTTCCGCAGGCGCCTCGAGCACGACACCGAGACCGAGTTCGCCGAGGCTTGCCGTCAGGTCGAGCGCATCGCCGAGCTGCGGCTGAAAGAGATCCTGCCGTGAGCCGGGTGATCCGCACCGAGCCGCTGACCGCCGCCGCTTTCGCCCCGTTCGGCGACGTGCTTGAGGCCACCGGCGCGCCCGACAAGATCATCAATCAGGGGCTCTGCGGCCGCTACCACGACCGCGCCCGGCTCGATTTCGGACCCGGCGGACGAGCCGGGATCAGCCTGTTCAAGGCCGAGCCGCGCAGCCTGCCCTACAGGCTCGAACTGCTCGAACGCCACCCCGACGGCAGCCAGGCCTTCATCCCGATGAGCCTCGATCCGTTCCTGGTCATCGTCGCGCCCGACGCGGACGACGCGCCGGGACGGCCCCGCGCCTTCCTCACGGCCCCGGGCCAGGGGATCAATTTCCACCGCGGCACGTGGCACGGCGTGCTCACGCCGCTCCGCGCCCCGGGGCTGTTCGCGGTGATCGACAGGATCGGCGACACACCAAATCTCGAAGAGCATTGGTTGGACCCACCATATGTGGTAGTTTGACGCATTATTCATCAAACGCCCAACAAAGAGGCGGACACATTGGCCCACGGGCCAACAGGGAGGGACAGACATGACCGATGCTTCGATCGGGACGCCCGCGCAATTGCGCGATCCAAACTACACACCGCCGCTGGGAAAAGCCATTCCGCTGGGCATCCAGCACGTGCTGGCGATGTTCGTCTCGAACGTCACGCCCGCGATCATCGTCGCCGGGGCCGCCGGTATCGGCTTCGGCTCCGACCAGGGCGCGCTGGGCTTTCCGGACATGAACTACATGATCCAGATGTCGATGCTGTTTGCCGGCATCGCCACCCTGATCCAGACCATCGGCATCGGCCCCATCGGCGCGCGGCTGCCGATCGTGCAGGGCACATCCTTCGCCTTCGTCCCGGTGATGATCCCGGCCGTGGCGGGCGCCGGCACGGCCGGGCTGGCCGGGCTGATGACCGGCGTCATGCTCGGCGGCATCTTCCATTTCAGCCTTGGCTTCATCGTCAAACCCCTGCGCAAGGCCCTGCCGCCGCTGGTGACCGGCACCATCGTCCTGATGATCGGGCTGGCGCTCCTGAAGGTCGGCATCCAGTATGCCGCCGGCGGGGTGCCGAAGATGGGCACGCCCGAGTTCGGCACGCTGGCCATGTGGACACCGGCGCTGGTGGTGATGGTGGTCACCCTCGCGGTGAAGTTCTTCATGCGCGGCTTCATGTCGGTCGCGGCCGTGCTGATCGGCATCATCGCGGGCTACATCGTGGCGCTGTTGATGGGGCAGGTGAGTTTCAGCAACATCAGCAATGCGAGCTATTTCGCCGCGCCCGTGCCGTTCAAATACGGGTTCGAGCTCAACTGGGCGATCGTCATCGGCATGTGTTTCATGGCCATCGTTTCGGCGATCGAAACCGTCGGCGACACCTCCGGCATCACCAAGGGCGGTGCCGGCCGCGAGGCAACCGACAAGGAAGTCACCGGCGCGACCTTCGCCGACGGCCTCGGCACCGCGATCGCCGGTGTGTTCGGCGGGTTGCCCAACACCTCGTTCAGCCAGAACGTCGGCCTCGTGGCGATCACCGGGGTGATGAGCCGCCACGTGGTGACGATCGGCGCGCTGTTTCTCGTGGCGGCGGGCTTCATCCCGAAGGTGGGCGCGATCATCAACACCGTGCCGATCAACGTGCTCGGCGGCGGCGTGGTGGTGATGTTCGGCATGGTGGCCGCGAGCGGCGTCAACATGCTGTCGGACGTGAGCTGGAACCGCCGCAACATGGTGATCTTCGCGATCAGCCTGTCGCTCGGCTTTGGCCTCCAACTCGTCCCGGACGCGCTCCAGCACACCGGCAAGACGGCACAGATCCTGCTCACGTCGGGCCTGCTGCCGGCGGCCTTCCTCTCGATCGTGCTGAACCTCATCCTGCCCGAGCACCTCGCGGGTGACGATCTCGACACCCCGTCGGAAGCCGGGGTGGACTAAGCCCACGCCCCGCGGGCACCGGGCTGTGCGCACCGGTGCCCGCGCATTTTTGTTCCTATCCCCGAAACAATTTCATAGTATTGCCCCAATCCGTCGCTAGGACGGCGGCAAATGGCCATGTCGAGCACCCATCCCCTGCCCCGCGCCCAAGCCGCGCCCAACCGCCGCCTGCGAGACACGCTGGTGTTGGCGGGGCTGTTCGCGCTCGTTCTGGCGGGGCTGGCCGCGTTGGCGGCGGCAACGGGATGGGACGAAACCCGCGCCCAGATCGCCAAGCTCTCGGCCTGGCAGATCGGGCTTTTGCTGCTGCTTTCACTGGTCAACTACGCGCTGCGCGGCCTGCGCTGGCACATGTTCACCCGCCGCCTCGGCATCGACCTCCCGTTCCTGACCAACCTGCGCCACTTCCTCGGCGGTTTCGCCATGAGCGTCACCCCGGGGCGCGTGGGCGAGCTGGTGCGGATGCGCTGGATCGGCCGCGAGACCGGCCTGCCGTTCGAGAGCACCGCGCCGCTGATGCTTGTCGACCGCGCCTCAGACCTCGCCGCGCTCGGGCTGCTGCTCGGCGTCACGCTCGCCTTTTCGGCCAGCGGCATCGCCTTCGGCGTCCCGGTGACGATCCTGGCCCTGCTCGCCGCCTTCGTGGCAACCCGCCCGAAACTGCTCGCCGGCCTCGCCACCGCCGGCTACCGGCTGACCGGCCGCTTTGACAGGCTGTTTGCCAAGATCCGGCGCGCCGCACGGGCGCTTGGCGCCTTTTCCTCACCGGGCCTGATGGCATTTGCCGGCCTTCTCGGCCTCGCCGGCTGGTTTGCCGAAGGCTATGCCTTCCACCTGCTGCTGGTCTGGATGGGGGCCGACATCGGCGTGGCCAAGGCCGTGGCGATCTTCGTCTTCGCCGGGCTTGCCGGCGGGTTGACCGGCGCTCCCGGCGGGGTCGGCGGGGCCGAGGCCGCGATGGTTGCCCTGCTCTCGCTCGAAGGCATCGGGCTCGAAGCCTCGGTGCCCGCCACCGCCATCATCCGCGTCACGACGCTGTGGTTCGCGATCGGGATCGGCCTCGCCGTCTTCCCGCTTGCCGAAAGACTTTCAAAGAGGCACGCCCATGTTGTGGAAGACCACTGATTACACCGGCTGGGGCCGGGTGCACCGCGCCGCCGGCGATCTTGCCCGGCCCGAACGCGCCGCCGAGCTTGCCCGGCTGATCGAGGACAGCCCCGGTCCCGCCTTCGGGATGCGGCGCAGCTACAACGATTCCGCGCTCAACGACACCGGCCGGGCGATCGACATGACGCGGATGACGAAGATCCGCGCCTTCGATCCCGAGACCGGGGTGGTCGAGGTTGAAGCGGGGCTCCAGATCGGGGACCTGCTGCGCCTGTTCGCGCCGCGCGGCTGGATTCCGGCCGCCATGCCCGGCACCGGCTTCGCCACAATCGGCGGGGCGATTGCGCATGACGTGCACGGCAAGAACCACCATGTCTTGGGTAGTTTCGGCCAGCATGTGCTTTCGGTCACCTTGCTCCAGCCCGGCGGACGGCAGGTGGTGGCCTCGCCCTCCCGCAACAAGGCTCTGTTTCGCGCCACGATCGGCGGCATCGGCCAGACCGGCGTGATCGTCTCGGCCCGGCTCCAGCTTCTGCGAACCCCGGGCCCGGCGATGCGGGTGCAGGAAAGCCGGATCGACAGCTTCGACGAATTCATCGCCCGTCTCGACGCCTCATCCCAGACCTATACCGTGGGCTGGATCGACGGCACCGCCCGCGGCGCCGGTCTCGGGCGCGGCATCCTCGAGGAGGCCGAGCTCACCGACGCCGCGGTGCAACCGGCGCGTGGCGGCCTGCCGGTGCCCGTCGATCTGCCGTCCTTCGCCCTCTCGCCGCCAACGGTGAAACTGTTCAACGCCGCCTATTGGCGCAAGGTGCCGGGCCGCGGGCGCAACAGCGTCAAGCCGATCGCCCGGCATCTCTTCCCGCTCGACAAGCTGCACAACTGGAACCGTCTTTATGGCAAGCGCGGGTTTCACCAGTTCCAATGCGTCGTGCCGCCGGCCAGTGTCGGCGTGCTGCGCGAGATCCTTGAAAAGATCGCCGCCTCGGGCCTGGCCTCGCCGCTCTCGGTGCTCAAGCGCATGGGAGATGGCCGCGCGGGGATGCTGAGCTTTCCGATGGCCGGCTATACGCTGGCGATCGACTTCCCCGCCCGGCAGCAGGCCGAAACCCTGATCGCCGAGCTCGAAGCGATGACGCTGGAAGCCGGCGGGCGGCTCTATCTCGGCAAGGATGCGCTGGCGCCGGGCGAGATGATCAAGGCGATGTATCCCGAGTGGGAGGCCTGGCGGGCCGAGGCCGACAAGGCCGACCCGGAGGGGCAGTTGATCACCGACATGGTGCGCCGACTGGCATTGAGGAGCCCAAGATGACACGAAGCTGGATCATTCTCGGCGCCACCTCCTCGATGGCGCGCGCCTTCGCCCGATCCGTTGCCGAACGCGGCGACAGGGTGATCGTCGCCGGCCGCGACATGGCGGACCTCAAGGCAATGGCCACCGACCTCGCGCTGCGCGGCGCGGCCTCGGCCGAAGCGATGCGCTTCGACGCGCGCGACCCGGCGACATTCGGCCCGATCGTGCAGAAGGCCGAGCTGGAACCCGGCGAGATCAACGTCGCGGTGTTTGTCGGCTCGATGCCGGCGCAGGCCGAGATCGACGCCGATCCGGCGCTGATCTCCGGCGTCGTCGCCGACAATTTCACCGGGCCGGTCCGCTTCCTCGCCGAGATCGCGCCGCTGCTGGAGGCGCGCGCCGGCGGCACGGTGGTGGGCGTGTCATCCGTCGCCGGCGATCGCGGCCGGATCAGCAACTACACCTACGGCGCCGCCAAGGCGGGCTTTGCCACCTACCTCTCGGGCCTGCGCAACCGGCTCACCCGTGCCGGCGCCCACGTGGTCACGGTCAAACCCGGCTTCGTCGACACCTCGATGACATGGGGGATCGAGGGCATGTTCCTCGTCGCCTCCCCCGAAAAGGTCGCCGCCGACATCCTGAAGGCCGTCGAAAAACGCCGCAACGTGCTCTACACGCCGGGGTTCTGGTGGCTGATCATGACGATCATCAAGCTCGTTCCCGAACGGATCTTCAAGAAACTCTCGATCTGAGTTCCTTCATCTTGGCGTCAATACTCCGGGGGGTGCGGGGGGCTGGCCCCCCGCATGGATCGGCCCGGGCCCCGCCCGGGACGATGTCAGCCGCCGAGCAGGGCCGCGGTCCAGCGTGTCCAGATCCCCGCCGCCTGAAACATCAGCCCGAGCGCCACCAGCATCAGCCCGATCCCGCGCTTGTCGCGCAAGGCAAAGACGATCGGGTCGTAATCCTGCTTCCCCAGCCATCCCAGCCGGATCATCCGAAACAGCCACCAGCCGATCGGCAACAGCGCCAGCCACAGCAACCAGCGGGTCGGGTAAAGCTGCGATGCCTGTTCGGTGAAGGAATAGGCGAAGAAGGAAATCAGCGCGCCGACCATGCCGAGCACCGCGATATTGAGCAGATCGCCGCGGTCCGGCTTGCCATAGCCACGCCCGGGCAGCCGGGCGTCATCCTTGGCGAGCGTCAGTTCGGTGATCCGCTTCACCGCGCCAAGCGCCACGAAAGCCGGGTAGATGAACACCAGCAGATAGCCCGAGATGGCCGCCCCCGAGGCCACCGCCCCGGCGATCACCCGGATCGTGTAGAGGGCTGCGAGCGTGGCGATGTCGATCCAGCGCAGGCGCTTGAGCCGCAGCGAATAGGCCAGCGACAGGCCCATGTAGAATGCCACCACACCGAGGAACGCCCAACCGATCAGCCCGGCGATCAGCAGCGCGGTGCCGCCCGCGAGCAAGCCCGCCGCCATCCCGATCGGGATCGGCACCGCGCCCGAGGCGAAGGGGCGGCGGCACTTGGTGGGGTGCAGCCGGTCGGCCTCGAGATCGAGCAGATCGTTCACCACGTAGATCGACGAGGCCGCGAGCGAAAACGCCAGCATGGCAAACAGCGTCACCAGCCAGGGCCAGGGGGCAAACGAATGGGCCGCGAGCAAGGGCACGAACAGCAGCACGTTCTTCACCCACTGGTGCGGCCTGAGCGCCTTGACCAGCGCCCGCGGCGCCCAGCCGCCGGCAAGCTCCGTCACCGGCTTGCCCTGATCTTTCAGCCAGCGCGCCGATCGCCGGTCGCCCACAACGATGGCGTGATCGGCATGGCTCCAGACCTTGCGGTCAATCGGCGCGTTGCCGGCATAGTCGAACCCGCCCTCGCCGAAGGCCGCAACCAGCGCCTCGGCCTTGCGCGCGCCCTTGAGGTTCGTCCGCCCGTCCGAGGCGAATACCCGCTCCGAAAGCCCGTGATCGGCGGCAAGTCGCGCAACAAGGCTGGCATCCGAGGCCGAGGCCAGCACGACCTCGCGGCCCTCGTCCGCCGCGGCGCGCGCCAGCGCCATCACCTCGGCATCCACCGGCAACAGATCGGTCCTCAGATCGCAGATCCGGGCCAGCTCGGCCTTGAGCCCGGCGCGGTCCCCGAACCGCGTCGCGACCGCCCGCAGCGTCGCCAGCGGATCGCGCCCGAGCCCGTTCCACAGGCATTCCAGCAGCATGTCGGTTCTCAAAAAGGTGCCATCGACATCCAGCACCAGTGGCTTGGTTTTCGTCATCCCCTACCCCTGCACCGCAAAAACACATCCGTCGGTGATCAGCTCCGGCGGCGTCCGGCACAGCCCGCGCGCCACCCGCCAGGCATTGAGCACCTTGGGCACATAGGCCCGCGTTTCGGCGAACGGCGGCACGCCGCCATGTTCCTTCACCGCGTTTTCTCCCGCGTTGTAGCCCGCCAGCGCGAGGATCGGATCGCGGTCGAACTCGGCCAGCAGCCATTGCAGATAGGCCACGCCGCCGGCGATATTCTGTGCCGGATCGCTGGCATCCTCGACGCCGAACCGTGCCGCGGTGCCGGGCACGAGCTGCATCAGCCCCTGCGCGCCCGCGTGGCTTTCGCTTGCCGCCCGGCCGCTTGATTCGACAGAGATCAGCGCCACCACCAGCGCCGGCGACACTTCGGTGCCCACCGTCGCGGTGAGGATATCGGTCCCGAACCGCGCGGCGATGTCCTGCAACGCCTGAAGGCGGGGCGCCGGGGCATCCCCGGCCCCTTCCAGCGCGGCGAGCGCCCGGGCGAGATTGGCCGGCCCCGCCCCGTCCAGCTCCGCCGAGACCGGCCCCCAGAACCATTCCCACCCGGAGGCCGCCAGCCCCGGCGGGGCATCTGCGGCTGGCGCGCCGGCACCGGCTGTGTCCGCGCCCGCGGCCCCGCTGCCCGCCATCCACGCGGCATATTCGGCCGGATCGACCTGCACGGTGATTTGCGGTCGCGTTCCGCGGGGCGGCGCAGCGATGCGTTTGAAGGTGAAATCCTGCGTCGGCTCCTCGGCCCGCGCGGAAGCCGCGGCAAGGATCGAGACGCCGATAAGAAATGTTGCCAAACCCCGCATGGGGATATCCTGCTCTGCCGTTTGTTTTCTTTTGCCGCGACTTTCTCAAAAAACCGGCGCGAGGGCCAGTTTTTCCTGCCGAACCGGCCCGGATCGCGCCTTCCAACCCGATCGAAAACCGGCGCGCAGAAAAAAGTTAACAAAAAGTTACGTTTGATTTCAATGTCTTAACAATCCTCTCCGGAAGTGAAAACGCTCTGCCAAAAATTGTACGATCCTTGTCCAACTCTTGCCCCAATCCGGTTGTGTATTTGCATCATGCCAAGCAGGGCACCGGATCGGTTCACAGGCGATTTGAGGTTCTGGTGGGCGAAACTGAAAATGAGCTGACGAACTTGCGAAGGAAAATGAGATGAAACTGTTCAAGCTTGCCAAGAACTTCAAGAACGACGAATCCGGTGCGGTTACCGTTGACTGGGTTGTCCTCACCGCCGCCATCGTGGGCCTCGGCATTGCCGTGCTGACCTCGGTTTCCGGCGGCACGACCTCGCTCGCCGACACGATCTCGGGTGAGCTGGGTTCCATGACCATCATGACGCACTAATCGGCCACCAACCGGCCACAACCTACAACCAGATACTCTAAAACGGAGACAGAAACATGAAACTCTTCAACCTCTTCCAGAACTTCCGCAAAGACGAAGACGGCGCCGTGACCGTTGACTGGGTCGTGCTGACCGCCGCCATCGTCGGCCTCGGCATCGCCGTGCTGACCTCGGTTTCGGGCGGCACCACCTCGCTCGCCGACACCATTTCGGGTGAGCTGGGCTCGATGACGATCATGACCCACTAAGCCTGGGTTTCGATCAGGGACAGGGCCGCACCTTGACGGGTGCGGCCCTTTCCACGTCTGGATGGTGCGGCGCCGTCACTGTTTCGAAAGCCGAAAAAGACTTCGCAAATTCACGCTTCAATCAGAATTTCGCCGCATTTCAAGTGCACCTTGGTCGGGACGAAAAGGCCGGGCGACCGGCCGATTACGGAAAGGAAAGAGTATGCGCGCGGTTTTTTCAATTGTGCTTGTGATCGGCGTCGGCCTTGCCGGGTTCGCCGTCTACATGGCCAAAGGCGTGTTTGGCGAATACCAGGATGCCCTGGCCGCCGAACGGGCAGCACGCGGGACAATCGTTCCCACAACCGAGGTCGTGGTGGTCAACGAACAGGTCCGCTACGGCGCCCAGCTGACAAAGGATAATGTCCGGCTGGTCAAATGGCCCCGCAACGCGGTGCCGGAAGGCACCTTCACCTCGCTCGACGCGATGTTCCCGCAAGGCGAGAAGCCCTACCGCACCGCCCTGCGGACAATGGAAAAAGACGAGGCGGTTCTCGAGGTCAAGGTGACCGCCCCCGGCGCAGACGCCGGCGTGGCCGCGCGTCTGGCAACCGGGATGCGCGCCTTCGCGATCCAGGTGGATGTGACTTCGGGCGTGTCGGGTTTCCTCGCCCCGGGGGATCGGGTCGATGTCTACTGGACGGGCCGGCCGAACGCCCGGCGCGAAGACGATGGGCGTGAAGTCACCCAGCTGATCCAGTCGAACGTGCACATCATCGCGGTTGACCAGACCGCCGACCTTGACCGCACGTCGCCGACGGTGGCCCGCACCGTGACCGTCGAGGTCACGCCCGAAGAGGTTGCCCGGCTCAACCTGGCGCAGAACACCGGCAAGCTCACGCTGTCGCTTGTCGGCCATGGCGACGAGACCGTTGCCCGCGACGTGCTGATCGACCAGAACACCTTGCTCGGCATCGAGGCCGACGCGGTCACGGCCGAAGAAAAGCCGCCCGAGGTCTGCACGATCCGCACCCGCCGGGGCGCCGAAACGATCCTGACCGAGATCCCCTGCCCGACCAACTGAGGCAGGTGGACAACAGAATGCGGGGGGCGGTCTGGCACCGCCCCCCATATCTAGCAGGCAGACGGGCTCCGACGGCACGGTGTTGCACGCCAGACTCAGGAATTTCCGCCAGCAAGCCCCTGATTCTTGCAAAAAAGTCGAAACTGGCGCATTCTGCCCCGGAAATCAGCGCAGACCCGCGCGAAGCGGGCGGCAAGAACGAGCAGACCGGCCACATAAGGCCAGCGACGGGCAGCGCCCGACCACATGTGATCAGAGAGGCAGGGTCACGATGAAAATGAACAACGCTATCAGGGCGGCCCTGCTGGGTTTCGCGCTGGCGACCGCGCAGACCGGCGGCGCGAGCGCCGAAACCCTCAAGGTGATGACGGGCGCGGTTGCGAGTGCGCTCAACGTGCCGATGAACCGCGCGGTGGTGGTGGAGAGCGAAAAACCCTTCGCGGAACTTTCGATCGCCAACCCCGGCATCGCCGACATCTCGACCCTGTCCGACCGCACGATCTACGTGCTGGGCAAGGCCCCGGGCCGCACCACGCTCACCCTGCTGGCACCGGACGGCACCCTGATCACCAATGTCGAGGTCCAGGTGACCCCCGACATTGCCGAGTTCAAGGAGCGGCTGCGCCAGATCCTGCCCGGCGAGGCCATTGAGGTGCGCACGGCGAATGACGGGATCGTCCTCTCCGGCACCGTCAGCTCGTCGGCAAAACTCGATCGCGCCCTCGACCTGGCCGAGCGTTACGCCCCCGAGCGGGTTTCGAACCTGATGATGGTGGGCGGCACGCAGCAGGTCATGCTCAAGGTGCGCTTTGCCGAAATGCAGCGCTCCGTGACCAAGAGCCTGGCCGCCTCGATGGGTCTTGGCGGCACCCTGACCGGCACCGGCATCGGCGCCGGCTTGTCGATGGGCACCGGCGTGCTCGACGGCGGCACCTCCTTCCCCGGCATCCCGGGCGCCGGCAGCGTCATCGGCGCCTCCAGCAACGAGCGCTTCGGCACCTTCGGCTTCGGCATCGGCACCGATTTCCTGCAATTCCAGATCATGATCGAGGCGCTTGAGAGCAAGGGCATGGTGCGCACGCTCGCCGAGCCGAACCTCACGGCGCTCTCCGGCCAGCAGGCGAAATTCCTCGCCGGCGGCGAATACCCGATCCCGGTTCAGGACCAGAATGGTGGGATTTTCGTCGAATACAAGCCTTTCGGGGTCGAACTGGAGTTCACCCCCCGGGTGGTCGACGGCGACATCATCAACCTTCAGATCAACGCGTCGGTGTCCGGGCTGGACAACTCGGTCTCATTCGGCAGCGGCACGATTTCGGTGAACGCCTTCAAGCGCCGGGAAACCTCGACCACCGTCGAGATGCGCGACGGCCAGAGCTTTGCCATCGCCGGCCTCCTGCAAGACGATTTCGTCGACCTCAACGGCCAGGTGCCGTGGCTGGGCGACATCCCGATCCTCGGGTCGCTGTTCCGCTCGGCGGATTACAACCGCGCCCAGTCGGAGCTGGTGATCATCATCACCCCGCACCTCGTCACCCCGACCCGGGGCGAAGCGCTGGTGTTGCCGACCGACCGGATCAAGCCGCCGTCGGAGGCCGATCTGTTCCTCTACGGGCGCACCGCCGCGCCAAACCTGCCGACCGAAGGCGCCGCGGGCGAAGTGGCGCAGCAGGATTTCAGCGGCTCCTACGGCTACGTGATGGAGGATTGATCATGGCCATGTCACCGACCAAATCGCTCCTCGCCGCCAGTTCGATCCTCGCCCTGCTCGCGGGCTGCGAAACGATCAAGACCTATGGCGAGGCCGGCAGCCTGCGCGATCAGGAAGCGACCGGCTTTGCCACCGCGAACAACCTCGCCTACCAGACCGGCGAAAAGACCTATGTGATCAATCTTGCCGAGCGGTTCTCCCGCGAAGTGCCCGATACCGTGACCTTCGAATTCAACTCGGCGCGACTCGATGCGCAGGCCCGGGCCGCGCTCGACCGGCAGGCGCATTTCATCCGGCAATTCCCCGAGGTGCGCTTCCGGGTCTACGGCCATACCGATCTCGTTGGCTCCCCGGCCTACAACAAGCGCCTGGGCCTGCGTCGGGCGCAGGCCGTCGTGGCCTATCTCGCAAGCCGCGGCGTGAGCCGCTCCCGGCTCGAGGCCGTGGCCTCCTATGGCGAGACGCGGCCGATCGTGAACACCCAGGACCGCGAGCGCCGCAACCGCCGCACCGTGACCGAGGTTTCGGGCTTCGTCGCGGATAACCCACTCATTCTGAACGGGAAATATGCCGAGGTCGTCTGGCGCGAATACGTCGATTCGGCGAAGGAAGCCCCCCCGGGCAACGAGGGCCAGGCCATTCTTGGCCTTGGCGGCGGTGGCGGCTGAGGTTTGCCGCCCAGACATGGTTACCGCGCGTCGTTTCGCGGCCGGCCCCGGGCCGGCCGTTTGCGTTCGGGGTGTTGGCAAAGCGGAAACAGCACACGCATCAGACGAGCTATCGTCTCAAATGACCGCATAATTTCGCGCTTTCCGCCCCAATCTTGCCGACATTGACTGCGATTTTTCATGAGTAACGAGCAGACCCGTGCGCGACTCGCATGGGGGGGAAGGCCGGATGACCACGGGAAAACCCGGGTCGACATATCCGACGAGCCCTTAGCCAAAGGAATGAGGCAAGATGAGTGGTAACGCGGCACTTTTGCAGGATCCGGTCCCGATCTTGGCCTGTACGGTCTCTCGGGACGTGCAGGAATTCGATCTCCTCATCGAGGACATGGAAACCGAGCTCGGCGAGAGCTGGGGCGACTTGTCCGCCGAGGATGCGATCGCCTTCTTCGACCAGCCCGACGCCGACTCGCTTGAGTTCGTCGCCATCGCGATGGATGAAGAAGATGAGGCCGACCTCGCCCGCTTCGCCGAAGTGATCCGCGCGGCCACGTCCCGCGGGATCAAGGCCATCGTGATTGCCGAGGAAGTCAGCCCGATCGCATTGCACCAGCTCCTGAAGATGGGCGCGGAGGAATTCGTCCCCTATCCGTTGCCCGAGGGAGCCCTGCATGACGTGATCGAGCGTCTGCGCGCGCCGGAGCCGGAGCCCACACCGGCCCCGGCCGCGCCCCTGGCGCCCGCCGCGCCGAGCGGCGGCCACAATGGCGTGGTGTTCGGCGTGCACGGGCTTGCCGGCGGCGTGGGCGGCACGACCTTCGCCGTCAACCTTGCCTGGGAGCTCGCGAATATCGACAAGAAAGATCCGCCGCGCGTCTGCCTGATCGACCTCGATCTGCAGATGGGCTCGGTGGCGACCTATCTCGATCTGCCCCGGCGTGATGCCGTCTACGAGCTGCTGTCCGATACCGAGGCGATGGACGACGAGAGCTTCATGGCCGCGCTGGTGAGCTTCAACGACAAGCTGCACGTGCTGACCGCCCCCAACGACATGCTGCCGCTCGACCTGATCACCAGCGAAGATGTCGAGCGCATCGTGACCATCGCGCAGAGCAACTTCGACTACGTGGTCATCGACATGCCGACGGCCGTGGTGATGTGGACCGAAACCGTGCTCAACGCCGCGCATGTCTACTTTGCGCCGATCGAGCTCGATATGCGCTCGGCGCAGAACACGCTTCGGATGATCCGGGCGCTCAAGGCGGAAGACCTGCCCTACACCAAGCTGCGCTTCATCCTGAACCATGCGCCGAAGTTCACCGATCTGTCGGGCAAGGGCCGGGTCAAGCGCATGGCCGAGAGCCTCGACATCTCGATCGAATTGCAGCTGCCCGACGGTGGCAAACCGGTCGTGCAGGCCTGCGACCACGGGCTGCCGCTGGCCGAAGCGGCGCCAAAGCTGGCGCTCCGCAAGGACATCCTGAAAATCGCCAAGTCGCTGCACGAGATCAATCAGTCGGACGAAGCCGTCGCGAAGGCGAAATAGGAGGTAACCTGATGTTTTCACGTTACAAAAAGCCCGGCGCCGGAAGGCCGGCGGCCCCGGCTGGCACGCCGAAGCTGCACGCTGTCGAAACCGGTGCCCCCGCCGCGGCCCCGGCCGACCCCACCGCCGCCGCCGTGCGCGCCGCCACCGAACGGGCGCAGGCGCCGAAGCCGCAATTGAAGCGCCGCGAGGCGGCCGCGCCGGCACAGGCCACGCATACCGACAAGGAACGCAAGCGCAAGGAACGGCTGGGCGAGATCAAGGTCGAACTGCACAAGCAACTGCTCGACAATCTCAACCTGTCGGCGCTCGAAACCGCCTCGGAACGCGATCTGCGCGCCGAGATCACCGCCATCGCCGCCGAAGCGCTCGAGGAGATGAACGTCGTCCTCAACCGCGAGGAACGCAGCGTTCTGAACCAGGAACTGTTCGACGAAGTCATGGGCCTCGGCCCGCTCGAACCGCTGCTCAAGGACGACAGCGTGAACGACATTCTCGTCAACGGCCCGCACCAGGTTTTCGTTGAACGCGCCGGCAAGCTTCAGCTTACGGATGTGAATTTCAAGGACGAAAGGCATCTGCTGCGGATCATCGACAAGATCGTCTCGGCCGTGGGCCGGCGGGTCGATGAATCAAACCCCTATGTCGACGCCCGCCTCGCGGATGGCTCGCGCTTCAACGCGATGGTGCCGCCGGTCGCGGTGGATGGATCGCTGGTCTCGATCCGGAAATTCAAGAAAGACAAGCTCGGGATCGACGATCTGGTGAACTTCGGCGCCTTCTCCGAGGAGATGGCCGCCTATCTGCAAGCCGCCGTGGCCTGCCGGCTCAACATCATCGTCTCGGGCGGCACCGGCTCGGGCAAGACCACAACGCTGAACGCGCTGTCGTCCTTCATTGATGACGCCGAGCGCATCCTCACCATCGAAGACACCGCCGAACTTCAGCTCCAGCAGACACACGTGGGCCGGATGGAAAGCCGCCCCGCCAACGTCGAGGGCAAGGGCGCGGTCACCCAGCGCGACTGCCTGCGCAACGCCCTGCGGATGCGCCCCGACCGCATCATCGTCGGCGAAACGCGCGGCGAGGAAGTGATCGACATGCTCCAGGCCATGAACACCGGCCACGACGGCTCGATGACGACGATCCACGCCAACAACGCCCGCGACGCGGTGAGCCGCCTTGAAAACATGGTCTCGATGGCCGGCATCGAGATGCCGCTCAAGGCCATGCGCGCCCAGATCGCCAGCGCCGTGCACCTGATCGTGCAGGCCAGCCGCCTGCAGGACGGCTCGCGCCGGATGGTGTCGATCACCGAGATCACCGGCATGGAAGGCGACGTTCTGTCGATGCAGGAAGTGTTCCGCTTCCAGCGTGTCGGGCTCGAACCCGACGGCAAGATCCTCGGCCATTTCACCGCCTCCGGCGTGCGTTCGCATTATTCCGAGCGCTTCCGGCAGTGGGGCTATGACCTGCCCGCCTCGCTCTTTGAACCCGTCGCCGCGGAGTAACGCTCATGGTCCTCAGTGCCGAACCCCTCATTTACCTGCTGATCTTCGTTGCCGTGATCGTCATTGTCGAAGGCGTCTATCTCACGGTTTTCGGCAAATCCATTTCGCTCAACAACCGGGTGAACCGCCGTCTCGACATGCTCGAGAAGGGCCAGGGCCGCGAACAGGTGCTGGAACAGCTGCGCAAGGAAATGCAGCAGCACATGAACGCGCGCGGCATCCCGCTCTATTCCATTCTGGCCGAGAAGGCGCAGAAGGCCAACATCGCCTTCACGCCCAAGCAGATCATCATGTTGATGGTCGGTGTCTCGGTGGTCGCCTATGTCGGCCTGACCGTGGGCACCTCGACCGGCAGCTCGGTGCGTATCGCGGTGGCCCTCGCGATGGGCTTTGGCGGCGTCTATGTCTGGATAAACAACAAGGCCAAGAAGCGCCTGTCGATGATCGAGGAACAGCTGCCCGACGCGGTGGAACTGATGGTGCGCAGCTTGCGCGTCGGCCATCCGTTTTCCTCGGCGATCCAGATCGTCGCCAAGGAAGTGCCAGACCCGCTGGGCTCCGAGATGGGGGTGATTGCCGACGAGAGCGCCTACGGGCGCGACGTGGCCGAGAGCCTCAAGCACCTCGCCGAGCGGATGGACATGCAGGATTTGCGCTTCCTCGCCGTGGCCGTCTCGATCCAGCAGACCTCGGGCGGCAACCTCGCCGAGATCCTCGACGGGCTCGCCAAGGTGATCCGCTCGCGCTTCAAGCTGTTCCGCCGGGTCAAGGCGATCACCGCCGAAGCAAAATGGTCGGGCACCTTCCTGTCGGGCTTCCCGCTGGTGGCGCTGGTGATGATCAACGTCATCCAGCCCAACTATTATGACGATGTGAAGGATACCGCGGCCTTCATTCCGGCCGCCCTCGTGGCCGCGGGCTTCCTCGTCGCCAACGTCTTCGTGATGAAGTCGCTGGTCAACATCAAGGTCTGAGGTGACACGATGGACATGTTCAACGCCTTCCTGACCGACATGCTCGGCCCCATGGGGCCGCTCTTCGCCGTGGGCGGAATCGGCCTGCTGCTGGTTCTGATCGTGCTGCCGATGGTGCTCAAGAAGGAAGAGGACCCGCTCGACAAGCTCAAGAAAGCGACGCAGCCGGACAAGGACGAGACCAAGAAATCCCTGCGCAGCCGGTCCAATGCGCCCGACAAGCTGCAAAAATACGCCGCCTTCCTCGAGCCCAAGGACAAGGAAGAATATTCCGCCATGCAGCTCAAGCTGCTGCAGGCGGGCTATGCCGGCAAGAACGCGGTGCGCACCTTCCATTTCGCCCAGTTCGCGCTCGGCATCCTGATGCTGCTGCTCGGCATCGCCTATGCCGTGGTCAAGGCATCCGTCACCGACCCGTCGACGCAGGCCACGATGCTGACCATCATCGTCCCGGCCGCAACCGGATACATGGCGCCGAAATACTGGGTCACGCGCCGCGCCGAGGCGCGCAAGGCCGAGATCATGAACGGTTTCCCCGATGCGCTCGACATGCTGCTGGTCTGCGTCGAGGCCGGGCAATCGTTCGATCAGGCGGTAATCCGCGTGGCCAAGGAAATCAGTCTCGGCTTCCCTGCCCTGGGCGAGGAATTCGAAATCGTCGCCTACGAGATGAAGGCCGGCAAGGACCGGGTTCAGGTGATGCGCGATTTCGGCGAACGCTCCGGCGTGCCCGACGTGGCCAGTTTCGCCACGGTGATGATCCAGTCGGCCACCTTCGGCACCTCGATCGCCGAAGCCCTGCGCGTCTATTCCAGCGAAATGCGCGACAAGCGGGTGATGCGGGCCGAAGAGAAGGCAAACACCTTGCCGACGAAGATGACACTTGCCACAATGATGCTGACCGTCCCGCCGCTCCTGATCATCCTGATCGGCCCGTCGGTCTACGAGGTTTACGTCACGCTCAACAACATCAACTTCTGAGGGCAGTATCACACACCGGGGCAGAACTCTTGCGATGGCGCTGGCGGCAACGCTGGCGCTGTCGGCCTGCGAACAGGGCGGCGGCGCGCCGGCCGGCGGCCCCTATGCGCCGGGCATGCTGCCCTATGGCGAAGACAGCATCGACGGGCTGACCGTCGGCCACCGGCTGATGGCCGCGGGGGAATACGAGCTGGCGTTGAAATCCTACACCCGCTCGGCCGCCGAACAGGGCATCACCGCCGACGTGCTGTCGGCCATGGGGTCGGCCAACCTCAAGCTCGGCCGGCTCGGGCAGGCCGAGGATCTCTTGCGCCGGGCCACCGAGAAGGACAAGAGCTTCGCCCCGGCCTGGAACAATCTCGGCGTCGTGCTGATGGAACGCGGCAAGGTCGCCGAGGCCGCGCGGGTGTTCCGCATCGCCTACGGGCTCGACGGTGGCAAATCCGCCGCGATCAAGGACAACCTCACCTTGGCGCTCGCAAAAGTCGAAAACATTTCGTATGATGCCCCGGAAGACGCGACATTCGCGCTGATGCGCCGGGGCCAGGGCGACTACCTGCTCCTCGCACAGCAATAAAAGCGAAGCGCTCAACGAGCAGGAAAAGGACGCAGGCACAATGCGCCAGATGATTGTTTTTGCCCTCTGCCTCGGCGGTGCCGTGGCGCTGTCGGGATGTGAGCAGATGAGCGACGAGGACGTCGAACGCGCCGTGGCGGGCGTGAACGTGATCGACGAGACCGGTCTCAACGACATCATGCTTCAGGCCGGAGATCCGAATGAGGCCGTGGCCTATTTCAGCCGCTCGGTGCAGCAATACCCCGACCGGATCGATCTCAAGCGCGGGCTCGCGCGGTCGCTGGTGCGCGCCAGGAAACCGGCCGAGGCGGCCCGGGTCTGGACCCTCGTCGTTGCAAGCGACGAAGTCACGCCGGACGACCGCATCAATCTCGCCGATGCGCTGATCCGGGCGGGCGACTGGACCAAGGCCGAGGATGCGCTCGACAAGGTCGCGCCCACCGTCGAGACCTACAACCGCTACCGGCTCGAGGCGATGGTGGCCGATGCCAACGAGGAGTGGAAAAAGGCCGACAGCTTTTATGAAACCGCGGTGGGGCTGACCACCCAGCCGGCGCGCACGCTCAACAACTGGGGCTATTCCAAGCTCACCCGTGGCGATTTTGCCGGCGCCGAAAAGCTGTTCCTCGAGGCGCTGACCTACGACGACACCATGTTCACCGCCAAGAACAACCTGATGATGGCCCGCGGTGCGCTGCGCAAGTATGACATGCCGGTGCTCTCGGTGACGCAGGCCGAACGCGCCCAGCTCCTGCACACGCTGGCGCTGGCGGCGATCAAGCAGGGCGATGTGACGATGGGCAAGACCCTGCTCGAAGAGGCCATCGACACCCATCCGCAGCATTTCGAAGCCGCGGTGCGGGCGCTGCGCGCGCTCGAAAGCAACGTTGTGCGTGGATAACAGCATGACGGCACAGACAAGCTGGGCCGCGCTGTGGTTCCTGCCCTTCGCCACCCCGATCGCGATCTGGGTGGCGTGGTCCGACATGGCGCGGATGAAAATCCCCAACAAGGCGGTCATGGCCCTTGTCGCGGTCTTTGCCGTGGTTGGCCTCGTGGCCCTGCCCCTGCCCGACTATGGCTGGCGCTGGACCCACCTCGCGGTGGTTCTGGCCATCGGGTTCATCGCCAATGCCGCCGGCCTGCTCGGCGCCGGCGACGCGAAATTCGCCGCCGCGATGGCGCCCTTCGTGCTGCGCGACGATCTTGTCCTGTTTGGCTACCTGTTCGCCGCGGTCCTGCTTGCCGGCTTCGCCATCCACCGCCTCGCGCGCCGCGTCCCGGCGCTGCGCGCCCGCGCGCCGGACTGGGAAAGCTGGGAGCGCAAGGATTTCCCGATGGGCTTGTGCCTTGGCGCGGCCCTGGTGTTCTACCTGCTCATCGGAGCGGTCTGGGGCGTGTGACGCCGGCAAGGCCGGCCGCGGGCCGGCTTCCCGGTCTGCCGGGCGACCTCCGGCTTACTTCTCGTAGAGCACATACATCTCGTTGCGCCGCACCTCGGTGAGCGCCGTGCCCGAGGCATCGACGGCGTCGAGCACCAGCCGCCGCACCTCGGTGGAGAGCGGGCAAAGCGGCACGACGAGGAAATCGGCCGCCTCAA
>JANTFS010000029.1 GCA_024763335.1 Paracoccaceae bacterium | reverse complement strand
CCGGCCCCGCCGGTGGTGGAGAACGTAGCTGGCCCGCGCCATGTTGCGATCATCATGGATGGCAATGGCCGCTGGGCAAAGAAGCGCAGCCGGCCGCGGCTGTTTGGCCACCACGCCGGCGCCAAGCGGGTGCGTGAAATCGTCGATGCCTGCCCGCATCTGGGGGTCAAGTATCTCACGATCTTCGCCTTTTCGACCGAGAACTGGAAACGCACCCAAGCCGAGGTGGCGGGGCTGATGAGCCTGTTTCGCCGCTACATCCAGAGAGAGGCGCGCGATCTGAAGGCGGAGGGGGTGCGGGTGCGCTTCATCGGCGACAGGGTCAAGCTTGACGAGGCGCTGGTGCGGCTGATGGACGAGCTCGAGGCGCTCACCGCAGAGAATGACCGGGTGCATCTGACCATCGCGCTCAATTACGGCGGCCGCGACGAGGTGGCCCGCGCCACCAAGCGGCTGGCCCGCGATGTGGCCGAGGGCAAGCTCGACCCGGCCTCGATCGACGAGGAAACGCTGCCGAAATATCTCGACACCTGCGTGCTGCCCGACCCCGACCTCGTGATCCGGACCTCGGGCGAGGCGCGGATTTCCAACTTCCTGCTGTGGCAATCGGCCTATGCGGAATACGAATTCATCGACACGCTCTGGCCCGATTTCAGTGAAGAGATCTTTGCCGACATCGTGCACAACTACGCCGCGCGCGAACGCCGCTTCGGCGGTGTGGACAATGGCTGAGACGACGAACACCGGCAAGAACTGGGGCGATCTGGCTCCGCGGGTGATCTCCGGCCTGGTGCTGGCGGGGGTCGGTCTTGCGGCGATCTGGTGGGGCGGCTGGCCCTTCGCCGCGCTCGTCGTGCTCGCTGTCGGGGTGATCGTCTGGGAGATCAGCCGGATGTGTCTTCCGGCCCGGGCCGGTGTCTGGGCCCCGCTGGGCCTGCTTGCCGGCGCTGGCCTGCTGGTCGCACTCTGGGCCTCGGTGGGCTGGCTGGCGCTGCTGCTCTGGCTCGCCGTGCTCGTCGTGGCGGCGGGGCTGGCCGGGGCCGGGGGCGACCGGGCGCGGCTGGTGCTCTACCTTGCCTACGTGCTCGTGGCCGGCTGGGGGCTGGTGCAGCTGCGGGCCGACGGGTTCTGGCCGGTGGTCTGGCTGGTGTCGGTGGTTGTGGCGACCGATATTGCGGGCTATTTCGCCGGCCGCATCCTTGGCGGGCCGAAGTTCTGGCCCAAGGTCAGCCCGAAAAAGACCTGGTCGGGCACCATCGCCGGCTGGATCGCGGCGGGGCTTGTGGGGCTCGGGTTCATCGGCCTGCTGGGGCCGGGCATCGTCTGGCTTTCGGTCATCGTCTCCTTCGCCAGCCAGATGGGCGACGCCGCCGAATCGGCGCTCAAGCGGGCGAAGGGCGTGAAGGATGCGAGCGCGATCATCCCCGGTCATGGCGGGGTGTTCGACCGGTTCGACGCCCTGCTGGCGGCATCATTCGTGCTGACACTGGCCCGGTTCACCGGGCTCGGAGGCTGAGATGACGCGTCGGATATCCATATTCGGGGCCACCGGGTCGATCGGGCGTTCGACCATCGACCTGATCGAACGCGACCCGGACGCCTTCGAGGTCGTCGCGCTCACCGGCGGGCACAATGTTGCGCGGCTGGCAGAGCAGGCGCGCGCCCTGCGGGCCGAGATCGCGGTGACGGCGCACGAGGAGAATCTCGACGAGCTGCGCGCGCGGCTCGCGGGCAGCGGCATCGAGGCGGCGGCGGGGGCGGCGGCCATCGCGGAGGCCGCGCGCCGTCCGGCCGACTGGGTGATGAGCGCCATCGTTGGCGCGGCGGGCCTGCCGCCGGGCCTCGCTGCGCTCGAAACCGGCGCAACGCTGGCGCTGGCGAACAAGGAAAGCCTCGTCACCGCCGGACCGCTGGTGCTTGAAACCGCGCGCAGGCACGGCGCCCGGCTGCTGCCGGTCGACAGCGAGCATTCGGCGGTGTTCCAGGGCCTTGTGGGTGAAGACATCGCCGCGGTCGAACGGATCATCATCACCGCCTCGGGCGGTGCGTTTCGCGACTGGCCGCTGGACAAGCTGGCCGAGGCGACCCTCGAACAGGCCAGCGCGCATCCCAACTGGGACATGGGTCAGCGGATCACGATCGACAGTGCCTCGATGTTCAACAAGGCCTTGGAACTGATTGAAACGAAGGAATTCTTTGGAGTCGCGCCGGAGATGATCGAGGTGCTGGTGCACCCGCAATCGCTGGTCCATGCGCTGGTGGGGTTCAACGACGGGGCGCTGATGGCCCATGTCGGGCCGGCTGACATGCGCCACGCGATCGGGTATGCGCTGAACTGGCCGGAGCGGCGCGCGCTGCCGGTCGACCGGCTCGATCTCGCCCGCATCGGCGCGCTGGAGTTCCGGGCCCCCGACGATCGGCGCTGGCCGGCGCTCAGGCTGGCGCGCGAGGTGATGGCCGAGGGCGGACTCTCGGGCGCGGTGTTCAATGCCGCCAAGGAAGCCGCGCTCGATGCCTTCATCGCCGGGCAGATCGGCTTTCTGCGAATGTCGGAGGTGGTCGAGGAGGTGCTCACGCGCTTGTCAGGCGACAGCGGCCTTATTCATGCCGAGATTACCCTTGATAACGTGCGCGCGGCCGACGACATGGCACGCAAGACCGCACGCAGCATCATCGAGACCGGGGCTTGAGCCCGGCACACAGGAGGCAATCTTGGATCTGGCGAGCCTGATTCCATCGTTCGGCAATGTCGCGTTGACCATCGCCGCGTTTCTTTTGGCGCTGATCCCGATCGTCGGGGTGCATGAGCTGGGGCACTACCTCGTTGGCCGCTGGTCGGGCATCAAGGCGGACGTGTTCTCGATCGGGGCCGGCCCGGTGCTGTGGAGCCGTCAGGACAAGCGTGGCACGCGCTGGCAGATCGCCGCGCTTCCGGTCGGCGGCTACGTGCGCTTTCACGGCGATGCCAATGCCGCCTCGGGCTCGGCCGATACCGCCGTGCTCGGCGGCATGAGCGAGGCGGAACTGCGCACCACCCTGCACGGCGCGCCGCTGTGGGCGCGGGCAGCCACCGTGGCTGCCGGGCCGCTGATCAATTTCCTGTTCTCGGCGGTGATCTTCACCGGCATGGCGCTGTGGACCGGGGTCGCCTCCGAGCCGCTCACCGTCGACCGGATGAAGCCGGTCGCGGGGTTCGAGAACACCTTGCAGCCCGGCGACGTGATTCTCGCCATCGACGGGCGTAAGACGCCGTCGCTCGCCGAATTCGGCGCCTTCGTCGACGAATTGCCGACTGCCAGCCCGCTGGACTGGACGGTTCTGCGCGGCGGGGTGGAAACGACCCTGCGCGCGCCGCATCCCTATCCGCCGATCGTCGACGGGGTGAACCCGCAGTCGGCGGCCTCCGATGCTGGCCTGCAGGTGGGGGATCTGATCGAGGCGGTCGATGGTCGCCCGGTGGCCACCTTCGAGCAGTTGCGCGAGATTGTCGGCGCGGCGGATGGCGCCGAGATGGTGCTCACCGTCAACCGCGGCGGCGAGCGGCTCGAGGTGACGCTGGCGCCACGTCGCGTTGATCTGCCCTTGCCGGACGGGGGCTACGAGACCCGCTGGCTGATCGGCATCACCGGCGGGCTCGCCTTCGAGCCGGCCACCGACACGCCGGGGCTCGGCAGCGCGATCGCCACCGGAACCGGGCAGGTGGCCTATATCGTGCGGGCTTCGCTGTCGGGGATCTGGCACATGATCACCGGTGCCATCTCGTCGTGCAACCTGCGCGGGGTGATCACCATCGCCGATACGTCCGGCGAAGCCGCGGCTCAGGGCGCCGCCAATTTCCTGTGGTTCGTGGGCGTGCTCTCGACGGCAATCGGCCTGCTCAACCTGTTCCCGATCCCGGTGCTGGACGGGGGGCACCTGATGTTCCATGCCTACGAGGCAATCTCCGGGCGCCCGCCCTCCGACAAGGCGCTGAATATCCTTACCATGATCGGGCTGGTGATCGTGCTCGGGGTGATGCTTCTGGGGCTGTTCAACGACCTCATGTGCTGAGGCGCAGGGCGCGGCCCGGCGCCGCGCCGCGCTGCCTCAAAATCGCCGCGATTCGGCGCCGAAGCAGCCATATTGTCCCGCTAGGGTGGCCTCGACCACAGCAACCGAAGCCGGGGCAGGACCATGGAACACATTCAACACGGGTATCGCGGACTGTCGCTCCTGATGAACCTCAACTGGGATCGCCTGCTTTACGGTGCGACCCTCGCCTTTGCCCTCGGGGCGGGCGCCTATATCGGCACCTTGCTGAACTGATCCTGCCGGCGCACGCCGCGCCGGGCCGGCATTTTCCACACACTATGGGCGCGGGGCCACAGGTCTCGCGCCGATCGCGTCAGACGCTTTGACACGCGCGCCCTTTCCCGGTATCGACACAAGGGACTGGGATGTCTGTGTGGATGATAACAAAATGACGTATAACGAGCGGCACGTCGAAGCGCAAAAGGCGCTTCATTCCACCTCCATTTTGAAACCGGCCACTGTGGCGGTTTTTCTAGGACTTTCGGCGGCTTCCGCCGTGGTTCCGGGGGCGGTACTGGCACAAACCTATGCTTTCAATTCGGTGCAGATCGAAGGGCTGAACGCGATTCAGGCCGGGACGGTGATGAGCTATCTCGGATTCGGGAAGGGCGAACGAGTCAGCGCCGGCGAGTTGAACGACGCCTATCAGCGCCTCGTCGGCTCGGGGCTGTTCGACAAGGTCGCGATCACGCCCCGGGGCTCGACGCTGGTCGTCAAGGTCACTGAGTTCCCGCTGATCAACCGGATCAACATCGAGGGCAACAAGAAGCTCAAGGACGATGAGCTTCTGGCGCTGATCCAATCGCGCTCGCGCTACGTGTTCAACCCGTCGGTGGTCGAGCAGGATGCCGAGACGATTGCCGATGCCTATGCCGAACGGGGCCGGCTGGCCGCGCAGGTGACGCCGCGCGTCATCCGCCGCCCGCAAAACCGGGTCGATCTGGTGTTCGAAGTGGTCGAGGGCAAGAACTCGGAAGTCGAGCGCATCGCCTTCAACGGCAACCGCGCCTTCTCGGATTCGCGGCTGCGCCGGGTGATCGCCTCGAAACAGGCCGGCATCCTGCGCTTCCTGTTCTCCAGCGACACGTTCGATCCCAACCGCATCGAGTTCGACAAGCAGCTCCTGCGCGATTTCTACGCCTCGCGCGGCTACGTGGATTTCAACGTTGTCGCGGTCAACTCGGAAGTGCCGGCACAGGAAGACGGTTATTTCGTGAACTACGAGATTCGCGAAGGCCAGAAGTTCAACTTCGGCGCCACCACCACGGTGAGTGAGGTCGACGGGCTCGACCCGGCGGAGTTCGAGCGGCTGGTGCGAATCCAGTCTGGCTCGACCTACAACCCCGCGGTGGTCGACCGCGCCATCCAGCGGATGGAAAAGCTGGCCCAGCAAAAGGGCTTCGGCTTCGTCCGGGTCGATCCGCGGGTGACCCGAAACGAACGCGCCGGCACGCTCGATATCGAGTTTGCCATCGTGCGCGGGCAGCGGATCGTCGTCGAGAGGATCGACATCGAGGGCAACGAAACCACGCTTGACCGGGTGGTGCGCCAGCAGTTCACCACGGTTGAAGGCGACCCGTTCAATCCGCGTGCCATTCGCGCCGCGGCCGAACGCATCCGCGCCCTTGGCTATTTCGCCAATGTCGATGTGCAGGCGCGGGAGGGCACATCGCCCGACAGCGTGATCGTCGACGTCGATGTGGAAGAGCAGGGCACGGGTTCGTTCTCGCTGGGCGGCACCTTCTCGCTCGGCGACGGCCTCGGCTTCATGCTGTCGTTCTCGGAATCCAACTTCCTCGGGCGCGGCCAGTATGTCAGCATCGATTTCACCGGCGGCCTGGCCGAGCAGAACTACGGTTTCACCTTCATCGAGCCGCGTCTCTTCGGGCGCGACCTCAGCGCCGGTGTCAGCGTCGCCTACACCCGGACCAACTGGGCCGGCGGCCTGTTCAACACCCAGTCGGGCGACGCCAGCCTGTCATTCGAATTCCCGCTGCACGAAACCGGGCGCCTCGGCGTGCGGGCCTTCGGTGAGCTGTCGAACATGTACAACTATGCCGGTGCCTCGACGGTGCTGCTGGCCGAACAGGCGCGCGGGCTTCAGATCGGCGGCGGCGCCGGGGTGAACTATTCCTTCGACACACGGCGCAACGGGCTCGAGACGCCCAGCTTCTTCTACGGCAAGCTGACGGGTGACGTGGGCGGCCTCGGAGCCGACAACCAATACGTCAAGGCCACGGCGCTTGCCAATTTCACCACCAAGGTGATGAATGACGATGTTACCCTCTCGGCAACCGTCGAGGGTGGCGCTCTCGTCAGCATCGGCGGCAACGGTTCGCGGATCGTCGATCGCTTCATCATGGCGCCGGACCAGCTTCTCGGCTTCTCCACCCTCGGCATGGGGCCGCGCGAGCCCTCCGCAGTGGGCGGCGACGCGCTTGGCGGCAATTTCTACGGCGTGGCGCGGCTGGAAGCGAAATTCCCGCTGGGACTGCCGGAAGAATACGGGGTGTCTGGCGGCGTGTTCGGGCATATCGGCTCGGTCTGGGGGCTCGACACCGTGCCGGTCGGCGTGGACGCGGGGTTCAACCTGCGGGCCTCGGTCGGCGCCGCGCTGTATTGGGACAGCCCGGTCGGGCCGTTGCGGTTCTCCTATGCCTTCCCGGTGCTGGCGCAGCCCTACGACGTCCAGCAACGCTTCGGCGTGTCGATCGCGACGGGCTTCTGAGCGGGCCCGGTGATGGGCGTTTCTCGGCTGACCTTGCAGCTCTTGGGGCTTGCGCTCGCGGCCGTGCTCTCGGGCGCGGCACCGGCGCCTGTGCCGGCGCAGGGCCTCGGACGGGTCATTTCGCCCATTGTCACGCTCGACCGCGACAGGCTGTTTGCCGGCACGCTCTATGGCCAGCGGGTGAACCGCGAACTTGAGGCCGCCTCGAACGCGATGGCGGCTGAGACCCGCAAGATCGAGGCCGCTCTCGAAGAAGAGGAGCGCCAGCTGACCGAGCAGAGGCAAACGCTCGATCCGGCCGCGTTTCGTGACCTGGCGCAGGCATTCGACGAAAAGGTTCAGGCGCTGCGGGCTGAACGGGAGACGGCACAAGCCAATCTTCGCCGCCAGATCGAAGATGCGCAGACCGCGTTCTTCGAGCGCATTGGGCCAATCCTGGGGGCGCTCGTGCGCGAGCGCGGGGCGGTGATGATCCTCGACCGGCGGGCCATCCTGCTGACCGCGGCGGATGTCGATATCACCGAGGCGGCGATCGCCCGGATTGATGCGACACTTGGCGATGGCGGGGCTCAAGACAGCGCCGTGGACTCGCCGCTATCAGTGCCCGACGCGGGCGCGCCGGAGACCACGCCCGCGCCCGGCGATGGCGCCGAGGGGGCGATACCGCCGGCCACCAATTCGGGCAACTAGACCCCGGCGAAGATCGCGGCCGCCCATCTTCAAACGCAAAGGAGAGCCCATGACCAACGTGCCAACAACGGCCGATATCCATCTGATAAAACAGTGCATTCCGCATCGTTACCCGTTCCTGTTCGTGGATCGGGTCGAGGACATCGTGGCCAATGAGCGCGCCGTCGGGATCAAGATGGTCACGGTCAACGAGCCGCATTTTCAGGGCCATTTCCCGGCCGCGCCGATCATGCCCGGGGTGACCATCGTCGAGGCCATGGCGCAGACCTCGGCCGTGATGGTGGCGCTGAGCCTCGATCTCGTGGACAAGAACGCGCTGGTCTATTTCATGGGTATCGACAAGGTGAAGTTCCGCCGCAAGGTTGTGCCCGGCGACGTGCTGCGCATGGAGATCGAGACCTTGCGCGGCGGCCCCGGCTCGAAGGTGTGGAAATTTTCCGGCAAGGCAACGGTCGACGGGCAGGCGGCCTGCGAAGCGGAGTTTTCCGCAATGATCGACCTTTCGGGCGGGGCCTAGCCCGCGCCGCCGATTGCGCGCGGGTCTCGCCAATCGCGCCGCACCCGGCGGGCGTCACGGCTCGGGGGTGCGGGTGGTGATGTTGCGCGCGGTCAGGGCGTGCAGGCTGAGTTCGATCACCAGGGCCAGCAGGAAAAACCCCGCGATCCACAACAGGAGCACCGGCTTGGTCGTTGCCAGATGGTATCCTCCCAGCGATACCGCCGCGCCATTGCCAAGCACCGCCAGCCAGATCAGCGCGCGCGCGGCACCGGTCTGCGGCAGCAGGCGCAAATGCCCGATATGGGTCACCATGTGGATGAGCAGCATCGACAGCGCGCCGATCTGGGCGATGGCCGACAGGTCGAAAAACACCGCCACGAGGGCAATCAGGACCGAGCTGACCACAAGGCCTTCGCGGCTGTGCCGGATCGGTTTGCCGAACGCGGCGGGCAATTCCCCCTTGCGGGCCATTTCGTAGGTCACGTTGGTGACGGCGTAGAGCGCGGCGTTGATCGCCGAGGCGGTCGAGAACAGCGCGGCGATGGCGACGATGGTGAAGCCGGCCTGACCGAAAACGGGCCGCGCCGCCTCGGCAAGGGCATAGTCCTGTGCGGCCACCACCTTGTCGGGCGGCAGGTTGCCAAACACCGCGATGGCCAGCGCCACATAGATCACCATCACCAGCCCGATCGCCGTCATGATCGCGCGCGGCAGGGTTCGGGCCGGATCGGCCATGTCTTCCGCCGCGTTGGTGACGACGCGAAAGCCCTCGTAGGCGAAGAAGGTGATCGCAATGCTGTAGAAGATCGTTGTCACCGGCGGGTAGGTCGCCGGCCGCAGCTGGGCCGGATCGAGATAGATCAGCCCGGCCACGGCGAAGACGACGAGCACGGCCATCTTGATGAGCACCACCAGGTTTTCGGCCCGTGCCATGGCCCGTGCCCCGCCGAGGTTGATCGCCATGAAGGCCAGGATCACCGCCGCTGCCATGACCGGCACCATGATCTGAGGCGGCGCCCCCGGCATCATCGCAACGGCATAGGTGGCGAAGGTGCGTGCCACCAGCGAGATCGCGACGATCGCGCCGAGATACATCATCACGCTCATCGTGCCCGAGAACCGGCCGACGCCATAGGCCTGCACCAGGTATTCCACCAGCCCGCCGGCCACCGGGTAGCGCGCGCCCAGCCGTCCGAAGGAATAGCCCGAGAGCAGCGCGATCGCGCCGCCGACGACGAAGGATATCCACACCGCACTGCCGGCAATCGCCCCGGCGCTGCCCAACAGCGCGAAAATCCCCGCGCCAACCATGGCCCCGATGCCCATGGCCACCGCGGACCAGAACGAAACCTGCTGTCCGGATTTGTGCATCTGGTGTCCCCGTGTCCTTCCGGCGCCGCCACGGCGCGGCCCGGATCAGGGCGACTTTGGGTGTCATGCGCGGCTGGTGCAAGCCTCGAAACCGCTCCGGCGCCGCAAACCCGTCAATCGTCCCGCCGGCGGGCGAGCATTCGGTAGACGCTGCGTTCACTGATGCCGAGAATGCGGGCGACCTCGCGCCGGTTGCCCTGATGCTTGCGCAGGAGCATGTCGAGATAGCGCAGCTCAAGAGCTTCGAGGCTGGGCTCGTCGGACACCGGCAGCGCCTCCTCGGCACTCGGGGCGGCGGCGCGGCTGGCGCCCGGCTCGACATGCCGGGGCGGGATCGTCTTGGCGTCACCCGAGAGGATCACGCCGCGTTCGATGACATTGCGCAGCTCGCGCAGGTTGCCCGGCCAAGTCCATTCCTGGAGGTGCTTGAGCGTCTTTTTCGTGAACTGCTTCTCCCGGTCGGAGGCGAAGCTGCGCTCGGCGAGAAAATCCTGGGCAAGTTCGGGGATGTCGCCGCGCCGCTCGCGCAGCGGCGGCACCTCGAGGGTGAAGCCCGACAGCGAGTAGAACAGCTCCGGCACCAGCCCGTCTTCGCCCGAGACCTCGACAGCGGGCTGCGCGGAGGCGGCGATCAGGCGCACCTGAAGCGGCACCCGGCGGGTCGACCCCCGGCGCGAGAAGGCGCCGGTTTCCAGCGCCCCGGCCAGCCGCCGTTGCACGACATCGGGCATCCGGGCGATGTCGGCGAGAAACAGCGTTCCCCCGGCGGCGCTCTCCAAGAGCCCCGGTTCGGTGTCGCCAAACAGCTCCGACAACAGCCCGTCGGCATCCTTGCGCGCGCATTGCACCTCGACGAAATTGGCCCGCGCGCGGGGGCCATGTTCGTGAATGTAGCGCGCAATCGTGCGTTTGCCCGTGCCCCATTCGCCCAAGATCAGCACCGGCGTGTCCGTCTCGGCCAGCAGCCCGGCGCGCTGGCGCAGGGTTTCGATCTGCGGACTGGTGCCAATCAGCGCCGTGGTCGGCCGCTTGTCGAGCGCCCGGCGCAAGAGCCCGACCTCGCCGCGCAGGCGCACCGTCTCGAAGACCCGGGCAATCGCAAGCTCGAGGGCCTGCGGCGAAATCGGCTTTGGCAGGTAGTCGGCGGCCCCGGCCTTGACCGCGTCGACGGCCTGATCGATCGAGCCGAAGGCGGTGAGCACGATCACCGGGGCGAGGGTCATCAGCTCGGGCAGGGCCGCGAGACCGTCGGCGTCGGGCAACCGCTGGTCGAGCAAGATCAGATCGGCGCGCTCGGTCTCCAGGAAGGCCCGCGCCTCGGCCATGCTCGACGCCCCGGCGGCGCCATGGCCAAGCCGCTCGATCTGACGCTGAAGCAAGCGCCGCAGGGTGTCGTCGTCGTCGATGACCAGGATGAGCGACGACGCGCCGCCGCCGTCGTTCTCACGCGCCGTTGGGATCATGCGGTTGAACCTCCTGCCATCACGCCGCGGGCCCTTCGCCGAGGGGGAAAATCACCGTGAAAGTGGCACCTTGCCCGGGATTCGACCGAACTTCAATCCGCCCGCCGAGACGCCCGACCACCTGCTGGCAGATGGCAAGGCCGAGGCCGCGGCCGAGGCTGCCATCGGGGCGTTTGGTCCAGAACGGCAGGAAAATCTTGTCGATGTCTTCCGGCGCGATTCCGCGCCCGGTGTCGGCCACCGCGAGGCTGAGCACGCCGTCATTGCGCGCCAGCGTGATCGTCAGCCGTCCGCCATCCGCCATGGCGTGAATGGCGTTGGTGAACAGATTGAGCATGAGAATCCGGATGTCGCTGTCGGAAGCCTCGATCATCGCCGAGCCGTCCGCGCAGGACAGCCGGGCCTCGATCCCGGCCCGGGCCAGCGTCGGCCCCAAGAGCCGCAGCAGGTTGTTGGCGACCGCGGCCATGTCCACCGGCATCGTCGCCCCCGACCCGGGCTGCGACAGGCGCATCAGGCCCTCGGTGACATCCATGCAGCTGCGGATCTCGGTCTCGACGAGGCCGGCAAGATCCTGACCGTCGCCGTCGGGCGGCAGACCTGCGCGGATCTCGTGCACCGCGAGCAGGATCGACGACAGCGGGGTGTTGATCTCATGCGCCACGCCATTGGCCAACATGGCGATCTCGGAGAGCCGTTGCTGGTGCGAAATCTCCACCTCGGCATCGAGGTCGCGGATCACCTCGATGACGCAATCGCGCGGCGCACCGTCGACGATCATGCGCACCGGCGCGGCGATGACATCGGCACTCATCGCGCTGCCGTCGGGCAGGTGGAACAGATCGACAAACCGCAAGGCGCCGGCATCATGCTGCAAGATGCGCTCGACCGGGCAGGTTTGCAGCGTCGGCGGACAGGGCGTGTCGCGCCCATGCGAGAGCGCGAAGCAGGGCCGGCCGATCACCGCGTCGCGGGTCAGGCCGAGCCGGGTGAGATGCGCCTGGTTGGCGTGCAGAACCCGGAAATCGGGGCCGATCACCCGGATCTCGTCGGGCGCGGCTTCGAGGATGCTCTCGACGGCGTCCAGCGCGGTGTGCAGTTCGGTGTCGGCGGTTTGCAGCCGCCCGGCCATCCGGTTGAAGGCCCGCGAAAAGCCCGAAATCTCGTCTTCGCCGCTCTCATCGGCCCGCGCCGCCAGATCGCCGCGACCGAAGGCGCGCACCGCCTCGCCGATCTTCTCCAGCCGGGCGGTCACCAGCCGGTGCACCGCCCACCACAGCGCCCCGGCCAGAAGCAGCATGACCACACCGCCCATGCCGATCAGCATCAGGGCGCCGCGGGTGGCATAGGCGCGCGCCGGGGCGGCATCGAAATCGAGCACGAGGATGCCGTTGACCGGATGCGCCTCGGGGCTGCCATGGCAGGCGGTGCAGCCGGGCTTGTTGCGCACGGGATTGATGCTGCGCAGGATGTCGGCGCCCTGCGGCCCTTCGATGAAGCGCGTCTGCGGCGTGGCATCGGGGCTGGCCGGGAGGCCCGCCGGCAGCTCCATCCGGCTGCCCACAAGGGCGTGATCGTCGGCAAAGCGCACGTCCCCCGTTGGTGCCAGGATCATCACCCCGGCAACGTTGTCCTGTGCGCCGATGTCGTCGATCATCCGCCGAAGCCCCGGCAGGTCGCGCTTCAGCATGGCGTTTTCGAGCGCCGCCTGCAGCGTCGCGTTGATGGCGATGGAGGCGCGGGCATATTCGCCGAGCACGAAGCGCGTCTGCATCGTTTGCAGGATCAACAGGAAGGCCAGCGACGCGATGGTGAGGCCGGTCACCGTCACCGCCATGATGCGGCGCAGGAGCGACGCTGCCAGAAAGGCCCGGATCCTCTCGACCGCTTTTTGAACCATCACAACACCAGATTGTCCGGGCGGATGTGCCCCCGTGCCGCGCAGATCGGGCAGACGGCATCGGCCGGCGCTTGCCCGGCGGGGGCATGGGAGCGCACCCCGCATTGCGAACACACATATGGTTCAAGCTCTACCGCTTCGGCGGCGGGAGCGTCAAATGCGATGGCCACCGCATCGTGGTCGCAAAGGGCGATGCACCAGCCGCAGCCGGTGCAGGCCGAGGCATCGATGACATAAGCCTCGCCATCCGCCGCCGCGAGCGCCAGTGCCCCCGCCGGGCAGGCCTTCACACAGGCATCGCAGCCGGTGCAGCGCGCGGCGTCGATGGCGGGGGAGAACGGGTAGAGGGCACCGGCGCTGTCGGCCCCCAATGCCAGCAGGCGGGTCAGCGGGCGCGGTGGCGGCGGCGCCGCGTCGTCGAGGCTGCTGGCCCGGCGCATCAGGGCGCGCTTGCCGGTATCCGGGGCCGGCGGCGCAAGCCGCGGGCGCCTCAGGCCCCGGCGCGGGGCGGCATCGGGGGCGAGGCGGACCGGCTCGACCCCGCGCGACACCAGCAGCCGGTTGAACCGCGCGAGGGTTTCGGCCAGTGCCACGCCGCCGGCGTGCGGACACGGCGCACAATCATGCGCCACGGGCTCGATCACCTGCACCCCGGCAAGCGCGGCCTCGGCCAGATCGTCGAGCGTGAGGGCATTGAGGCAGCCGGTGTTGACCCGGGCACCGGCGGCACCGGGGCAGGCGAGGCGCCAGACCGGCGCCACCGGCTCGGCCTTCGGGGCGAGGGTGAGCGCCGCCTCGGGGCAGGCGACCGCACAGGCCCCGCATTGCGTGCAGAGCGCCGGATCGACGCTCGGCGCGGCATGGCCGGACAGGCTGATCGCCTCAGTCGGGCAGGCGTTCTGGCACGCATCGCAGAGCGTGATCGGCAGCCTCGGCCGCACGCAGCGCGCGGGATCGACCGAAATCGGCCGGGTCACCAACTCGGCGCGGTGCCCGGAACGAAGGCCACCTCGTCGGGCACCATCTCGGGCCGTTTCGGTGGCGCCGGGATGTCTTCGGCGATCGTGGTGATGCGCGCGAGCTCGGCGCGGATCTCGGCCAGCATCGCGGCGGTCAGCTCGGCCGCGGCGCGGTAGAGTGGTTCTTCCGCCCGCTGTGCGACCCGGCCGAGAAAATCGCCGACCCAGGGGCCCATCTGGGTGTCGAGAAACACCGCGGCATCGACCAGCGCCGCCGTGTCGCCGCGTTCGAGCAGGATCTGGACGAACTGGAGCATGGGCACGATATGGTCGTCGGCGCGCGTGCGCCAGTTCGGGACGTTTACGCCCCAATGCTCATACCATTCGCGCGCGGCGAACATCTGGTCGTTGCGCTCGGTGTGGTCCTCGCTCAGCCAGACCGAGGCCGTCGGGGCGGCGCGATGGCCGTGGGTGAGGAAGATCTCGGCATAATCCGCGGCGAGCAGATCGAGCGTGCGCGTGTCGGGCGCGGGGCCAAGGGCGGCAAAGGCCGCGTCGAGATCGGCGAGCGCGGCGGCGGCCGGTGCGCTGTCGAACAGCCCGGCGAGGAAGCCCTGCACCTGCGCGGTTGCGAGCGCCGCCAGCGCCTCGCGATCAAGTTCGCGGTCGAAGAGCCGGATGACGACGCCGAGCCCCGCCGCCGCCTCGCCCATGAGCGCCTGATCCTCGACGGCCGGGGTGATCTCGATTTCTTCCAACTGCCTGATCTCGGCCATGGCTCAGCTCTCCATCTTGCCCTTCGAATGCGGCACGAAGACGATCGAGGGATGCGTCAGGTTCGGATCGGCCATGCCCTTGACCTGGCTCACCACCTCGTCGGCCGGACCGATCGCCTTGGTTTCGGCCGAGCCGTCGCGCAACGTGTCGATCGGCGCCACGTCGAGCACCCGCATCATGCAGGCTTCGACGCAGTAAGGTTGACGCCCGGCGTCGAGCTGGTCAACGCACATGTTGCACTTCTTGACGACGTTTTCCTCCGGGTCGAACTGCGGCGCGCCGTAGGGGCAGGCGGCCTCGCATTTGCGGCAGCCGATGCACAGCGTGCTGTCGATGTCGACCACGCCGTCCTTCTCGCGCTTGAAGATCGCGCCGGTCGGGCAGGCGGGCAGGCAGGCCGGATCGGCGCAGTGGTTGCACGACATGTTGATCTTGAAGGCGAAGACATCGGGGTAGATGCCCCCCTCGACATATTGCACCCGGCGAAAACGCGGGCCGGCGTCGAGGCCGTTCTTGTCCTTGCACGCGATCTCGCAGGCCCGGCAACCGATGCAGTCCACGTTGTTGTGAACGAAGCCCATCTGCATTTCGGGCTCCACCTTCGGGTAGCCGTATTCCCGCAGCCGGGCGACGCTTTCCTTGATCTTGGCCTTGTCGACTTGGTTTGCCATCTCGTCTGCTCCTCGGCTCAGTAATCGCGCCGGAACACGGCGCTGCGGGCGGTCGCCAGCTGGTCCCATCCGGGCCGGTGCGCCTTGTCGCTCTTGCGGATGTCACACAGAACGGTGTTGTAGGCGAAGGCGCCGGCGGGGCTGGGTTCGTCCAGCGTCAGGAAGTCGGGGTTGCCGGCCCGGTCGGTGCCATCGTCGGCCAGATCCATCCAGGCGCCCTCGTGCAGCACCACCACCCCGGGCATGCAGCGCTCGGTGACGTAGACCGGGACGACCACGGTGCCCCGGTCGTTGTAGGCCTCGACGGTGTCGCCGGTCTGGATCCCGAGCTTCCTCGCATCCGATGCGTTCATCGTCAGCTCCTGGCTGAAGGTCTCGCGCAGCCAGGGGATGTTGTTGAAGATCGAGTGCGTGCGCCAGCGTGGGTGCGGGCTGATCATGTGGAAGGGGAAGGTCTCGGTCTTGGGCGAGTTGAGGCTTTCCCATGGCTCGATCCATTTCGGGATCGCCGGGATGTAGTAGCCATATTGCGTGCGGGTCCAATCCCGGGTCTGAGCCAGCGTCGTCGAGAAGATCTCGATCTTGCCGGACGGGGTCTGGAACGGCACGCCCTGCTCGATCTGTTCGCGGAAGGCCACGTGCGGCTCGGGCAGGATGAATTTGTAGACGCCGCGCCGTTTGAACTCCTCCCAGCCGATCTCGACATGCTGGTGGTGCATCACCTTCTCGTCCCACCAGGCCCGCAGATAGGCTTCGTCGACCGGATCGGGATTCCAGAAATAGTCCCGCGTGGCGCGTGGGTTGTAGCCCTGTCCGAAGCCAAGCCGGTAGGCCAGCTCGGTGAACACCTGGAAGTCGGTCTTCGATTCACCCATCGGCTCGATGACCTTCGGCCGGTGGATGTAGTAATGCCCCTTGTACCAGGGCAGGGCGACGTCGTGGCGCTCGAAATGGGTGGCGATGGGCAGGAGGTAATCGGCCCAGATGCCGGTGGGGGTGATCGTCGAGTCCATGCAGACGAACAGGCTCTCCATGTCGCCCTCGGCCTCGAGCTTGCGGATCGCGGCGATCTCCTTGTTGATGTTGGTGAGCTGGTTGAACCAGTCCGAGCCTTGCCAGAAGATGCCGCGGATGTTGGGCACCACGCCGTCCCACTGATCATTGCGCGGCCACAGCCCGGCCTCTTCGCGCTTCACATTGGGATAGTTCAGCACGATATGGGCCCAGCGATCGGACTTGATCGAGGCATACCAGATGTTGGAATTCTGGTCGTAGGGATAGGCCACGGCCTCGGAATGCCAGCCCTTGCCGACGCCCTCGGCGCAGCCGCCGAGCTTGCCGATATTGCCGGTCATCGCCTGCAACGCGTTGGCCATGCGGGCGTATTGCTCGCCATAGGCATTGCGCCCCGGCGACCAGCTGGCCTTGAGGGCCGCGGGCTTGGTGGTGGCATACATCTCGGCGAGCTTCTTGATGTCGTCGGCCGAGACGCCGCAGATCTCGGACGCCCATTCGGGGGTTTTCGGCACGCCGTCGGAATTGCCCGAGATGTAGTCCCAGAAGCTTTCCTGCCCCTGCGCCCAGGCCGGCATCGTGCCCGGGTCCATGCCCTGGACGAAGCGGTTGATGAAGTCCTGGTCCTGCCAGCCGTTGTCCCAGATGTGATAGGCCATGCCGGCCATCATCGCGGCATCGGTGTTGGGGCGGATCGGGATCCACCAGGCATCATAGGCCGAGGCGCTGTCGGTATATTGCGGATCAATCAGCACGAATTTGCAGCCGCGCTGCTTGGCCATCCGCATGTAGTAGAAGGTGTTGCCGCCGTGGAAGGTATAGGCCGGGTTCCAGCCCCACATGATGATCAGCTTGGAATGCGCGAAGGCGTCATCCTCGTTGCCGTCCTGGATGGTGCCGTAGTTGGTCCGGCTGGCGAAGGTGGTGGCCTGGTAGGAGGGCACCGACCATGACGAGGTGCGGCAGCCGAACATGCCGAGGAAGCGTCCGAGGAGCCCCTCGATCTGGTCCGACTTGTGCAGCACGCCGTAGGAGGCACCGGCATAGGATTGGTCGACCAGCGCCTGCGGCCCATACTTGTTCTTGATATAGACCATGCGCTCGGAAATCTCGGTGAGCGCCTGCTCCCAGCTGATCCGCTTGAACTTGCCCTCGCCACGTTTGCCGACCCGTTTCATCGGGTAGAGCAGACGCTCGGCGGAGTAGAGCCGCGACCGGTAGGAGCGCCCGCGCAGGCAGGCGCGCAACTGCGGCTTTTCCTCGGTGTCGGTGCCATAGGCATCGCCCTGGTAGCTGCCGTTGTCGGTCGAGAGACGCACGATCACGTCGCCCTTCTTGTGGGCCACCAGCATGTGGCGCGACCCGCAGTTGTGGGCGCAGGAGGTGACCACCGTCTCGAGATCGTCGTCGGTCGGGTAGGGCTCGTAGGCGAAGGCGCGCGCCGGGCTGGTGAACCCGTCGGTGACGAGCGCCCCGGCAGCCAGCGCCGCCGATGTCTTGAGAAAACCACGGCGCGTCTGGGTCAGCGGTCCGGCGGCGGCTTCGAGGTCCTTGAGATATTTCATCACGTGTCTCCGGGTCACTGGGCCAGGCTACTCGACCGGAATCGGCGGCAGCTGGTATTCGGGTTTCGATTGCGTCGGGCGGTCCGCCGCCCATTCCGGCACCTCTTCATCCATGTCCGGCCAGGGATGGCGCGGGTAGGGATAGGAGATCTGGTACCACTGGCGTCCACCGTGGCAGCCATAGCAGGTGTCGGACTTTTCACGCGCCGTCAGCTCGATGTTGAGCGCATTGAGATAGCTCACGTTGTGACGGCTGGTGCGGAACCCGTATTCGCCGTGGCAAACCAGGCACCCGTTGATGGTTTCCTCGTCTTCCATGTCGAGCCGCGTCTCGGGCCAGGGGGCGCCAAGCCCCATGATCTCGATCGGGTCCGGCATCGCGCCGTGGCACAGAAGGCAGGTCTCGGAGGGGTTGACCATCTTGCGGTTGGTAAACTCCGGCACGTCGGGCGCGCTGCCCGCGGCGCGGGTCGGCACCATGTAGGGGCTTTCCTCGCGCGGGTCATTGCCCTTGTGGCAGAACACGCATTCGAGGTTCATCACGTTCTTGGCGTAGTCGCTTTCGAGGTGGCGCCAGTGGAAGCTCGCTTGCGGGCCTTCGTAGGTGTCGAGGGTCTGATACCACGCGAAGGTGCTGTCGGTAGACACACCGGCCGGCGAGGCGCTGCGCGGTTGGTGATCGAGGATTTCCTGGTGGCAGACGAGGCATTCCTCGTTGCTGGCCGTCTCGATCGCCGGGGCGAAATGCAGTGGGTAATAGCGGGCGCGCTGATAATCCATACCGGCATCGACCTCGGCCTGGATCGCGGCGGCGCGCGCTTGCGCCTCGGCGATGTCCGCATCGCTGCGCTGCGGGGCGTTGTTGAAGGCCGCCTCGAGACTGGCAATCAGCTCGGGGTCGATCGTCGGATGCATCGCTGCCAGATCGGCGGTGGCGTCGTTTGTCGTCTCCGTGGCGGCCAGCAGGACGCCGGCGGGGTCATCGGACCCGGGCGCGGCTGTCGAAGTGGCCGGGTCGGGCTCGGGCACGGCTTGCGTGGCAAGGCCGTTGGCTACCGCCGGTTCGGGCCCCATCGCGACGGCGACAAGGTTGACCAGTACAAAGATCGCCAGCGCGACGGTGCCGAGAGCGCCCAGCACGCTGAACCTGACAAGAACCCAGTTCAACCACTTCATGGTGTCTTCCTCTTGCGGAGGTTTCCCTTGTCGGAAGGGCGCTGACCGCCCTCCCGGATTTTTTGTCCGTCGGTGTCAGACGGCTGCGGTCAGTTGCTCGACATGCCAGACATGCCGTCCATCCCGGACATGCCGCCCATGCCCGACATTCCGGACATTCCGCCCATGCCCGACATTCCGGACATACCGCCCATGCCCGACATCCCGGACATTCCGCCCATGCCAGACATGCCGCCCATGCCGGACATGCCACTCATGCCCGTCGGCGGGGTCCAGGTGCCGCCCATGCCGGACATCCCGGACATGCCCCCCATGCCGGACATGCCGCCCATGCCGGACATTCCCGACATACCGTAGCCAAACGGGCTGCCCATCGGGGCGAGGACAGCGGTGTACTGGGTGCAGACCCAGCCGACCGACGCAGCGGATCCGCCCATGCCG
>JANTFS010000028.1 GCA_024763335.1 Paracoccaceae bacterium | reverse complement strand
TCGTGGAGCGCTGGGCAGGGTTGCGGCCACGGGCCAGAACCCGCGCGCCCATGCTCGGCGCATGGCCCGGTCGGCCCGGGCATTTCATTGCCAACGGCGGCTTCAAGATCGGCTTCGGCATCGCCCCGATGGTCGGCCTGACAATGGCCGATCTCCTGCTCGATGGCGAAAACCGCATTCCCGCCGACTTCGCGGTTGAAGCCAGTCTTTGAGGGTTACTCGGGAACTTCCCGCAGAAACTCGCGGATCGCGGCCAGCACTTCCTTGGGATGCGTGTAGGCAAGGCCATGGCCCGCGTGCTCGATGACCTCCTGGCGCGCATTGCGGTTCCACGCGGCAAAATCGCCGACGGAGGTGATGGGGATCACGCTGTCCTCCGCGCCCCAGATCGCGAGGGTCGGGATATACATCGCCCCGATCTCGCGCTGCACGGGCTGCAATGACTGGCTGAGCGTGTGCCGTTCCGACGAAAGGATCGCTGCCAGATAGCCCCGTCGCCCAAGTTCCGTCCCGATCCGCTTCGGCAGGTCCTCGATCGCGGTCGGCCCCTTCGCATCGGCCCGCGCCGTCTGCAACAGATACCGCCCCCCCAGAAGCCCCCAAAGCCAATTCCCGAATGTACCGCTCTTGCGCGCTGTTTCGAGAAGTTTCGAGGGGAGGTAGGTGAAACCAGCCGAGGCCAACAGGATCAGCCGGTCGACGCGATCAGGCTCCTCGGCGGCGAAGTTCGATGCGATGGCCCCGCCCATCGAATAGCCCATCAGCGTCACCGGCACCCGCACCCCGACCCAGTCGAGCAGCTCACCCAGCTGCCTTGTATGGAATTCGAGCGTCTGATCGTCCGGCGGCCGATCGGAAAAGCCCCGGCCATAGAGATCGTAGGTGAGCACGCGGTAGCGCATCATCAAAAGGCCCTTGATCAGGCCGGAAAACACCCAAGCCGGTGTGCTCAGCCCATGCACAAGCACGATGATCCTGTCTGACCGCGGCCCGTGCCATTCATAATGGGTCATTCCGCCCGAAAGCTCGGCGAATTCTCCCGGCGCATGACCGCGTTCGCGCTCCGACATCGGCTTTCGTCGCCATTCCAGAAACCGTGGCAACGCCGCAAGGCCGGCAACGATGGCAATCGCGAGGATTAGGACGGAAAATGCAGGCATCGGCTATGTCTTTGTGGGAACCGTTCACGCGCAAGAGTAACGCGCGCCCGCGCTACCGCAAGCCGTCGCGGGTGGATTTCGGCTGCCGCCCATCGAGGCGCGCCCATTCTAGGCCTCGTCGGCCCAGACAACGGGAAACCAGTCTTCGCGCAAGCGCTGCCCGGCGTGCATCCCGTGGCCGGGGAACGGCGGCGAGGTCCGCCCGGGGCGTTCGACATAGCGGGCGTCATCCCCGACAAACCGCAAGGACAGCGCCCGGCGGCGCGTATCGCTCAGATTGCCCCGCGCCCCGTGCACGGCCCGGAAATCGAACAACACCGCATCCCCCGGGTCCATCGGCCATTCGAGCACCGTCATCCCGGCCGGATCGGCATCCGGGTCGGGCACCGGAACATACCCGGGCTCGCCCTCATAGAAATCGCTGTCATCCGCCCAGCTCACCGGCCGCACCGGTTTCTCCCACCGGTGGCTGCCCGCGATGAACCGAAGGCTGGCTTCGCGCACGGGATCGAGTGGCAGCCAGAAGCTCACGGTCTGGCGGCCTTCGACAAAATAGTAGGGTCCGTCCTGATGCCACGGTGTCGGTTTCGGTGTGCCGGGCTCCTTCACCAGAACGTGGTCGTGAAAGAACTGTGCCGTGGAGGACCGCATCGCACGGGCGGCAATTTCCGCCGCCGGGCTTTCGCGAACCAGCTGCTCAAACTCGGGGATGCGTCGCCAATTGACATAGTCGTCGAAAAACCGCCCCTCGCTGACCGCGTTTTCCGAGGCATATTCCGAGGGATGGCGCATGTTTCGGGCAACGCCCGCGCGCATCACCTCGATCCAGTCCGAAAACGCGCCGGGCACGAGGACCGCACCATCGCGTTGAAATGCCTCGATCTGCGCCTCGGTGATCATCGGTCTTGCCATTTTTTCTGGATGTATCGGCTCGTCATCAGGTCGAGATGCGCCCCCCCGCCGTTCTTGAACAGGGTGATATCGTCATCGTTGCGGGTGAAGGCGCCGGCCTCGATGTCGTAGAAATCACCGATCACGTCGTCGCGGCTCACCACGCCTGCTTCGAGCGGGATTTTCAGCTCGCCGATATGGTCCAGAACGGTGGCGCGGCTGTCCACGAAAATGCGCGCGCGCTTCAGGGCCTCGTCATCGGCCTCGCGCATGTCGGCCCGATAGGCGCCGATGAGGTCGAGATGCTGCCCGGGCCGGAGCCATGCCCCCTCAATGATCGGTGCGCGGCTCATCGTCGCCGAGGCAATGATGTCAGACGCCATCACCGCGCTTTCCAGATCCGAGGCGACCACCGTGTCGGGATAATGCGCGGCCATGGCCTCGGCGCCCGCGGGAGACCGGTTCCAGACCTGAAACCTGGCGTTGGGAAAGGCCGCGCCATAGGCCTCGCGCAGCGCGCGCGCGACAGCACCGGCGCCCACGATCAGGATGCAATCGCTCTGCGGTCGGGCCAGCAGAATCGCGCCCAGAAGAGAATCGGCCGCCGTCTTCCACTTCGTCACGAGGTGAAAATCGACGATCGCCTCGAGCACGCCGTGGGTATCGTCATAAAGGTTGAGCGCGCCGTTGATCGCCGGCACATGATCGGCGGGGTTTTCGGGAAAGATCGTCGCGGTCTTCACCGCCATGCCCAGACCATCGATCCAGGCCGACCGCGACAAGAGCGTATCGGGCTCCCGGCGCAGGAAGGTATCGCCCACCTCGGCGCGCGGCATCCTGTGACCGGCCCGGATCGCGTCGGCCAGATCCAGCCAGTCGAGCAGCTTCTCGGCCTCGAACGGAATGGTGTCGAATTTCATGCCGCCTCACCCCGCGTCAGCAATCCCGCGGCCACAAGGCGCTCGGCCCACCCCTCTGGCCCCTCGAACAGATGCACCTGCCAGCCGCGCGCTGCCGCCGCCGCGATATTCTCGGCGCGATCATCGGCAAACAGAAGCCGCTCGGGCGCGATCTCGCTGTCGGCCTCGACCATCTCGTAGATCCGCGCATCCGGCTTGGTCACACCCATGTGGCCGGAAATGTAGCGCCGATCGAATTCCGACAGGAAGCCGAAATCGCGCTCGCTCGTGGCGAAGCTCCCGACCCCGAAATTCGACAGCGCGAAGACCGCAATGCCCTTGGCCCGCAACCCCCGCAGCAGCCGGACCGAATGGTCAATCGCGGGGCGCGCCAGTTCGCTCCAGCGATCATGCCACATCCGGATTTCCGCGCGGAACTCCGGGTAGCAGTCGGCCGTGTCATAGACCACGTCACGAAACGACCCGCCCCGGTCGATCTGCTCGTTCATCCCGTGCAGATCAACCGTGGCAAACATCGCCGCGCGCCGTTCGGGGCCAATGATGGCGTCATAGCGCGCTTCCGGCTGCCACTCGATCAGCACGTTGCCGATATCGAAAATGACGGCTTCGGGACGCGGAAGGCTTTGTCTGTTCATGGCAAAACCCTAGCGCTGTGCACCGGGGTTGGAAACGGGAATCAGCCCACGCCGCCACGCCGTTCGCCATGGAACTCGACAACAGCAGCGAGATCTTCCGGCCTTGTCCGCAACGGCAGAAGCGCACAGGCGTTGGCGCTCATGTCGAAAACGGACCCGCCCGAGAAAAACCGCGAGGCCGTCACGAAGACCTGTTTCGCCTTCGGGTGGCGATAGGCCGCGTAATCGGCAACCGCCCATGCCGCGGCGTTTTCGAGATCGAGATCGATCACCAGCACCTCGGGCCGGCCGCGTTGCATCGCCCGGATCGCCGCATCCGCATCGCGAGCCGTTTCCGTCGCGTGGCCCAGCCGCACCAGATGCGCCGCCCACAAATCCGCCAGATCGGTTTCGGCTTCGACGATCAGTACCCGCATCCCCGTCACTCCGCTGCGGCGGTTCTGCCACGGGCCGGCAGGATTTCACAGCACTTCCCTTCCAACTGGTTAAGACCCCGGCGCAGGTGCTGTTGCCAAGGCCGGTGTTTTCCGGTTCAAACGACCCGAAACATCGGGGGAACACGATTTGCCGACAACGTGGATTACTGTCTGCGATACCTGCAAAGGCGAGGACTGGGCAGCGCGCGGGCTGGAAGAGACCGACGGCGAGCGCCTCGCCGGGCTCGTGGAGGCGGCCGCGCAGGGTCGCGCAGTTCGCGTGCGCCGCACCTCCTGCCTGATGGGCTGCGATCACGCCTGCAACGTCGCGATCCAGGCACAGGGCAAACTCGCCTACACCCTCGGCCGCTTCGAGCCCGGGCCTGAAAGCGCCGAAGGCATCGTCGCCTATGCCGAACGCCACGCCGAGAGCGAAACGGGCCAGGTGCCCTACCGGGACTGGCCGCAGGCGGTGAAGGGCCATTTCATCACCCGCCACCCGCCCTTGCCGGAGAGCGATGCATGAGCATGATGCGCGAACATGGCGGTGGCCTTGACGCCGCGATCGCGCTCTACGGCGGGGATCGCGGTGAATGGGTCGATCTGTCGACCGGCATCAATCCGCGGCCCTACCCGATCCCACACCTCCCGCCCGAAGCTTTCACCGCCCTGCCGGACCTCGGCGCGCGCAACGCGCTTGAAGCCGCCGCCCGGGCATTCTGGATGGTGCCCGACGAAGCCGCCGTTCTGGCCGCGCCGGGCGCCTCGGCGCTGATCGCCAATATGCCCCGGCTGTCTGCCCCGGCGCGGGTGCGGATCGCCGAGCGGACCTACAACGAACACGAGGCCGCGTTTCGCGCCGCCGGCTGGGACATCGTCCGCGCCGAGCCCGAGGGCACGCCGAAAGCCGAGGCACGGGTGGTGGTTCACCCCAACAACCCGACAGGCATCATGTGGTCGGGCGAAGACGAGGCCGGGGCCCGCGCCCTGACGGTGATCGACGAGAGCTTCTGCGACGTGATCCTCGGCAATACCCGGGTGCCGGACTGGGCAGCCCGCCCCGGCGTCGTGATCCTGAAATCGCTCGGCAAGTTCTGGGGGCTCGCCGGGCTGCGGCTCGGCTTTGCAATCGGCGATCCCGCGCTGATCGACAGGCTGGCCGAGATGCTCGGGCCCTGGCCGGTTTCGGGCGTGGCGCAGCATGTCGGCCGGGTGGCGCTGGAAGACATGGAATGGGCCAATCGCGCCCGCCAGATCTTGACGGTGGAAGTCGCCCGCATGGATGCGCTGGTGCAGGCCCGCGGCGCCGAACTGATCGGCGGCACCGCGCTGTTTCGGCTCTACCAGGTCGATGACGCCGCGCGCTGGCAGGAGAAACTTGCCCGCGGCAAGGTCTGGTCGCGCACCTTTTCCTATGCTCCGACATGGCTCAGGCTCGGCCTGCCACCGCAAGACCGGTGGGACCAGTTCGAGGCGGCGCTCGCATGAGCCACGCGGTCGTGCTCGCACTGGCGCTCGGGCTCGATGCGCTTTTCGGCGAACCGGACGCAGTGTGGAAGCGCGCGCCGCATCCGGCGGTCCTGATGGGGCGTGCCGTCGGCTGGGCCGACCGGCAACTCAACCACGGCAAGGGGCGGCTGATCACCGGCGCACTCACCATTGCCGGGCTCGTCGCCATCGCCTGGGGGGTCGGGATGGCGATTGCCGGGCTGGGCTGGGTGGCCGAGCTCATTGCCGCCGCGGTTCTTCTTGCCCACCGGTCGCTCATCGATCACGTGCGCGACGTGGCGAATGCCTTGCAACTCTCGCTCGCGGACGGTCGCCGCGAAGTGGCCAAGATCGTCGGCCGCGAAACCGGGGAGATGGAGGAAGCCGAGGTCGCACGGGCAACCATCGAATCGGCCGCCGAGAACCTGTCGGACGGGGTCATCGCCCCGGTGTTCTGGTTTCTCCTGCTCGGGCTGCCGGGGATGTTGGCCTACAAGATGGTCAATACCGCAGACAGCATGATCGGTTACCGCACGCCACGATACGAGCAATTCGGCAAGGCCTCGGCGCGGCTCGACGACATCCTGAACTGGATCCCGGCCCGGCTGACCGCACTCCTGATCTATCTCACCCGGCCCCGGCCCGGCGGGTGGGCGATGCTGCGCACCGATGCCCGCGGCCACCGCTCGCCGAACGCGGGCTGGCCGGAGGCGGCGATGGCGGTTGTGCTCGATGTCGCGCTGTCGGGACCGCGCCGGTATGATGGCAAGCTTGAACACCATGAGTTCGTCAATCCCGAGGGGGCGCGCCAGATCGGCCCCGCCGAGATCGACGCCGCCGTGGCCTCGCTGTGGCGTGCCTGGGGTGCGGCGCTCGGCCTCGTCATCCTGATCGCCATTGCCTCGTGAAAATCTCCTGCTAGGCTCGCGCGCGGAGCAGTCATAGGGGACCCCATGCGCAAGTTTCTTTCAGCAGTTCTTTTGAGCCTGTCAACCAATGCGGCCGTTGCGGCCGGAGCCGCGGAAATACCGGCTCCGATCATCCAGTGCGGTGGGTCGTTCTCGTCCTTCGTCGACCGGATGAAAGACCTCGCGGTCCAACGTGGAACCGACCGCGCCACGGTCGACCGCTTCTTCGCGTCGGTGCGCTTCGATCAACGCACGATCAACGCCGACCGCGCCCAGGGGATCTTCAATTCCGGCTTCATCGATTTCTCGCGAAAGCTGATCTCGCAATACCGGATCGACAATGGTCGCGCCAAGTTGAGCCAATACAAGTCGGTCTTCGACACGATTGAGCGCAAGTTTGGCGTAAGCCGTGGCGTGCTGGTCGCCTTCTGGGCGTTCGAGACGGATTTCGGAGCCTTCCAGGGCGATTTCAACACCCTAAATTCGCTGATGACGCTCAGCCACGACTGCCGCCGCCCCGGCCTGTTTCAGCCGCAGGTGCTCTCGGCGCTCGAACTCTACAAGAACGATGATTTTTCTCCGACCAAGACGACGGGAGCCTGGGCGGGCGAGATCGGCATGGTCCAGATGTTGCCCCGTGACATCCTCGAAAGCGGCGTCGATGGGGACGGCGACGGCCACGTGCGGCTGAAGACCTCCGCGCCGGATGCGCTGATGTCGGGGGCCAACATGCTGCGCAAACTCGGCTGGCGCGCCGGGGAGCCGTGGATTCAGGAAGTGACCCTGCCCGATGGGTTCGACTTCTCCAAGACTGGCACCCACACCAAGCTTCCGGTCAGCAGCTGGGCGGCGATGGGTGTGCAGCCGCGCAATGGCGCCCTTGCCTCGGGCAACATGCAGGCCTCGGTCGTCGTGCCGCAGGGCTATCGCGGCCCCGCCTTCATCACCTACCCGAATTTCGACGTCTACTTCGAATGGAACCAGAGCTTCACCTACGTGATGACGGCGGCCTATTTCGCAACCCGGCTCGAGGGGGCGCCGGTCTACAACGCCGGCAACCCGACAGGGCCCCTGTCCGGCAGCCAGATGAAGGCCCTGCAAAAAAAGCTTCAGGCCCGCGGCCACGATGTCGGCAAGGTCGACGGGATCCTTGGCGCCAAGACCCGGCGCGCGGTGCAGGCCGAACAGGCCCGTCTGGGGCTCGTCCCGGACGCCTGGCCAACGGTGGAGTTGCTCAACCGGCTGTGACCGAGGCCGGTGCGGCCGTCGCGCTATTTCAGGTGAACCTGCGCGCAAAATTCGATACCAATGGGGCATAGACAAGCGCGAGGATTCCTTGGACGGCGAAGTCGCACAACTGGCCGCCTTGGTCATCTCGGCCAACCACAGGCTGAAACACCCGGACGATCCGATGCGCTGGTTCGCCACGCAACGCGCCTTCGCGCGCTGCGGCTCCATCAGCTTTGAACTGGCGACGAAACGGAAGGAAAAGAAGCCTGCCCTCGTGCCAATGGCGGAGACGCCGCCGGTCTGGCTCGACCAGTTGGCACGATCGGGCACCGTTCGGGTCATCCTCGGCTTTGAGCGGCAGGATGAAAAGATGATCCCAGGCGAGACCATCCCCGATCGGATCGCCGCGGGTTTCGCCGGCGGTGGCAGCCTTTGGACCATGACAACCGAAACCGGCGATGGCCGCGCCCTTGGCTGGCATGCCGCCTGGAAGGCGGCCTATCCGTCAGCCCGGGATGGGCGGATCTGGGCCGTGCGCTACACCGCAACGGCAGCCGAACCGCAGCCAGAGGGCCGCGGCGTTGAAGCCGCAACGATCGAATTGCGGCATGCACTTGCGGAAATGAGCGAATTTGCCTGGTCGCACGATGCCAAGGAGGCCAACATCCGCTTCACCTCGGCGCTCGCGCTGCTCGCCGGAGAGCCCGACCCGGTTCCGATCCCGCACAGCGCCGGCCCCAGCGACACCTTGTCGGATGACGCGCGGCGCCTGCTCAATGCCGCCCAGCGCGGCTGGATGTTCGACAACATGGAAATGTGGGGCCGCCTCAAGGTCGACCAACCCATGTGGCGCGATCATGCCCGCCGCTCGGAAGCGCTCTATGATGCGGTGACGGCGGCGGTCGTGGCGGCGGTCAATTCTTCCGCGCCGCCACGATGATCACCAGCCGATGAACTCCTCGAATTCATCGACCCGGTCAATCCAGAGCAACATCAGATCCTTGAAATCGCGCGCGCTGATCCCGTCGGAACTCGTTGCAATGTCCATCTCGAGATGCAGGACATTGTCATCGGGCGTGAAATAGGCTCGTGCGAACCGATGTTCGCCCGAGTTCCATTCGTTCACGCGCTCAAATGAAAACGGTTCCTCCATCTCGTAGCCGGCATAGAACTGCACCGCGAGACAATCGGCATTGTCCTGGCAATCATAGAAGAACAGCGGGTAGGTCTTGCCCTCGTAACGAAACTCGATGAACGGATCGCCATAGGCGTCGGTCGACAATTGTGCCGGCACGCCTTCCTCGAAAAAGAAATCCGTGAAGGTCTGCGGGTCGGATGCCAACACGTTGTCGGCCCGGGCACCGGAGCCAAATCCGACGGCAACGGCCATGGTGGCCGCAGCGATCATCCTCGCAAAAAGTCGCATACCCTGTTCTCCCGGTTCACGGCCCTGGCCGTCAGTCCATCTGTGCCTGAGCATCTTCCACGAGCGAGATGAAGATATCCATCAGGTTGCGGAAATCCTTGTAGGTCATCCCGTTCTGACCGGTCAGGACATCCATGTGCAGCACCAGATCATCTTCGTCGTCGATCAGCGTCGTTGCGAACCTGTTTTCATTGTTCAACTTGTTCGCGAAATCCGCATCGACCGCGCCGTTGGTTTCATATCCGCTGTAGAACCGGAGCGATGCGCAATCGGCATTGTCGGTGCAATCGTAGAAGAAAATCAGATACGGCTGGTCTCCCTTGCGGAACTGGACCAGAGGATCGCCGACGCCATCAACATCGGTTTTCGACGGAATGCCTTCTTCAAACAGGAATGCGGTGACGGTCGACGGATCCTGAGCCCGAACCAAATCCTCGGCGAAGGCCGCCGTTGCAAACGCGGCGGAAGCGATAGCCGCCAGAAACAAACCCTTGGTTTTCATGGTATTCCCCTTGTTGGTTCACGCGCAGCCTAATCACTCCCTTTCTACCGCGACCCTGATCTCGATCAAGGAAAGAAAGTGTCACGCCACGAGGGCTTCGGCCTTTTTCAGGTCGACGCTCACAAGTTGGCTGACACCCTGCTCTCCCATCGTCACCCCGAACAGCCGATCCATCCGCGCCATTGTCACGGCATGGTGGGTGATCATCAGAAAGCGGGTATCGGTGCGCCGCGTCATTTCGTCGAGCAGATCGCAAAACCGGGTGACATTGGCATCGTCCAGCGGTGCGTCGACCTCGTCGAGCACGCAGATCGGCGCCGGGTTGGCAAGGAACACCGCGAAAATCAGCGCCAGCGCCGTCAACGTCTGCTCGCCGCCCGAAAGCAGGCTCAGGGTCGAGAGCTTCTTGCCCGGCGGCTGACACATGATCTCAAGCCCGGCTTCCAGCGGATCGTCGCTTTCCACCAGCACGAGGTTGGCTTCGCCGCCGCCGAACAGGTGGCTGAACAGAAGCCCGAAATTCGAGTTGACCTGTTCGAAGGCGGTCAGAAGGCGCTCGCGTCCCTCGCGGTTCAGCGCGGCGATGCCGGAGCGCAGTTTCTTGATCGCTTCCTCGAGATCGGCTTTCTCGTGCACCAGCGTGTCATGTTCTTCCTGCACCTCCCGGGCATCTTCCTCGGCCCGGAGGTTGACCGCGCCCAGCGCGTCGCGCTGGCGCTTCAGGCGGTTCACATCGTGTTCGATCTGCTCGGAGGAGGGCATCTTCTCGGGGTCTTCATCCAGACTTTCGAGAAGGCCCTGCGGCGTGGTTTCCTGCGCCTCTTCGATCCGCTCCGCGGCGTAGCTCACCGTTTCACGGGCGGCATCCGCGCGGGCCTCGGCGCGGGCGCGGGCCTCGCGCGCTTCGCCGGCCCGGCGCTCGGCATCGCGTTCCTGCGCCACGGCCTCGCGCAGATCGGCCTCGCCGGCGGTCAGCAGGTCAAGCGCCTGGGCGCGGCGGGCCTCGGCGTTTGCGATCTCGCGGGCAAGTTCTTCGCGCTTGGCCGAAAGCTCCGCCGGCGCGGCCGTGGCCTCCTTCAACTCGCCCTCCGACACCGTCTTGCGCGCGGCCAGTTCCGCGATCCGCCTGCCGGCGGTTTCGAGACGATGGCGCCAGCCGGAAAGCTCCTTGGCAACCTCCTGCGCCCTTTTCACCCGCGCCTCGCCCTCGCGCCGGACCTCGTCATGCGCCGAGCGCTTCGACAGCATCGTCACCCGGGCCGCTTCGACGGTCAGCTTCACGTCTTCCACCTCGGCCCGGGCGGCTTCAAGGTCGCCAAGGTCCGCAACCGCGGCCTGCGCCTCCCCCAGGCGGGTTCGCGCGGCGAGGGCTTCTTCCTCGTGGCGCGCGACGGCAAGGCCGAGGTTTTCCAGCTTGCCGGCGGCAAGGTTGCGATCGGCCTCGGCCCGCGACAGCGCACGGCTCGCCTCGGCATAGGTCCGGTCGGCCTCCCGGCGGGCCTCGCGCGCCGCCTTGTCGGCCTCGGTGGCGCGGGCCAGCGCATCGCGCAGGGTCTCGTGGGCGCTCTGCGCCTCATCGGCCCGCGCGGTTGCCCCCTGCAACTCCCGCCTGAGAGCCTCGAGCCGGTTAAGCTGTTCGAGCCGCAAGGCAGCGGTGGAGGGTGCATCCTCCGCGGCGGCCCGAAACCCGTCCCAACGCCACAGGTCTCCGTTCGCCGACACCAGCCGCTGGCCCGGCATCAATGCCGCCTGAAGCCGCGGGCCTTCGTCGGGCGCAACCAGGCCGACCTGGGCCAGCCGCCGCGCGAGCACGGCCGGACCGGTCACGTGGTCGGCCAGCGGCTGCGCCCCGGGTGGCAAGGCCTGCGCGTGATCGTAGTCCGGCAGCGTCACCCAACCCGAGGCGGCATCGCCCGCAACTGCGGGCGCGCGCAGATCGTCCGCGAGCGCCGCCCCCAGGGCCTTTTCGAACCCCGGGTCGACCCGAAGCGCATCGAGCACCTGCCCGCCTTCGCGCGTGTCACGCTCCAGCAGTTTTGCAAGAGCCATGACTTCGGCGCTGAGCGCGTTCACCTCGCCTTCGGCTTCCGACCGCGCGGCGCGGGCATCCGCCTCGCGCGCCTGCGCAAGGCCACGGGCTTCATCGGCGGCCACCAGTGCCGCCTCGGCCGCCTCGGCCTGTGCAGACGCCGAGACCTGCGCGGCTTCGGCGGCGGCCAGATCGGCACGCGCCGCCTCCAGCGCCGCGCCGGCCTCATCGGCTGCCGCGCGCGCGCGCTCAGCTTCGGCCTCGCTTCGTTCGAGCGCGGTCCGATTGTCGTCGACGAGCCGTTGCGCGGCCTGGTGCCGGGCGGCCAGCCGGGCGACGTCTTCGGTCAGCTGCGACAGGGCATCCTCGCGCCCTTCAAGCACCGCCCGCGCCGCGCGGGCCGCCTCGGCGGCCTCGTCCAAACGCGCCTCGTGCCCATCCCCGGCCTTCGCAAGCTCGCCCTGCTCCCAATTGAGGCGTTCGATCATTTCGCCGGCATCGCGGTTGAGCGCCTCCTCGCGCTCGATGTCCTTTTCGAGCTGGGCGATCCGGGCTTTCAATGTCTCGATCTGGTCACGCGCCTGGGCTTCCTGGTCGGCCAGCTGGTCGCGCGCCACCTGCATGCGCTGGAGCACCGCCGCAGCGATGGCTTCCTCCTCGCGCAGCGGCGGCAGCCTGTCCTCGGCATCCTGTCGAGACTTCCCGGCCGCCCGCGCCGCGGCTTCAGCCTGCGCGGCCTCCGTCGCGCGCTCGGTCAGCGCCCGCTCCGCGGCCAGCCGCGCCTCGTCGGCCTCCTTCCAGCGGCGATACAGCAACAGCCCCTCGGCCTTGCGCAGATCGGCGCCGATCGCCCGGTAGCGCTGCGCCTGGCGTGCCTGGCGCGCAAGCTGGGCGAGGTGGCCCGCAAGCTGTTCGACAACGTCATCGACCCGGGCCAGATTGGTCTCGGTGCCTTTCAGCTTGAGTTCGGCCTCGTGCCGGCGCTGATAGAGCCCGGAGATGCCCGCCGCCTCTTCGAGGATGCGCCTGCGGTTCTTCGGCTTGGCGTTGATCAGCTCTGCGATCTGGCCCTGACGCACCAGCGCCGGCGAATGCGCACCGGTGGAGGCATCGGCAAACAGCATCTGCACATCGCGCGCCCGCACGTCTTTGCTGTTGACCTTGTAGGCCGAGCCGGCATCTCGGGTGATCCGGCGCACGATCTCAAGGCTGTCGGCGTCGTTGAACCCGGCCGGAGCGAGGCGCTCGGAATTGTCGATGGTCAGCGCGACTTCGGCGAAATTGCGCGCCGGCCGGGTGGCCGCGCCAGCGAAGATCACGTCTTCCATGCCGCCGCCGCGCATCGCCGAGGGGCGGCTTTCCCCCATCACCCAGCGCATGGCCTCGAGCAGGTTCGACTTGCCGCAGCCGTTCGGGCCGACAATGCCGGTCAGCCCGTCCGCGATCACCAGATCGGTCGGGTCGACGAAGCTCTTGAAGCCGTTGAGCCTGAGTTTGGTGAACCGCAAGCGGCCTGCCCCTCGTGTGATTCTCTTGAACCGCCATTGTCCGGGCCGGATCAGGCCAAGTCAACGCACGGGCCCCATGATATAGCCCGGAACGCGTGGTTATCCACAACATCTTGGCCCGCGCCCTGTGCCCGGCCAACAGTTTTGGCCCCGCCTCCGAAACAGGCTTGACGAGAGCCTTGGCCGCGCGCGACAAGGTTTTTGCATGGTTCCCAACCTCGGCGCAAAGCGCCACGGGAGAATAGGGAATGCGGAACGGGCGACCCACTTCGGGGCCCCCAGCCGCAGCCGCCCCCGCGACTGTATGCGGTGAGCGACCGTCAGATGCCACTGGGGCCAGCCCCGGGAAGGCGGCGGAAGCTTCGACCCGCAAGCCAGGAGACCTGCCATGTGAACATCAACCCACCCGTCGGGGAGACGGGCAAAGGAGTACGACACATGCATATCGCCCCCGGACTCATTGACGGCACCAAGATGGTGCTCGCCTTCGGAACAAGTGCCGCCGCCGGCCTTTACGCCGCCAAGCTCGCCTTCGACACGATCAAAACCTCGGGGCCCGCGTCGCTGGCCGCCCGCGGGCTGATCGCCACTGGCGCCGTTCTGACGTTCTTCCAGCTGCTTCCGCACCCGCCGGTTGGCGTGTCGGAGGTGCACCTGATCCTCGGCTCGACCCTGTTCCTCACGCTGGGCGCCGCGCCGGCCGCCATCGGCCTCGCGCTTGGCCTCCTGCTTCAGGGGCTGTTCTTCGCGCCCTTTGATCTTCCGAACTACGCCGCCAACGTCACAACCCTTCTCGTGCCGCTCTTCGCAATGGCCGCCCTTGCGCGCCGGATCGTGGCGCCGGGCACGGCCTATGTCGATCTGAGCTATGCACAGGTCACCAAGCTCTCGGCCACCTACCAGGGCGGGATCGTCGCCTGGGTCGCCTTCTGGGCCTTCTACGGCCAGGGGTTCGCGGCATGGGAAAGCGTTGTCACCTTCGGCGCGGCCTACATGCTTGTGGTGCTGATCGAACCGCTGATCGACCTCGCCCTGCTTGCCGGCGCCAAGTCGGTGCGCGGCCTTGAAGGCAGCGGCCTCGTCACCAAGCGCCTCTACGCCTGAGCGCAGCAACCTGACGCATTGCGCCGGGGCCCCCGTGGCTCCGGCGTCTCCCGTTTTCGGAGCTTGCCATGAAAAAGATCCCCGCCACCGTCGTCACCGGCTTTCTCGGCGCCGGCAAGACCACCCTGATCCGCCACCTGCTCGACAACGCCGACGGTCGGCGCATCGCACTGATCATCAACGAGTTCGGCGATCTCGGCGTCGACGGCGACATCCTCAAGGGCTGCGGCGACGAGACCTGCACCGACGACGACATCTTCGAGCTGTCCAACGGCTGCATCTGCTGCACCGTGGCCGAAGATTTCATCCCGACGATGGAGCGCCTGCTGGAGCGCCCCGACGCGCCCGACCACATCGTGATCGAAACCTCCGGCCTCGCCCTGCCGCAACCGCTCGTGCGCGCTTTCCAGTGGCCGCAGATCTCGACCCGCGTCACCGTCGATGGCGTGGTCACGGTCGTCGATGGCAAGGCCGTCGCCGAGGGCCGGTTCGCTGCCAACCTCGCGGCCGTCGAGGCCCAGCGCAAGGCCGACGAAAATCTCGACCACGAAACCCCGCTGTCGGAACTGTTTGAAGACCAGATCGCGGCAGCCGACATGATCGTCGTCAACAAGACCGACCTGCTTACGCCCAGCGAGGCCGAGGCGCTGGCAGAGGCCCTTGGGGCCGAGGCCCGTGACGGCGTCCACGTGGTGCGCTCCGAGATGGGGCGCTTGCCGGTGTCGGTCGTGCTCGGTCAGGGCGCCGAGGCCGAGGCCAACATGGAGGGGCGCGACGAGGGCCACCATCATCACCATCACCACGATGATCACGACGACGATGACGCGCATGATCATGATCATGATCACCATCATCACGACCACGACCACGACGATTTCGAGACCTTCGTCGTCGATCGGGCCGAGATCGCTGATCCGGCCGCCTTTGCCGAGCAGGTGGCCGGGGTGATCCGCGCCCACGACATCCTGCGCCTCAAGGGCTTTGCCGCCGTCTCGGGCAAGCCGATGCGGCTCACCCTGCAAGCCGTGGGTCCGCGCGTCGACACCTACTTCGATCAACCATTCGGAGACCAGCCACGCGCAACCCGGCTGGTGGTGATCGGCCAAACCGGCCTCGATCGCGCGGCGATCACCGCCGCCCTGTCGGCATGAGTGTCCGGGTGGAAAGAGGCGATCCGCGCGACCCGGCGGCCTCGGCGCTGCTCCGGGCCAGCCACGCGCTGATGGAGAGCCTGTTTCCGCCCGAAGACAACTTCTATCTCGACATCGAGGCGCTCACCGCCCCCGATATCGCCTTCTTCGTCGCCAGGCGCGACACCGACATCCTCGGCACCGCGGCGCTCGCCAACAGGGGCAGCTACGGCGAGGTGAAGTCGATGTTCGTGGCCGAGACGGCGCGCGGGCTGGGGGTTGGTGCCCGTCTGCTCGCCAAGCTCGAAGACGAAGCCCGGGCCCAGGGCCTGCCTGCCCTGATGCTGGAAACCGGCAACCTCCTGCATGCCGCCCACCGTCTCTACGCGCGCGCGGGCTTCACGCGCCGCGGCCCGTTCGGCGACTACCCCGACGCCAAGTCTTCCCTGTTCATGCAAAAACGGCTGGACTGATGGGCGCACCGCTCCTTCATCTTGGCCCAAATACTCACTGGCAGCCCCGCGGCCTGGCCCGGAGCCGGGACTGATGCACCTGCTTGCCGCCACGCCCGGCCAGATTGACGAAGGCAAGGATCCCGTCGATCTCGCCCAGACCCCGGCCGATGTCGTGTTCATCTCGGCCGCCGACACCGAGCTCGCCGCCCTGTCGCAGGCGCGCGCCGGGATGGACGCGGCGCCCACCCTGCGCCTTGCCAATCTCACCCATCTGACGCACCCGATGTCGGTTGATCTGCATATCGACCAATGCGCATCCGGCTCGCGCCTCGTCATCGCCCGGGTGCTTGGGGGCACTGGGTATTGGCGCTACGGCGCTGAGCAATATGCGGCGCATTGCCATGCCGCGGGCATCCCGCTCGCCCTGCTGCCCGGCGACGACAAGCCCGACCCGGACCTGCGCCGGCTCTCGACAATTGCCGACAACGATTATGACGCCCTGTGGGCCTATCTTGTCGAAGGCGGGCCGGAAAACGCCACGGCCTTCCTTGGCTACGCGAGGGCGCTCCTCGCGGATGAGGCAAAGCCGGCCCCGGCGCGCCCGCTCCTGCGCGCCGGCGTGGTCTGGCCGCAATCCGGCGTTTCCGACCTCGCAACGCTGCGCGCCGCGTGGATCGAAGGCGCGCCGGTGGTTGCGATCGTGTTCTACCGCGCGCTCGTTCAGGGCGCCGGGCTCGACCCGATCTCCCGGCTTGCGCAGGCGCTCACCGCGCGCGGGCTGAACCCTCTGCCGGTCTTCGTCGCCTCCCTGAAAGACCCGGTTTCCGCGGCTACGCTCGACGCGCTGTTTTCCGAAGCCCCGCCCGCCGTGATCCTCAACGCCACCTCCTTCGCGGTCGGCTCCCCGCACGATGGCGAGGCCGGGGCCGAAAACCCGCTCGCCGGGCCCGCCGCCAACGGCGCGCCGGTGTTCCAGGTGGTCCTGTCGGCCGGTAGCGAAGCCGCATGGGCCGAGGGGCTCACCGGCCTCTCCGCCCGCGACATCGCGATGAACGTGGCCCTTCCCGAGGTTGACGGCCGGGTGCTCACCCGTGCGGTCAGCTTCAAGGACGCGGCCTATTTCGACGACGCCACGCAGTGCCCGATCGCCACCTACCGCGCCCGTCAGGACCGGGTGGACTTCGTCGCCGATCTCGCCGCCAACTGGGCGCGGCTGCGCGCAACGCCGCCGGCCAACCGCAGGGTGGCCCTCGTGCTCGCCAACTATCCCAACAAGGACGGGCGGCTCGCAAACGGGGTGGGGCTCGACACGCCCGCCGCCACGGTTCACAGCCTCGGCCTGCTCGCCCGGGCGGGCTACCGCGTCGCGGGCGCCCCCACCGATGCGGGCGAGCTGATGCAGGCGATCCTGGCAGGGCCAACGAACTGGCTGACCGACCGCGCCACGCGCACCGGGGGCGTGACGCTGGCGCTGGACGATTACCGTGGGCATTTCGAGGCCCTGCCGGCGCCTTTCCGACATGCGGTCACCGACCGCTGGGGCGCACCCGAAGATGATCCATTCCTCGAGCCGGGGGTCGGCTTCAAGCTCTCGGTTCTTGCTTACGGAAACGTCGTGGTCGGCCTGCAACCCGCCCGCGGCTACAACATCGACCCGACCGACACCTACCATTCCCCCGACCTCGCACCGCCGCATAACTACATCGCCTTCTATGCCTGGCTGCGCCACGCCTTCGGCGCCCATGCCGTTGTCCACATGGGCAAGCACGGCAACCTCGAGTGGCTGCCGGGCAAGGCGCTGGCACTGTCGCGGAACTGCACACCCGAAGCGGTTCTGGGGCCAATGCCGCATGTCTACCCGTTCATCGTCAACGACCCCGGCGAGGGCACTCAGGCCAAACGCCGGGCCCAGGCGGTCATCGTCGATCACCTCACCCCGCCGCTCACCCGGGCCGAAACCTATGGGCCGCTGAAAGACCTCGAGGCGCTGGTCGACGAATATTACGAAGCAGCCGGGGTGGACCCGCGCCGGATCGAACATCTGCGCCGCGAAATCCTTTCGCTCAGCTCCACCACCGGGCTCGACGCCGACGCCGGCATGAATGGCGAAGATGAGGAGACCGACCTCGCCAGGCTCGATGCCTACCTGTGCGACCTCAAGGAGGCGCAGATCCGCGACGGCCTGCACGTCTTCGGCCAATCGCCCTCGGGACGGCTGGAGCGCGATCTCATTCAGGCGCTGGTGCGCGTGCCACGCGGTGACGGCAAAGCTGGCAATGCCTCGCTGATCCGTGCCCTCGCTGAAGATCTGGAGCTCGACTTCGATCCGTTGGATTGCGACATGGCCGAGCCCTGGGGCGCGCGGCGACCGGACGTTCTGGCAACGCCGGGCAATTGGCGGACGGTCGGCGACACGGTCGAACGCCTTGAGCTGCTTTCCGCGCGGCTGATAGACGGCGAAGAGGCCCCACCGGGGCCGATGAGCCGCGCCGTGGTAGATGAGATCGAAGCCCGCGTGCGCCCGGCCGTGCGCGCCTGCGGTCCGGCCGAAGGGGATGGGCTCCTCACCGCCCTCGACGGACGGTTCCTCGCCGCGGCCCCCTCCGGCGCCCCCACCCGGGGCCGGCTCGACACCCTGCCCACGGGCCGCAATTTCTACTCGGTCGACACCCGCGCCGTGCCCACCCCGACAGCCTGGTCGCTCGGGTGGAAATCGGCCAACCTCCTCATCGAGAAACACCTGCAATCCGAGGGCGACTGGCCGCGCGCCATGCTGATCACCGCCTGGGGCACCGCCAACATGCGCACCGGCGGGGATGACATTGCCCAAGCCCTTGCCCTGATGGGCGTCAAGCCGACATGGGACAGCGCCAACCGCCGCGTCACCGGCTTCGAGATCATCCCGCACACCGCGCTTGGCCGGCCCCGCGTTGACGTCACGCTGCGTGTATCGGGCTTCTTTCGCGATGCCTTTCCGGGGCTGATCGCCCTCGTCGACAGTGCCGCGCGCGCGGTGATGGGTCTGGATGAACCCGAAGACGCGAACCCTGCCGCCGCCCGGGCCCGGCGCGAAGGCCGAAGCGCGCGGGTCTACGGGTCCAAGCCCGGCGCCTATGGCGCGGGCCTGCAGGCGTTGATCGATGAGCGGATCTGGAACGACAAGGCCGACCTTGCCGACGCCTATCTTGAATGGGGCGGTTATGCCTATGGCGCCGAGGGCGATGGGGCGCGCGATCGCGAAGGATTCGAGGCACGGCTCGCGCAGACCGACGCCATCGTGCAAAACCAGGACAACCGCGAGCATGACCTGCTCGACAGCGACGATTACTACCAGTTCGAAGGCGGCGCGGCCGCGGCCGTGTCAACGCTCCAAGGGCGCGACCGGCCGATCTACCACAACGACCATTCGCGCCCCGAACGACCGGTCATCCGCACCCTTGACGAGGAGATCGGCCGCGTGGTGCGCGCGCGGGTGGTGAACCCGAAATGGATCGAGGGCGTCAAGCGCCACGGCTACAAGGGGGCTTTCGAGATCGCCGCGACAGTGGACTACCTCTTCGCCTTCGCGGCAACCACCGGCGCCGTGAAGCATCATCA
>JANTFS010000027.1 GCA_024763335.1 Paracoccaceae bacterium | reverse complement strand
TTCGCCACCATCTGCGCCGTGACCTCCGCCGGGAAGGCCGATACGCCACGCGCCGTCACCCCGTGGTTGCCCGCGAACACGATCACTTGCGGTGCCGCGAGGCTCGGGCGCGCCGACCCCCGCCAGCCGGCATACCAGATCGCCAAGTCCTCGAGCCGCCCCAGGGCACCGGGGGGCTTGGTCAGCTGGCCGTTGCGGGCCACGGCCCCGGCGCGCGCCGCCTCATCCGCCGGCGGCGCCCCGGCCAGAACCGCACGGAACTCGTCTAGGGTGGAAAACGGGGCGTCGGCCATGCAGCCCTCCTGTTGAAACGTCAGCGCGGTCTCCTTATCGAGGAAGCAGGACGCTGAAAACCTCGAAGGCTGTCAGATGACGAAAAACGCCGACCCACTCGCGCGCCCGGGCGACATCGCCGAGGCGCTGACCTTGCTCACCCGCCTGCCGGTGCCGGCCCCCGACCACCCGCGCGGCGCCCGCGCCGCCTGGGCCTGGCCGCTGGCCGGTGCGGGGGTTGCGCTGCTGGCGGGGCTTGTTGGCTGGGCTTCCCTCGGCCTCGGCCTGCCCGTCGCGCTGGCCGCCGGGCTGGTGCTCGCCGCCCAGATCGCGGCCACCGGCGCGCTGCATGAAGACGGGCTCGCCGACAGCGCCGATGGGCTCTGGGGCGGGCAGGACCGCGCCGGGCGGCTCGAGATCATGAAGGACAGCCGAATCGGGAGCTATGGCGTGCTGGCGCTCGGCCTGTCTCTCGGCCTGCGCTGGAGCGCGCTCACGGCCATCTTCGAGGCCGGTGCGCTCTTCGCGCCGCTCATCGCCGCAGCGCTGATCTCGCGCGCCCCGATGGCGGTGCTGATGGCCGCGCTGCCCAACGCCCGCGGCGCCGGGCTCGCCCACGGTGTCGGCCGACCCGGGCAGGATACCGCAACGCTTGCGGCCCTGCTCGCCGCCGGCCTGGCTTTCCTTGTCGTCGGCTGGGCGGTGCTCGCGCCGCTGTTCTGGGCCGCGCTTGCCGCGATCGGCCTGGCGGCCTTGGCCAAGCAAAAGATCGGCGGCCAGACCGGCGACATCCTCGGCGCGGCGCAGCAGGTCTGCGAAATCGCCGCGCTGGCAGCTCTGGCCGCTGCCCTTTGACGCGACGGCACCGCACCCCGGCCGGGATGCGGTGCCATCAGAAAACCTTGTCCGCCCGGCTCAGGCCGCGCGCGACGTCAGAACGTCATCGACCTTCTTCTGCGCTGCCAGCTCGTCGCCGCCCGACACCGCCGCGACCTCACGGGTCAGCCGCTCCAGCGCCGCCTCGTAAAGCTGACGCTCCGAGTAGCTCTGCTCGCGCTGGTCATCGCTGCGGTGCAGATCGCGCACCACCTCGGCGATCGAGATCAAATCGCCCGAATTGATCTTCTGTTCGTATTCCTGCGCCCGGCGCGACCACATGGCGCGTTTCACCCGGGCCTTGCCCTTCAGCGTGTCCATGGCCCGCGAGACGACATCCGGGCTCGACAGCCCGCGCATCCCCACTTCGGTTGCCTTGTTGGTCGGCACCCGCAGGGTCATCTTGTCCTTCTCGAACGAGATCACGAAGAGTTCGAGCGTCAGACCCGCGATTTCCTGTTCTTCGATCGAGATGATCTTGCCCACCCCGTGCGCAGGATAAACCACGAAATCGTTCGGGCGAAACTCGAGCTTCTTGGATTTGCTCATGGGTCTTGTCTTCCTCTCATCTCCAGAGCCGATAGCGAAAAGAACTGCGCGGGCGGGTTGCGCCCCCCGTCGTCACTTCACTTCGCATGTTGAGACGCGTGACTGGTGCAGCCCCACCCCACGCGCAACGGCCTCCGGTTTCATACCAGAAGATGAATATAACGCAGAATCAGCGGATTTCAAAGCGCCGCATTGCAGCACCCGGGCAAACACACTGTTTATCAGGGGTTTGCCCCCGAAACTTCAGCGCTCGGCCGGTCAGCTTCCGGGCTTTTCGGAGAAATATTTCTCGAGCTTGCCGGCTTCGCCATCACGCTCTTCGGCCTCCGGAAGCGGATCCTTCTTCGACACGATGACCGGCCACAGCTCGGCATACTTCCGGTTGAACTCGACCCATTTCTCGGCCTCCGGCTCGGTGTCGGGCCGGATCGCGTCGGCCGGGCACTCCGGCTCACAGACGCCGCAATCGATGCATTCGTCGGGGTGGATGACCAGCATGTTCTCGCCCTCGTAGAAGCAATCCACCGGGCACACCTCGACACAATCGGTATATTTGCAGGCGATGCACTTGTCGTTCACGATATAGGTCATGGACCACCCCCGAAAACCGCAGTTCGCGCCTGCCTAACCGGGATCACCGGATCAATCAAGTTGCCTGCGTTCATAAAGCTGCGCATTGCGACGATCTTTCCCGCTCGGACGGCCCTTTCCCTCGAACCGGGGCGCGGCTGGCGGCGGCGGGCTGGCGGGGGTGAGATCTTCGTAGAGCCTGCGTGCCTCGGCGGCCGGCCCGCGCCGCTCCGACACCGCCAGCATCCGGATCACCCGGATCTGCCGCGCCTGCGGAAAGGTCAGCACATCCCCCGCACCGATCGCATGCGACGGCTTGTGCGCCTTTTCGCCGTTGACCCTCAGATGTCCGCCCGACACGACCTTCGCCGCCAGCCCGCGGGTCTTGAAAAACCGCGCATGCCACAGCCACTTGTCGGCGCGGATCTTGGGCCCCGGGCGGTCCGGCATCGCGCCTGCGCCGCTCACTTAGCTCTTGTCCCGCAGGCCTTTGAGGGCCGCGGCAAAGGGATTGTCGGGGTCGATCGGCTTTTCCTTTTTCGGCGGGCGGGCCTCATAGGCCTTCGGCTTGCCGCCGCCGGGGCCCTTCGGCCCCTTGCCGCGCGGTCGCCCGCCCTTGGGCGCGGCGCCGCCCTTGCCGCGTCTGGGCCCATTGCCGCCGCGCGGCTTCTGCAGGCCACCCCAGGTGAAGGTGAAGAACACTTCCGGCTCGCCGCCCGGTGCCGCGTTCGTCTCCGCCTCGCTGATCCCGGCCGCCCCCGGGTGCGGCTCGTCTTCCGCGTCGTCATCGGCATCGGGCTGCGCCTCGACGGAAGAAAAGCCGGGGCCGGCGAGATGGTCGATATGGAGATGCTTCGAATGCCCCGCGCCATCGGCCTCGGGGATCGCCTCGACTTCGCTCGTGCCAGCCTCGCCGGGATGCGGCTCGGGCTGGAGCGGCGCGCGCGGATGGGCCTCCACTTCGGAGTTTCCGGGCGCGCCTTTCGCATGCTCTGCCCCGCCGGTCTTGGGCCGTTCGCCACGGTCGGCCTTGTAGCCCAGCCCCTGCATCAGATCGGCGAACTGCTCCAGAGTCATGCCGGTGATGGACAGCATGTCGGGGTTGGCCTCGAACCCGCCGCGGCTGTCCTGGCTGCGCAACTGGTCGGCGAGCCGTTCGAGCATGTCGATCCGGATCGCCCGCGCGCCAGCGGGCCGGTAGCCCGACAGGGTATAGACCTCCGCGCTCACGCCCTCGGCCACGGGGATCGTCACCAACCCCGGCGGCGGCGCTTCGGGGAACTCGTCAAGCCCCTGCATCAGGCTCCACAGGACAAGCCGCAACCGCGTCGGCGCCGGCTTCAGCAGCGCGGGCATGAAGATGGTGAACTGGCCAAACCGCACACCGTGCTTGCGCAGCAGCGCGCGCGCATCCTGATCGAGCTCCTTGACCTCGCGCGCAACCTGTTCGCGCGGGATGATCCCCAACGCCTCGACCAGCCGGAAGCCGAAGCCCCGGGCGAGCCCGGTGAGGGTCTCGTCTTTCTGGATGCCGATCAGCGGCTCGAACAGCGCGGCCACCTTGCGGTCGATGAAATGTTGCAGCCGGCGGGTCACCTTGTCGGCAACTTCCGCCCCCGCCTCGTCGTCGACGAAAGCCTGCACCCGCGGGCGCAGCGGGTCGTCGCCCTTCAGCAGCTTGCCCACGGCGTGTTCGCCCCACATCAATCCGCCCTGCTCGGTGAAATCGAGCTCGGTGTCGGGGGCGTTGTAGAACCGGTCGGCGCGCAGCGAAAACTCCGGGGCAAGCGCGGCCACGGCTGCGGCGCGCAGGGTTTTTGCTTCCTCCGGGCTGGCCGATGCATCCTGCCGGAACCGGAACCCTTCCAGACGGCCGACGAACTCGCCCTCGACCGTCACTTCACCCTTGTCATTGACCTCGGCCACCAGGCCCTCCTTCTGCTTCAACCGACGCAGCAGCACGGACGTGCGCCGGTCTACAAACCGTTTCGTCAGCGCCTCGTGCAGCGCATCCGACAGGCGATCTTCTACCGCACGTGTCTCGCCCCGCCAATGGCCTTCATCGGCCAACCAGCCCTTGCGTTGCGCCACGTAGGTCCAGGTCCGGATATAGGCCAGCCGTTTCGACAATGCGTCGATGTCGCCGTGGGTCTTGTCGATCCGCGCCACTTGGCGGGCGAACCAATCCTCCCGCACCCGGCCGTGCTCGTGCAGATCACTGTAGATCGTGGCCAGAAGCCCGGCATGTTCGGCGTGGCTGATGCCGCGGAAATCGGGCACCCGGCAGACATCCCACAGCCGCCGGACCGAGGCCCCGTCCGACGCCCGCGCCCGTATCGTCGCATCCGCCGCCAGCGCCTTCAGCGCCACCAGATCGTCGGCCTCGCGCGCCTTGGTGAGCCAGGGGTCGTCGGTGCCCTGCTCCAGAGTGGCAATCAGCGCCTCGACCGAGCCGAAGGTGAGCCGCGAATTGCGCCAGTTGAGTTTCTTCAGCGGCGTAAACCGGTGCTCGGTGATGGCAGCAACACTCTCGTCATCGAGCCCGGGCGCCTCTCCGGTGACCCCGAACGTGCCATCACTGCGGTAGCGCCCCGCCCGGCCGGCAATCTGGGCCAATTCGTTGGGCGCCAGACGGCGCATCCGGCGTCCGTCGAATTTCGACAGCGCCGAGAAGGCGACATGGTTGAGATCCAGGTTCAGCCCCATCCCGATCGCGTCGGTGGCGACGAGGTAGTCGACATCGCCATTCTGATAAAGCGCCACCTGCGCATTGCGGGTGCGCGGCGAAAGCGCGCCCATGACAACCGCCACGCCGCCCTTCTGACGCCGCATCAGTTCCGCGATTGCATAGAGATTTTCAACCGAAAAGCCGACAATTGCGCTTCTGGGGGGCATTCGGCTTATCTTTTTCGAACCTCCGTAGCTCAACTCGCTGAAGCGCTCCCGGCGATGGAAACTCACCCCCGGCACCAGTGCGGCAATCGCGCCCCGCATCGTGTCGGCGCCGAGAAACAGCGTCTCGTGCTGGCCGCGGGCATGCAGCAGCCGGTCGGTGAAGACATGGCCGCGCTCGGGGTCGGCGCAGAGCTGGACCTCGTCGATCGCGACGAAATCGGTCCCCAGCCCCTCGGGCATCGCCTCGACGGTGCATACCCAGTATTGCGTGCGTTCGGGGACGATCCGCTCTTCGCCGGTGACGAGCGCCACGACGGAGGGCCCGCGAATCGCGACGATCTTGTCATAGACCTCGCGGGCCAGCAGCCGAAGCGGCAGGCCGATCACGCCGGAGCGATAGCTCAGCATCCGCTCGATGGCGTAATGGGTCTTGCCGGTGTTCGTGGGGCCGAGCACGGCCTGCAATCTGGGAGCCATCAGCCTCTGTCTTTCCCGGGCGGGTTCCCCCCGCACATAGGCGTTCCGAGGCAAAAGAGCCAGATCGCATCGTCGTCCGGCAGCGGCCCCGGGCCGGGGCCGGCCGATCAGAGGCTCGTGCCCTGAAGCTCGGCCTCGAGCCGGCGAACCGCCTCGCGCAGATTCGGCCGATGCGGATGGATGGCCACCGCCTCGCGAAACGCCGCGAGCGCCGCCTCGCGGTCTCCGGTTTCCTCCAGAATACGCCCAAGCCCCGCGATGGCGCCGAAATGGCGCGGCTCGAGCGCCAGAACATGGGCGATGTCCGCCAGCGCCGGTCCGAGCAGATCGGCGTGGAAATAGGCCGTGGCGCGGGCGCTCCAACCCTCGGCGAACTCGGGTGCGTTTTCCACCAGCGCCGTCAGATGCTCGATCGCCGCCTCGGGATCGCCGTCGGCAATCGCCTCCCGGCCGCGCTCCAGAAGCAGATCCAGTGCCGCCGAGCCCGATTGCGACCATTGCTCCCAGATCTGGTCTTCGATTGCCTCCCAAGGCGTGTCGCCCGGCGCGCGCAGCGCCGCAAACAGCTCATCGAGCGTGGCCTCCTGGGCGTGGCCGGGCTGGGCCGCCAAAACGAGGAGGAAAGACAGGAAAATTGGCTTCATGCGCGCAGCCTACACGATCCCCCGGCCCCGCGCCCATCACCTTGATGTGTGGCCCGCCCGGCCTCGGCCGAATTCCGCCGCGTCACGGCCGCGCAAAACCGGTTCCGCCGCGCCCCGGCATTCGCTAGTCTCGACGCGAGAATGACTTTGCAGATCCTTCCAAGGAGGCGGACATGAGCGATGTGGTCGAGGCGGCGGTGGCCGCGCTGAACAAGAAACTGGCCGGGGCCGGCTTTGATGCGGTGGCGAAATTCGTGCTCGAGGGCGCCGGCGCGCTGATGGTGGACGGCAACGGCGCCCGCGCCGGCGACGACGACGCCGATGTCACCCTCACGGCCAGCAGCGATACCTTCGAGGCGATCATCGCCGGCGAGCTGGATCCGACCGCGGCCTTCATGTCGGGCAAGCTCTCGGTCGACGGCGACATGGGAGCCGCGATGCGGCTTGGCGCTCTGATCGGCTAGGCGGCATGCAGGCCGCACCTCTCCACGCGGATGTGGCCAAGGCTCCGCCCGGCGGAGAAGCCTGGTGGGTGAAAACCCGCGACGGCGCCGAGATCCGGGTCGCCGCGTGGCCCGCCGCGCCCGGCACACCGACGCAGGGGAGCGTGCTCCTATTCCCGGGGCGCACGGAATACGTCGAAAAATACGGGCCCGCGGCCGCAGTCTTCACGTCGCAAGGCTACGCGGTTGTGACGATGGACTGGCGCGGCCAGGGCCTGACCGCGCGCGCGATGGCCGACCGCCGGCTCGGGCATATCGTCGATTTCGGGCAATACCAGAACGACGCCGATGCCGCCCTCGATCTCGCCCGGTGGCTGGACTTGCCCGAACCGATGTTCCTCGTGGCGCATTCCATGGGCGGCTGCATCGGGCTGCGGGCGTTGCACCGCGGGCTCGCGGTGCGCGCCGTGGCCTTCTCGGCACCGATGTGGGGGGTTCAGATGGAGGCGTGGGAACGGCCGATCGCGTGGCTGAGCGCCCTCGCCGCCCCGCTGCCGGGGCTTGGCAGCCGGCTCACGCCGCGCACCGAGCTTGAGCATGCGCTGATTGCCACCCCCTTCGAGGACAACGACCTCACCACCGACCCGCAGATGTGGGCGTTCATGCGCCACCAGCTCGAGACCTACCCCGAACTTGCCCTCGGCGGCCCCACCTTGCGCTGGCTGCGCGCCGCCTTGTTCGAAACCCGCCGGCTGATGGCGATGTCGCCGCCGGCGGTGCCGGCGATCACTTTCCTCGGCTCGAACGAGCGCATCGTCGAGCCGGCGCCGATCAAGCGCCTGATGCGGTGCTGGGAGGGCGGCCGGTTCGCAAGCGTCGACGGCGCCGAACACGAGCTGCTGATGGAGCGCCCCGAGGTTCGTGACCGCGTCTTTGGCGAGACCCTCGCGTTGTTCGAGAACCAGGCGGGTGCGCGCTAGGCGCTGACAGCCGGCGTGGCATTTGCAACATATGCTGTTGCGACATTTGCATATGCAATTGTTGCGAAAGCGATCCTATTCCCGCCCGGGCGCCCTCTGCCGACGCCCCGGATGCGTCACACCCCGCAGCCCACTCCCTGCCAGCACAGCTGGGGCGCGAAGCGGGGCCGGGTCATCACGATGTCGGTGAACGTCCTTTCCCCGATCCCGGTCAACGCCTCCGAAAACGGCGGATCGTATTGCATCGAGGTCTCGACGATGATCACCCGCTCGCCTTGGGCGATCCACGGGATGATCGGCTCGTAATGTTCCATGATGTCCTGGCTGGAAAACGTCGGCTGCCCATCGGTGGCGCGTGACCAGTCGGCCTCCAGCGTGCGGTTGTTTTCGGCGCAGTCGTCGGTGCAGGTGACAACCGTCACCCGCAGCCACGAACTGGTGTCCGATTGCGTCAGGAACTGGAACAGATGCTCGGCGCCGGTGAGGTAATCCATGTCGATCATGTTGGTCTCGCGCGACAGCACATCGGAGATGGCATAATTGCCCTTCAGCGCGAGGTTCTTGGCGCGGTAGACATCGAAGAAGGTGAAGGTCGCGAGAAACCCCCAAAGCAGGATCGGCAGCACCAGAACGGCCTCGACCGAAAGGCTGGCCTCATCGTCCGTATGAAACCGGCGCAGGGCGCCGGACGGGCCGCGCAACATCTTGGAAATGCGTTGAAAACAGCTCATGTCACCCCTCACGGCTCATTCACGAAGGTCGAGTTCGCCACCACGGCGTAGCCCCCGGAGGGATCGGTCGGGAGGTCCATCACCAGCGGCGTGGTGCCGAAGAACGGATCGAGCACCGCGCAGGCGCGCACCAGCATGATCTCGTTGCGCCGCCCGAAGGTGAAATCCACCGCCGGCTGCACGTCGGCATCGCGGTCGACACAGCTCACCTGCGCGCCCGGCAAGGTCCAGCTGGTTGTTGAAACCTCGACCAGTTCGATCGAAATCGAGTTCGGGCAGTCGGGGAAAATCAGCGCGTCGTTGCAGACACGGCGCTGGAGTTCCTCCTTCGTCGCCGGCTCCAGCGTGCCGAGGCGCAGGAGCCGCACGTTGCGGTCCAGCGCCCGGTCCAGCAACACCGATCGTGTCAGGTAGATCGACACTTCGAACGCCGAGAAAAACAACGTCAGGATCGCGGGAAAGAGGATCACGAATTCGATCGTGGCCGACCCGTCTTCACGGCTGACTGCCTTTTTCAGGCTTTTTATCCAGTCTGCTCCTGCTCTGAGCATGTTCCTGTTCCCTAGTTGATCAGCCGAAGCTTGGAAATTTCGCGCGCAATGGCCGAGAACGCGTCGGTCAGGTTCAGCCCGTTGGCATTGAAGTAATGCGCCGGGCTCGATGCGCAGTTGCGCATCACCGTGGCCGACGAACTGGTTACCTCGAACCCGATCGTGAAGATCACCATGCCCTCGGCCTTGGCCGCGTCGCACATGTTCTGCAGCCGGGCGTTCTTGGTGCCATTGCGGAACTCCGAGCCCTCGGTGTCGAGCCAGTTGAACTGGTCATACCAGGCCCAGGGCTTCTTTTTCCAAAGGTCGGGGTAGCTCAGCTGCTGGGCATCAACGCCTTGTTCATCCTTCTGCTCACAGCGCCATTCCCACTTTTTCTTCTTCTTGCCGACCCGCACCCAGCCGCATTCCTCGTAGGTTCCGGAGCCATAGGGATGGTCTTCCCAACTGCCCGTGTATTCCCAGTAATAGCGATCGTTGTCGGCGTCATAGATCGAATAGCGGTCGCCCAGCGACCCGTCGCTGAACACGTTGCGGTAAACCGGCGACGGCCCGGACCGGAAGCCATCATACAGGTAATGCTGGTCGGTATTGACCCCGTCGGTCATCAGCACCATCACCTTCTCGAGGCCCCGCTTCGACCAGTCGAACGGCCGGTCGGCGTAGTCGTTGTCGATCATGCCCGCCGCGTTCAGGTTGGTCGTCACGTCCTGAAACGAGGGGTCGAGCAGCGCCGAGCCCCATTTCATCCCGAGGTCGATCGAGGTGTTGCCCCGGGCGCCGAGCGCGTTGATCCGGCTGTGCAGCGTCGAAACGTCCCCGCTGATCGGGGTGATCTTGCGCCAGTTGTCGGTCTTGCAGGTCCAGGAACTCGCGCTGCGCGAGCGCGATGACCATGGATCGAAATGGCCCGTGCGTTGCAGCGCCTGCGTCGTCGTGATCGCGGTGCTGTTGAAGTCATCGGCATCAAAAGTCACGCAGCTCGAATAGCTGTGTTCGTTGCTGACGTTGAACTCCGAAAGAATGGTTTCGCCCACCAGCACCTGTTCGGAATAGGGCACGAGCGACACCGACACGGTGCCCGGCTCGACGGTGCAGTTGGTGGTGGAATCGGGGTTGGCCGGATCGCACAGCACGATGTTGACGAACTTGCGCGCGGCGCGGCGCAGCTCCTCGATTTTCGATCGTCCCGAGGCCGATCCCCAGCCCATCGACCCCGACACGTCCAGAACCAGTGAAATCTCGGTCAGAGACGTGGCCTCTTCGGCCGCCCCGTTGCCCGGCGCCACAAGCTCCGAGATCCCTACGAGCTGGAGCAGGGTCGAATCGACCCGCATCTCGACATTCGCATCGACACGGCGCGAAAAGCTGCTTTCCACCACGGTGATGTCGTCGCGATCGATGTAGCTGCCGAGCCCCGCCTTGTCGAAATAGTCGAGCACCACATCTTGCGGCGCCAGCGGCTGGTCGAGGCTGGCCGCGGCCAGAACCGCCCGGTCGAGCGTGCTTTGCAGCCGCGCCCGCTGCGCCTCGTAGCGCATGAAATCGACGGCCATGCCGCCGACCATCAACATGAGCACGAACATCATCAGCCCGAAGATGATCAACGATCCGTCCTCGGAGCGCAGGAACCCGCCCCGGCGCCGGCTCGGCGGCGGGGTGGATGGCGACGTGTCGTTTCGCAGCAGTGTCATGCAAGCCTCTCCCGCGACGCCCAACCCACCGTCGGCGCCACCACGTGAACTCAAACGACTATGGTAGACATGCAGACGGTGGCGATTTTGGGGCAGAAACAAGGTATTTGCCTCGGATTGGCGCCCTGCCGGAAGAAATGCCGCGCCGCGCCGGCAGATTGTTTTCAGCCTGCGAACAATTGGCCCAATTCGTTAACAAACCCTTGCCAGCGGGCCGCATTCGATCCGCGGGGATTGAGCCCCCCGCCCCGGCGTTCTATGTCTGGCCCATCTGATCCAGAGGAGACACCATGCGCGCCCAGGCCCTTCCCTTCCCCGTCCGCGATGCCAACGCCGAGGGCGCCGCCCCCGGCGCGTTCGGCGATCTGCCGGAATGGGATCTCACCGATCTCTACGCCGCCCCCGATGCCCCCGAAATCGCCCGGGACCTCGCCCGCGTGGAGGCCGACTGCGAGGCGTTCGCCGCGCGCTATGACGGCAAGCTCGACACCCTCGACGCCGCCGGCCTCCTCGCCTGCGTGCGCGCCTACGAAGACATCGACCTCGTCGCCGGCCGGCTGATGAGCTACGCGGGGCTGCGCTACTACCAGCTCACGACAGACCCGGAACGTGCACAATTGCTGCAAAACCTGCAGGAAAAAGTGACCGAATACACCAATTCGCTTGTCTTTTTCACACTTGAGCTCAATCGGCTCCCTGAGGCGCACCTCGATGCCCTGATCGCCGGGAATGCCGATCTCGCCCGCTACAAGCCGGTGTTCGACCGGATGCGCGCGATGCGGCCCTACCAGCTCTCCGACGAGCTCGAAAAATTCCTGCACGACCAGTCTTCGGTCGGGGCGGCGGCCTGGAACAAGCTGTTTGACGAAACCATCGCGGGGCTCACCTTCACCCCGCTCGGCGACGACGAGATGCCGCTCGAAGCCACCCTCAACCTGCTCACCGAGCAAGACCGCAGCAAGCGCGCGGCCGCGGCACACGAGCTGGCCCGGGTCTTCGGCGACAACGTCAAGCTGTTCTCGCGCGTCCACAACACCCTCGCCAAGGAAAAGGAAATCGAGGACCGCTGGCGCAAGATGCCCACGCCGCAGACCGCGCGCCACATCGCCAACCACGTCGAACCCGAGGTCGTCGAGGCGCTGCGCAATGCCGTTGTCGCCGCCTATCCCCGGCTGTCGCACCGCTACTACGAGCTCAAGCGCAAATGGCTGGGCCTCGACGTGCTCGAGGTCTGGGACCGCAACGCCCCCCTGCCGATGGAGGAAACCCGGGTGATCGGCTGGAACGAGGCGCGCCAAACCGTGCTCGACGCCTATGCAAGCTTCGATCCGGAGATGGCGAAGATCGCCGAACCCTTCTTCGCCAAGGGCTGGATCGACGCGGGCGTGAAACCGGGCAAGGCGCCGGGCGCCTTCGCCCACCCCACCGTGACCGACGCGCACCCTTACGTGATGCTGAACTACCTCGGCAAACCGCGCGACGTGATGACGCTGGCCCACGAGCTCGGCCACGGCGTGCATCAGGTGCTCGCCGCCGGGCAAGGTGAGCTGCTCAGCCAGACACCCCTGACGCTGGCCGAAACCGCCTCCGTCTTCGGCGAAATGCTCACCTTCCGCCAGCTTCTCGCCACCGCCCGTGACGCGGCCCAGAAAAAGGTCCTGCTGGCGGGCAAGGTGGAAGACATGATCAACACCGTGGTCCGCCAGATCGCGTTCTACGACTTCGAATGCAAGCTGCATGCCGCACGGCGGTCAGGCGAACTGACCCCGGATGACATCAACGCGCTGTGGATGAGCGTGCAGGCCGAAAGCCTCGGGCCGGCCTTCCGCTTCATGGACGGGTATGAGACCTTCTGGTCCTACATCCCGCATTTCGTGCACTCCCCCTTCTACGTCTACGCCTATGCCTTCGGCGACGGGCTGGTGAACGCTCTCTACGCGGTCTACGAAGAGGGCGACCCGGCGTTCCAGGCGAAGTATTTCGAGATGCTCCGGGCGGGCGGCTCGAAGCACCACACCGAACTGCTGGCACCGTTCGGGCTGGACGCCACCGACCCGACCTTCTGGGACAAGGGCCTGAGCATGATCTCGGGCCTCATCGACGAGCTCGAAGCAATGGAGGGCTGATCCCCCTTCATCTTGGCCGAAATACTCCACGGGGGTCCGGGGGTGTGAAACCCCCGGCGGGTCGGCCGGGGCTTGCCCCGGACGATCCGGACCCCTGGCCTAAAGATAATCCGAGCGCTGCAGCCCGTATTTCGCCATCTTCTCGTTGAGCGTCCGGCGCGGCAGGCAAAGCTCTTCCATCACCCCCACGATCGAGCCCTTGTGGCGGCGCATCGTGTTGTCGATCAGCATCCGCTCGAAGGCTTCCACGTATTCCTTGAGCGGCTTGCCTTCGGTGGTGATCGTCTGCGCCTGCACGTCATCGTGATCGTTCATCAGGAGCGAGGCGATCGTCCCCGACCCGCGGCGCGATTGCAGCACCGCGCGTTCGGCGATGTTGATCAGCTGGCGAATATTGCCCGGCCAGGGTGCCTGCAACAGCTGCGCGGCCTCCTGCGCGGTCACCGTCGGCGCGGCGCAGCCATATTCTTCGGCAAACTGGTCGGCGAAGCGGGTGAACAGCATGAGGATGTCTTCGCCGCGCGCGCGCAGCGGCGGCAGGGTGATCTTCATCTGTGCCAGCCGGTAGTAGAGATCCGGCCGCAGGTGGTCTTCGCAGGTCTTGCCCCCCTCCTGCAGGTTGCAGATCGCCACCACCCGGGTTTCCGGCGGCGTGCCCTGGTCGTTCATCCAGGCCAGCAGCTTGGCCTGAAGCCCCATCGGCAGCGCCTCGATATCCTCGAGCACCAGCGTGCCGCCGCGCGCCTGTTCCACATAGGGTTGCTGGCCCCCCTCTTCCATCGGGCCAAAAAGCTTCGCCGCCAGCGTCTCTTCCTCCTCGCCCGCCAGCCGGACCACGACGAACTTGCGCCCCGCCTTGGCGCCCACCGCGTGCAGCGCATGGGCCACGAGGGTCTTGCCGGTGCCGGTTTCGCCGTCGATCAGCACGTGACCGTCGGCCTGCCCGATGTCGAGGATGTCCTCGCGCAGGCGCTCCATCACCGGGCTCGCGCCGATCAGCTTCTTCATGATCGTGGTGCCGTCGCCGAGCTCGCGGCGCAGGGCGCGGGCATCGAGCGTCATCCGCCGCGCCTGCGTGGCCTTTTTCGCCAGCTCCGTCATCCGGTCGGGGTTGAAGGGCTTTTCGAGAAAGTCATAGGCCCCCACCCGCATCGCCTCGACAGCCATCGGCACGTCGCCATGGCCGGTGATCATGATCACCGGCAGCGAGCTGTCGACGCTCATCAGTTTCTTCAACAGCTGCATCCCGTCCATGCCGGGCATGCGGATATCGGAGATGATCACCCCCGGGTAATCCTGCCCCACCGATTTCAGCGCCTCCTCGGCAGACGGGTAGGTCTCGGTATCGAACCCGGACAGCGCCAGCCATTGGCTGATGGATTGGCGCATGTCCTGTTCATCGTCGACGATTGCGATCTTCATTGCCTGTGCCATGGTCCGTACCCTTTGGCCCCCTTCGGGCCGGTGTCTCGCCGGGTCTATCCCACCCGGCCGGGCATGCGCGGCTCATTCGGCCGCTTCGATGCCCGCCTCGTCATTGTCCTTGTCTGCCTTCAAGATAGGCAATTCCACTTCGAATACAGCCCCCCCCGTCGTCGCATTGCGCGCGGTGAGCCGGCCGCCGAGGTCGGAAACGATGCCCGACGAGATCGCCAGGCCCAGCCCGACGCCGTCGCCGGGCTGCTTGGTGGTGTAGAACGGCTCGAACAGCTTGTCCAAGTCCTGAACCCCCGGCCCGTTGTCGCGCACCGAGATCCGGGCCGCCTCGCCGCCGGTGAGCAGAATGTCGACCTGCGGCGCCTCGACGGTCTTGGTCGCGTCGATGGCATTGCGCAAGAGGTTGATCAGCACCTGTTCGAGCCGCACCCTGTCGGCCTCGACCATCACCGGTTCGCGCGGCACGTTGCGGGTGATCTGCACGTGGCGGCGCTTGAGCTGCGGTTCCATCATGCTGAGCGCCGAGGAAATGCTGTCGCGCACGTCGAGCGGCGCGAAGGCCTCGCCGCCCTTGCGGGCGTAGGATTTGAGCTGCCGGGTGATCGCCCCCATCCGCTCGATCAGATCGTCGATGCGCTGGAACGACGACATCGCCTCTTCCGGCCGCTTGCGCTGGAGCAGGAGCTTGGCGCCGGCGAGATAGGTCTTCATCGCCGCGAGCGGCTGGTTGAGCTCGTGGCTGACGGCGGCCGACATCTCGCCAAGGGCGGCGAGCTTGGAGCTTTGTGCCAGCGTCTGCTCGGCCACCTGAAGGTTGGCCTCGGCCTTCTGGCGTTCACCCACCTCGCGCTGAAGCGCGTCGTTGAGCTGCCTCAGCTCGGCCGATTCGAGCTCGAAGAACATCGAGCGCGAGGTCGCGCGGCGGCCGATGATGTAGAAGGTCAGGGCCAGCAGGATGGCAAAGCCCATGATCTCGAGCGCGAGCACGCCGTTGACCCGTTCGCGCACCGAGGCATAGGTGGTGAACGCCGTCATCCGCCAGCCCTGAAACGGGATCCGCGCATCCTGCCGCAGCACGTCGCCGCCGGTGAAGAAGGCCTCCGACGGCAGCGACGCCCAGGTCGCCGTCGATCGCACCGCGCGTTCGATGGCATTGGCCGGCGTCACCACCTGCAGCGCCTCTGCCTCGGTCAGCCCGCGCCATTTCGGCTCGGTCGACAGGATGATGTTGCCCGCCGAATCCGACACGATCACCGCATCGGAGATCCCCGCCCAGCTGTCTTCGAATTTCGCTAGGTCCGCCTCGACCACCACCACCCCGAGCGTGGTGCGCCCGCTCTCGACCTTGCGCGAATAGGTGAACCCGTATCCCCCGGCTTCGGTCCTGGTGGTGGTGAAGACGGTGTCGGAGGCACGCAGGGCCGCGACGAATTCGGGCGCGGTGCGGGTGTTTGCGCCCAGCCGTTCGCGGTTCGTCGCGGCGACGATCCGGCCATCGGTGTCGAGCAGCATCAGCGAGGCCGCGCCGATTTCTTCGCGCAGGCTGATCAGACGTTGCGAGGAGGTGGCGAAATCCTGCGAATTCAACGCCCCGATCAGGGCCGGATCGCGCGACAGCAACAACGGCACCACCGAGTTACGCTGCAGCTCCGACACCAGGTTGCCCGAGTAGAGCGCCAGCCGCAGCTCGGCGCGCGACCGGGTGGATTCGGTATAGCGGGCGGTCAGCCATTCGTTCGAGATCCATACCGTTGCCACGGCAAACAAGGCCAGAACGCCAAGCACCAGCCGGGCCCGCAGCGACAGCCGTCGCGGCGCGGTCAACTCAGCATCGGAGCTGCTCAATCCGGGAAGATCGGTGCTGGCCATGGCGCGAGGATACACTCCGGGCGCCGGGGCTCACAAGTCAGGCGGAGACCAGGGTCGCGGCCAACGAGCGGAACATTGCCACCCCGTCGGTGCCGCCATGGGCCGGATCAATCGCCCGTTCGGGATGCGGCATCATTCCCAGAACCCGCCGGTTGGCCGACAGAACCCCGGCGATATCGGCGATCGAGCCGTTGGGGTTGTCGGCGTAGCGGAAGGCGATCCGGTCCTCGGCCTCAAGCTGGGCAAGGGTGGCCTCGTCGAGTTGGTAATTGCCATCGTGATGCGCCACCGGCACCGTGATCCTCTGTCCCGCCCGGTAGCCGGAAGTGAAGGCACTGTCGGCCGTTTCGACAATGAGATCAACCGGTTTGCAGATGAACTTTAGGTTGGCATTGCGCATCAGAGCGCCGGGCAGAAGCCCCGTCTCGGTGAGCACCTGGAAGCCGTTGCAGACCCCCAGCACGTAGCCGCCGCGCCCCGCGTGGGCTATGATCGACCGGCTGATCGGGCTTTTCGCCGCGATCGCGCCGCAGCGCAGGTAATCGCCGAAGGAAAAGCCGCCGGGGATGCCGACGATATCGGTGCCCTCGGGCAGGTGGTCGTCCTTGTGCCAGACCATGGTGACATCGGCGCCCGCCTGCTCGAAGGCCACCGCCATGTCGCGGTCGCAGTTGGAGCCGGGAAAGACGATGACCGCGACGCGCATCAGCCCAGCACCTTCACGGCGTAGCTCTCGATCACCGTGTTGGCGAGGAGCTTCTCGCACATCTCTTTCGCGGTGGCCTCGGCCTTGGCCGGGTCGGTCTCGGCAAGGTCGAGCTCGATGACCTTGCCCTGGCGCACAGCCTCGACGCCCTCGAAGCCGAGCGACCCCAGCGCGTGACGCACGGCCTCGCCCTGCGGATCGAGCACCCCGGCCTTCAGCATGACATCGACGCGGACTTTCATCTCTCTTCCTTTCGCTGCTCCCGACGGCGCAAAATTCTTCGAAGAATTTTGCCAAGAATTTTCAAAAATTCTTGGCCCGGGTCAATTGATCACATGGGGTTTCGCCGCGTGGGTGACGTTGGAGGGCAAAACCCCGAGCCGGCGCGCCACTTCGGTATAGGCATCGGTCAGCGAGCCGAGATCGCGGCGAAAGACGTCCTTGTCGAGTTTCTGCCCGGTCTCGATGTCCCACAGCCGGCAGCTGTCGGGGCTGATCTCGTCGGCCACGATCAGGCGCATGAAGTCGTTGTCCCAGATCCGGCCGATCTCGATCTTGAAGTCGACGAGCTTGATGCCGACACCAAACATCACGCCGGTCAGGAAATCGTTCACCCGTAGCGCCAGCGCCACGATATCGTCGAGATCCTGCTGCGAGGCCCAGCCGAAGGCGATGATGTATTCCTCCGGCACCAGCGGGTCACCCAGCGCATCGTCCTTGTAGCTGAACTCCACGATCGGGCGCGGCAGCGGCGTGCCCTCTTCGAGGCCGAGGCGCTTGCATATCGATCCCGCCGCGAAATTGCGCACGATCACCTCGAGCGGGATGATTTCCACCTGCCGGATCAGCTGCTCGCGCATGTTGAGCCGCTTGAGGAAATGGTTTGGCACGCCGATATTGGCAAGCCCGGTCATGAAGAACTCCGACAGCCGGTTGTTGAGCACCCCCTTGCCCTCGATCACGTCCTTCTTCTCGGCATTGAACGCGGTGGCGTCGTCCTTGAAATACTGCACCAGCGTGCCAGGCTCGGGGCCCTCGTAAAGGATCTTGGCCTTGCCTTCGTAAAGCTTCTTGCGTCGCGCCATGGGACTGCCTTCCGTCTTCGGGGCCCGACCGGCCCTCGCGGCGCGTATAGTCCAATGCCCCCGGCCCCGCAAGCGCGCCGGGCGCGGCAATATGGGCGGGCTCCAAGACCCGCTTGGGGTTGCCTGCCGGCGCCGGGGCGGGCATATGGAGAGCAAGGACGGAAACTGAGGGCTTCTGACATGACCACCTTCGACGATCGCGAGAACGCCTACGAAAACAAGTTCGCCCATGACGCGGAGCTAAACTTCAAGGCCGAAGCACGCTGCAACAAGCTGTTGGCGCTGTGGGCCGCCGAGCGGCTCGGCAAGACCGGCGGCGATGTCGACGCCTATGTGGCCGAGGTCATCAAGGCCGATTTCGAGGAAGCCGGGCATGAAGACGTGGTCCGCAAGGTGGCCGGCGATCTTGGCGGTGCGTCGAGCACCGACGAGGTGCGCGCCAAACGGGCCGAGCTTCTGGCCGTCGCCCGCGATCAGGTGATCGGCGAGGCGTCCTGACGCCACCCCGCGCCCGGCGCCAAGGCCAGCGCCCGACAGGCCCGCGGCCGTCGGGGCATTTTTCGCTGCAATTTGAGCTGTTAACCGGCTGTTGCCGCCCCCACCCCATGATTGACCCGTGGGCCAGAGGGGGTGTGGGATGTCCGACCAGCCAATTGAAACCGTGCCGCAACCCGGGCGCGCGGCCGCGGGGCGCGCGCGCTTGGCGGGGCCGCGCCTGTTGTGGCGGCCGCTCATCGGCGTTGCCCTGATCGGCCTCCTTGCACTGCTCTTGCGCGAACGCATCGCGGCGCTCGAACCCGAGCGCATCCGCGCAGCGCTCGCCGCGGTGGCGCCGGCACATTGGGGGATGGCCGGGCTGTTCAGCGCAATGAGTTTCTGGGCGGTCGGGCGATACGACGCGGTGGTGCACCGCCTCCTCGCCACCTCGATCGCGCCGTCTGCGGCGATCACCAGCGGCGCGGTGGCGATCGGCGTGGCGCAAACCGCCGGGCTCGGCGCCGTCACCGGCACGCTGGTGCGCTGGCGCCTGCTGCCGGGGCTCGGGCTCGCCCGGGCCGCGCAGGTCTCGGTGGTGGTCGCGCTGTCGTTCCTCGCCGCCTGGGCCATGCTCGCGGCGCTCGCGCTGCTCCTCGTGCCGCTGCCGCTGCCGGGCGGACGGATCGCGGCCATGCTGGTGCTGGCCCTCGGCGCCGGGTTCGTGCTCCTGTCGCTCGCCCGGCCGCGATGGCTCCCTGCCGGCGCGCCACTGCCCACGATCCGCGCCATGGCGGTGATCCTCGGCCTCGCCCTCCTCGACACGCTCGCTGCCGGCACCGCCTTCTGGATTCTGATGCCGCCGGAAATCGACATCGCGGCCGCGCCGGTTCTGGCGGCCTACCTGCTGGCCCTCGGCGCCGGGCTGGTGCTGACCACCCCGGGCGGCGTCGGGCCGTTCGAATTGGCGCTGATCGCGCTCCTGCCCGGGGTCGCGCCTGAACCGCTGCTGGCCACGGTTCTGGCCTATCGCGCGCTCTACTATGCCCTGCCCTTCCTGCTCGCCGGCCTCGTGCTCCTGCGCGGACCGCTGAGCGCCGGCACCCGCCGCGCGGGGCCGCCGGGCCTGTCACGCCCCGGGCCGGCACAGGCGCGCCCGTTCCTGTTCGATGCCGCGATCGAGGCGGCGCCGCGGGCCGAGGCGGCGCTCCTGCGCCACGGCCGGCTCTCGGTGC
>JANTFS010000026.1 GCA_024763335.1 Paracoccaceae bacterium | reverse complement strand
ACGTTCAAACAGGTGGCGGATTTCTGCGGGTTGCACGAGCTCGAGGTGCAGGGCATCGCCGATGGCGACGTGGCGGCGGGCGTGAAGGGGTTTGACCCGATCGCCAACAACCAGCTCACCCAGGAAGAGATCGACAAGGCCGAGGCCGATCCGCTCTACAAGCTCAAGCTCAAGTTCAACCCCGCCGCCGTGGGTGAGGAAAAGCGCCGCGGCCCGCGCTACACGCCGCTGTCGAAGCGTCAGGACCGGCCGAATGCGATCCTGTGGCTGGTGAAGTTCCACCCCGAGCTGACCGACGCCCAGATCGCCAAGCTCGTCGGCACCACCAAGCCCACGATCCAGTCGATCCGCAACCGCGAGCACTGGAACATCCAGAACATGGAGCCGATCGACCCGGTGGCGCTGGGCCTGTGCAAGCAGTCCGAGCTTGACGCGGCCGTGCAGAAGGCCGCCGCCAAAACGGCGAAGGACGGCGAGGTCATGTCCGACGACGAACGCCGCAAGCTGGTGTCGACTGAGCAGAGCCTCGGGATGGACACCGAGCCGAAGATCCCCACCGCCATCGAGGGGCTGGAGACGTTCACGCTGGGCGGCGAAGAGGAGAAGAAGGAAAAAGAGATCGACGCCGACTCGCTGTTCAACCTGCCTGACGCCACGGAAAAAGACGACGAGGACACCTGAGCCTCTCAGCGCCAAGGCAAGCCAAGGCAAAGAGCCCCGGCCCGGCGCCGGGGCTTTTTCTTGCGCTGACCGGTCGCCTGCCATTCGGCGCCGCAACGTGGTATCATCCACCCGATTGAGAGTGGAGGAAACCATGCCCCGTCTTAGCTTGGCCGTTCTTTTTGCCCTGGCCGCACAGCCGGCCCTCGCCTTCGACCCCTGCGATGATCTCTGGTTCTCGCGCAACCAGCTGTTTGACCGCGCCGGATATTGTTTCTCGACACCGCTCGGAAAGGCCGTGTTCGACAATTCCGATTGCATCGGCAAGGAGGTCACCCTCGAGCCCGGCGGTGACGCGCTCGTCGCCTATATCCAAGGCATGGAGCGCAGCTTCGACTGCCATGTCGACACCCAGGCCACAAGCCTCGACATCGCCAATATCGGCCTGCGCTTCCGGCTCGAAACCGTCGTGGCGCTCTCGGAATATTCATCCGGCTGCCTTGGCTGGACGGGCGCGGCGGTGCCGCTCTTCGCCGGCCCGCGTGACGATGCCGAGGTCATCTCGGTGGCCATGCCGGGCGACGACATCGTGTGGGAATACGAGCCGCTTGGCTGGCCAGAGGGCTGGAGCTTCGTCACCGCCTACCGCGACGGGCTCCAGACCGCGCTCGGGTTTTCCCGTGCGGAGTTCGACGAAGACCTGTGCACCGGACTCGCCGGCTAACGAAGCTCCACCCGGGCCCGCGCGGCGCGGCCCTCGCCGTCGATCACCGTCAGCGTGACATGCCCGCGCGTGAGGGGCAGCACCGGTTCGCGCCCGCGCGTCGCCACCGTCACCGGGGTGCCATTGGCCAGAACCGTGAACGGCGGGCGTCCGCCGGAAATCTTCGCCACGAGCGGCCGCCCGCCGGTTTCGACCATCGCCCCATCGGGCGGGAACGCCAGTTCGGGGCCATCCGCCGCCGCCTCGAACACGGCGTTTCGCGGACGGAACTCGCGCAAGGGAGGCGGCAATGCCGCGGTTGACAGCAGGAGCGTGTCGGGCGGCGGCGGTGGCAGCGGATCGAGCGCCGATTTCACCCGCGAGAAGGCCTCGAACAGCACCGGCGCGGCCATATCGGCACCGAAGGCGCCGGGCAGCGGCGTTGCATCAGGCCGCCCCATCCAGACCGTCACCACGTGACGGCCGTCAAACCCCACCGCCCAGGTATCGCGATGGCCGTAGGACGTGCCCGTCTTGTAGGCCAGACGATGGCGCGCGGCGTTCGGCGGCGGGGGCATTCCCGCCAGAATATGCCCGACCTGCCAGGCGGCTTCCGGCGAGACGATCCGCGTCGCGCCGCGATCCGCCGCCCCCGCGCCGGGCCGCTCGTGCAGGGCAACCGCCTGCCCGCCATTGGCAAGCCCGGCATAGAGCTGGGTCAGATCGCGCGGCGTGATCCCGAGACCGCCCAGCGAGATCGCCAGCCCCGGTGGCGCGCGTCCCGGCAGCACCGGCACCGTTCCCGCCCGTGCGAGCCCGGCCATCAGCCGCGCGGGACCGAGCTCCGCGGTCAGCGCCACAACGGGGATGTTGAGCGAAAACTGCAAGGCCTGCGTCACCGTCACCGGCCCGCGATAGGCGCCATCGAAATTTTCCGGCGCGTAGGTGCCAAACCGCATCGGACGGTCGTCGATCATCGTGTTGGGATGGGCCAGCCCCTCGTCGAAGGCGAGCGCATAGACCAGCGGCTTCAAGGTCGATCCGGGCGAGCGCAGCGCGGTCGTCATGTCAACGAAGCCCGCGCGGGTGTCATTCGAATAGCCGGCAGACCCCACGCTTGCGAGCACCTCGCCACTGCGGTGATCGGCCACCATGATCGCGATCGAGAGCCCGTCGCCGCCGTGATCGCGCACCGCCTGCGCCGCGAGAGTTTCAAGCCGGGCCTGCAACGCGCCGTCGATCGTGGTCAGCAGCACCCCGGCCCCCGGCTGCGCGCGTCGCAGCCTGTCGGCCAGATGGGCGGCGCGCTGCGGCATGTCGCGCCGGGCTCCGGGCACAGGATCGCGCAGCGCCGCCTGCATCGTCTCGACCGAGATCAGACCAGCCTCTTCGGCGCGTGCGAGCACCCGGCTCCGCGCCCTTTCCGCCGCATCCGGATGCCGGTCGGGCCGGCGCGCTTCCGGCGCTTGTGGCAACGCCACAAGCAACGCCGCCTGCGCCGGTGTCAGCCGCCGGGGTTCCTTGCCGAACCACGCACGCGCCGCCGCACGGACGCCCTCGGTGTTTCCGCCATAGGGCGCCCGGTCGAGGTAGATCGCGAGGATTTCGTCCTTCGACAGCCGGCGCTCCAGCGCCAGCGCCACCCGCACCTGCCGCACCTTGCCGGCCAGCGTGCCGGTCGGCCCGTCCTCCAACAGCCGCGCCACCTGCATGGTCAGGGTCGAGGCGCCCGAAACGATTTCGCCCCGCCAGACAGCCTGCGCCCCGGCCCGCGCCACGGCGCGAAGATCGACACCGCGGTGCCGGTAGAACCGCTTGTCCTCATAGGCCACAAGCATGCGCAGGAACACCGGATCGACCGCATCCGCGTCCGCCGCCAGCCGCCAGCGCCCGTCGGCCACGGTATAGGCGCGTAGCAACGCCCCGTCCCGGTCCAGCACCTCCACCGACGTTTCCGTCACCAGCGGCGGCAGCTCGGTCGACGCGACCCAGCGGTCAATCCCGTCACGCAGGGCGCCCACGGCCAACAGCACCGCCGCCAGCCCAAACAGCAGCGCAGCGGCGCGCCTCGGCCTTGCCCCTGCCGCGCCCACGCCCCTACTCCGCGATTTCCACCGTGCCGGAGGCCCCGACCGCGCGGAACTGCGGACGATACATGTCTTCCACGGAGGCTGCCGGATGGTGGAACCTGCCCGGCGTCACCGCCCGCACGACATAGGCCAGCCGGATCGGCTTGTCCGACGACCAGTCAACCGCCGCGAGGAAGCGATCCTGCCGGAATTCGGTGGTCTCGGTGTCGGTCGTGACCTGCAACCAGTCGAGCGCCTTGATATCGCCGGCGCGGATCAGGTTGGGATTGTCGATCTCGAAACCGGCCGGCAACGGATCGGTGATCATCAGCCGTCCCTCCGAATAGGCCCATGGCGTGATCGTGAGCAGGGTCACCAGCCGGGTGCCGTGGTCGACAGCCCCCGGGTCGGCCGGCGCGCCCTCGAGCGTGAAGTAGCGCCGCTCGATTGCATAGCCGTTCCCCTCCGGCGCCGGAGGCACGTCCGGCACGCCGATCGTGGTGACGGTCAGCGTGGTGTCGTGGTTGCCCTCGTTGGCAATCACCCGGTCATTGGTCAGCGCGACGGGGCTCAGGATCTCGACCAGCGGTCCGGTGAGCGCGGTGCCATCAAGCGTCAGCCCCGCGCCGGGCGCTTCGGTCAGAAGCGCATGCGCCGCGAGCAACGACCATGCCGCCTCCTGCGTTGACTGGTGCGCCGAGCCGCGGGTGATTTCGGTCAGTAAGGCGGTGCGATCCACCGCCTCGCTGCCCGCCTCAACAGCCAGCGCCAGAACCGCCGCGGCATCGCGCTTCGGCGTGCCATAATCGGCGCGCCAGACCTGATCTTCGCCCCCCGACGCGGCAACAAGGCGGCCGGCACGGGCAAACATCCGGTCCGCACGCCCCGGATCGCCATAGGCCGCAAGAGCCGCGCCCAGCTGTGCCGAGGCCAGCGGGGTCGAGAATGCCTCGGCCTTGGTGTCGGCGTAATAGCGCAGATCGCCCATCGCCGCCGCGCCCTCGCGGGCCAGCACGTAAAGCGCATAGGCGAGATCCTCACCGCCCTTTTCGAAGTCGGGATAGTAGTTCACCCGGTTGCGCAGATTGTCCATCGCGGCGCGGAAGGCGGTATCGGGCACCTCATAGCCCTGCGCCCGGGCGCGGGCGAGGAAATCCGACGCATAGGCATCGAGCCAAAGATCGCCCGACCCCGGCCGCCAGACCCCGAAGCTGCCCGATGACGACTGGTTCGCCAGAACCGCTGTGATCGCCTTCTGAATCCGGTCCGCAAGATCCTCGCGGTCGGCCAGACCCATCGCCTCGGCGATGCCACCCATGTAGAGCAGCGGCAGGGCGCGCGAGGCCTGCTGCTCGGTGCAGCCGTAGGGATAGCGATCCAGCTTGTCCAGAAGCCCGGCCGCATCGACGCGCGCCAGCGGACCGCCCGTCACCGTCACGCGCGCCGTGCCCGGGTCGAGCCCGGCCAGAACGTCGCGTGAGAGGGTGAAACTCTTGCCCGGCGCAAGGCTCAGCCGCCTCGTCGTCGCCACCTCCGGATCGAGCCGTTCGACCGGCAGGGTGAGCGATTTCGTCAGCCGCGTCCCGTCCACCGTCTCGAGCACCAGCTCGATCTCGTGAATGCCCGCCGCGGGCGCCGACACCGGCACCGAGAGCCGCGCCGTCTCGCCGTCGCCCAGCATGACGGCCCGGCTCATCGAGCCCCCGGCGATGGCCACGGTGTCGGAGGTGGCGCTCAGCCGCACTTCGCCGGTCGGGCCCTTGGCATGGGTCAGCTCAAGCAGCATCCGGGCGTCGTCCCCGGGCGCGAGGAAGCGTGGCAATGACGCCGTCAGAACCACCGGGTCGCGCACCAGAACGTCCGCGGCGGCATTGCCAACACCGGTCGCAGACCAGACCACGGCCATCAGCTTCACCGTGCCGTTGAACTCGGGCAGATCGAACGTCGCCACCGCACGCCCGTCGATCACCTCGACCGGGCCGGAAAACTGCGCCATCAGTTCCTCGGTCGGCGGCGGCGCCTCCATGCGCATCTGCGCCATGGCGTCGCCACCGGAGCGGATCGCACCCATCGCCCCGTTGTGTCCGTCGATCAGCCGGCCATAGAGATCCCGGATTTCCATGCCCAGCCGGCGCTGGCCGAAGTAATGGTCGCTCGGATCCGGCGCCGCGAAGGATGTCAGGTTCAGAATGCCCACGTCGACGGCAGCGATCGTTGCCCATGCGGTTTCGCCATCGGCGACGCCATCCACCGTCAGAGCCACCTCGAACGGGCCGCGCGGCATGGCTTCCCCGGCCACGTCGAAGCTGGCCGAAAGCCGGTGCGCGCCCGGGTCGACGCTTGCGTAGGTCAGGCCCAACGCCCGGGTCGGATCGCGCCCCTCGGCGCCGTCGAGTGGCCGGACCAGCGTTGCGGTAACGTAAGCCCCGGCGCCCCAATCGTCGGTCACCGGGATTTCGACAATGTTCTCGCCCGCCACCGCATCCACCGCGATCATGTCGATCAGCCGGTTGGACACCACCGTCACGAGCGCCTTGCCCGCGGTGCGCGGAACAAACCGGAACGTGGCGGTATCGCCGGGCTGATAGCCCATCGCATCCAGCGAAACCTCAAGCATGTCCGGCGTCGTCGTCGCGTCGGCCGGGGCATACCAGCCGGCATGAAACTCGACCGACGAGACAGCATGGCTGCCCCCGACCTCGGCCACCACCAGCTCGTAGCGGCCCCAGTCGGTCGCCGCCGCCACGCTCACCGGCGCATCGCCAAGGCGGGCCTTGCCGGAGGCCACGCGGGTCCGGGTCGTGGTTGGTTCCCAGTTCCAGTTGCCGTTGAGCGAATACCACTGGTAGCGGGTTTCAACCCGGTTGAGCTCCCAGCTCACGTCCATCGCCAGCGGCGACAGATCGGGAGACAGGGCGACCAGCTCAAACCCGGCTTCGGCCCCCTCCGGCAGGGTGCCGTCGAAGGCGGGCTTGATCCCGATCATCGGCTCGGCCGGCGCCACCGGCACCGAGAGCCTGCGCTCCACCGGACGCCCCGACCCTTCCTTCACCCGCATCGTGAACTCCGCCGTGAGCGGCACACCGCGGGCCTCGACCTCGGGGAACTCGATCGGCAGGTTTGCCTCGCCCGCCGCGTCGGTGCGGGCCTCGGGCACAAGCCCCCATTGCGGGCCGGGACGGGCGTCATGGGACCCGAACCGATAGCCCGGCCAACCCTCGACAGCATCCGCGACCCGCAACCTGAGATCGCCCTCGACGGCGAGATCGGCGCCGGGAGCCCCGAACAGGTATCGGGCCGAGACATTCAGCACCGGCCGGTCGGTCAGCCGCGGCCGGTCGTTGGACAGCGCGAGATCGAAGTCGATCCGCTCGGGCAGGAAATCCTCCACCAGCAACGTCGTCGAGGCCAGCGGCGGGGCATCCGGATCCGCATACAGATCCAGCCGCCAGGTGCCCCGCGGGGCACCCCCGGCAAGCGGCATCGCGAAGACATGTCCGCCCGCCTGCGACCCGGCAGACAGGTGACGCGCATATTCCACCCCATCGGGCCGGTAGAGCACCGCCGTAACCGGCAGGCCCGCGATCGCCTCGGCCTTGCCGTCGCGTGCCAGCGCCGTGGCATGGATCGTCTCCGAGGCGCGATAAGCCCCGCGGTCGGTGGTGAGGAACATGTCGATCGGCGGGGCGGCAGGGTTACCCTCGACCCCACGATCGGACAGATCGAAGGCCGGCCCGGTGAGCGACAGGAAGGCGATGTCATCGCCGTTTGCGAGCGTCACGAGCGCCGGCGCAGCGCTGCCCAGCCCCGCTGTCATGCCCTGCGGGAAGTGCGCGTAGCCCGAGGCATCGGTGGTCAGCGTGCCGAGCACCGCATTCGCGCGCGAAACAAGCTGCACCTCGGCGCCCTCGATCGGCGTGGCCGCGCCCAGCGACCGGGCAAACACGTGCAACCCGTCAGCGCCCAGCATCGTCGTCAGGCCAATGTCGGAAATGACGAACCATTGCGTGGCAGACGGGCTGTCGTTTTCATTCACACCCGGCACGCTCGCCTGCAGCACGTAGATGCCGGGCGGTTGATCGGCGATCGCCGTGCCGATCGGTAGCCGGGTCGTTACATCACGGTTCAGCTCACTGGCCACCTCCGCCTTGCCTTCCCAGACCGGCTCGGCAAGCGTGTCGTTGAACCAGGGCAGATCCCAGGAGCTCAGCGACCGGCCAAACCAGTTCTCGTCATAGGCCCGCACCAGGTTTCTGTCGGGGAGCCGCGAAAGCTTGAGGTCCAGCTCGGTGGTGTTGACCGCGACTACCGGCAAACCGGCATCGGGCGCGGCGGGCAGAACGTAGGCCCGGCCCGGGAAGCGCACCGAGGGTGTCCGGTCGCGAACGTAAAGGTTGAGCTGAACCGGCTTCGACAGCACCTCGCCCGATGCCGCCGGCAACCCGGCCCGCAGCGTCAGCGCGTAGCGGGTGCCATGGGTCACCCCCTCGACACAGAGCTGGCGCCCTTTCGCCGTCACCGCAAGGCCGGTGGTGTCCGATTGCAGGAACGGGCCGTAATCCACCCCCGCCTCAACAAGGTCTTCGGAGAAAGTGGCACAGATCCGCGGGCTCGCCGCATCGCTGTCAACGGTGGTGTCGGCAACCCGGAACCCATAAAGCCCGATGGCGCGGTCAAGCGCCTCGGCGGTGTCCATGCGCGGGCTCGCGTCCTGCGCCAGCCGCAGCGCCGGGATCATCGCCCGGCCCCGGCCGAGGTTTTCGAGCGCGGTTGCCAGTTCGGTCAGCGCATTGGCCTCCTGTGCCGGCGATGCCGCCCTCAGATACCCGGCAATGGCAGCGTCCATCCCGGTCTGGAACAATTTCCGTTTCTCCGAATTGTCCGATGTTGCGAAGGCGGCGGCATTGGCAAGACGCGCGTAGTCGGCCCAATCCTGCCCGGCATCGCTGATCACGGTGGCCGCCGCCATGTAGCGCATCGCCGAAACGATATTCGCATCGGCCTCCGCCTCGCGCGCCCAGCCCCGCAGATCCTCTGCCGTCCAGCCGCCGGCGAGAAATTCACGCGGCAGCTCAAGGGCCCGTTGCCGGGCCGAGGTCAGATCGGTTTCATAGAGGAAATCGAGCCGCCCCGCGCGGGCGTCTGCCCGGGCCACGACGGCTGGCGGAACGGCGATGACCTCGGCCGAAAACGCACCCGCATAGGATTCGCTCCCGCCCACCGTTTCCTTGAGAAAACACGACGCCGAACGGGCGTTGTAGGTGAAGGCCCGGCAGTCTGCCCGCGTCAGACAGGCCGTTTCGCAGGCTTCCAGCGTGGTGTCGAAGATCGACTGGATGTCGCCGCCCGGGAAATCGGTGTCGCGGTGCAGAATCACCCGCTTCTGCGGAACCGCCGATTCCGCCAGCGCCACACCGGCAAAATTGAAGAAAAAGGCAATGAAGATCAGAAAAAGTCGCATCGGGTCCTCCCTCGCGCGCAGCGCCATGCTGGCACTTTGCCGGGAGTCGTGCAACGCCCGCGGACGCGAGACAGCTCGTGTTAAGCCGCTGTTCACCTTGTTTGGCGAAGCTCCGCCTACCGCCACGCCGCGCATGGAGGATTCGCCGGGTGATGAACGCAGAAAACCTGCTCACCGAAGAGCGCCGCGCCCGCATGGCGGCCGAACGGCTTCTGGCCCAGAAGGAAGCCGAGCTGCATGAGGCCAACCGCATGCTGTCGCGCCACGCCATTTCCCTGTCGGAGAACCTCGTGGAAACGCGCGAAGAGGTTGCCGTGGTAAAGGGCGAGAACACCAAGGTGCGGGCCGATCTGGCCCGCGCCAACACCGAGATCGACATTGCCAAGCGCCGGCTGTGGAACTCGATCCAGTCGATCGAGGATGGCTTCGCGGTCTTTGATGCCGACAGCCGGATGGTGATCGCCAATTCCGCCTACCTCCAGCCCTTCGACGGGCTCGAAAGCATTCGCCCCGGCGCGCACTACGAAGAGATCATCGAGGCGGCGCTTGCCGAGGGCATCGTCGACATCGCCGAGATGTCGCCGCAGGCCTGGCGCCAGGAGATGCTCGCCCGCTGGCATGGCGCCGATCCCGAGCCGCGGGTCATCCGGCTGTGGGACGGAACCTGGATTCGCCTTGTCGACCAGCGCGCGCCCGGCGGCGATACCGTCTGCCTCGGGCTCAACATCACCGAAGCAATGGAGCGCGAAGCCGCGCTGGAAGAGGCCCGCAACCGCGCCGAGGCAGCGAGCCGGGCCAAGTCCGCCTTCCTTGCCAACATGAGCCACGAGATCCGCACACCGATGAACGGCGTGATCGGGATGGCCGATCTGCTCGCCGACGGGCCGCTGGATGAAGAACAGCGGCTCTATGTCGAAACCATCCGTTCCTCCGGCACCGCGCTGCTGTCGATCATCAACGACGTGCTCGACTATTCGAAGATCGAGGCCGACAAGCTCGCCCTGCGGCCCGAGCCCTTCGATCTCGAACGCACCATCCTCGACGTCATCCAGCTCATGGAGCCCTCGATCCGCGAGAAGCGTCTCAAGATCAAGCTGGACTACGACGCCTTCCTGCCGGCGCGATTCGTCGGAGATCCGGTGCGTGTCCGCCAGATCCTGACCAACCTCGTCGGCAACGCGGTGAAATTCACCGCCGAGGGCCATGTTCTTGTCCGTGTCTCCGGCATGCCGGCGGGCACGCGGGACGTGTCGCAGGTGCATATCGTGGTCGAGGATTCCGGGGTCGGGATTCCGGCCGACAAGCTCAACCACGTGTTTGGCGAGTTCAATCAGGTCGAGGAAAACCGCAACCGCGCCTTCGAGGGCACCGGCCTCGGCCTTGCCATCACCCGCAACCTCGTCGGGCTGATGGGCGGCGAGATTTGGGTCGAGAGCGAGGAAGGTGTCGGCTCCGCCTTCGGCGTCCGCCTGCCGCTGCCCGTCGAGGCCGATCAGGACGGCCACGAGGTTCCGGACTGGATTTCGCGCGTCCTGCTGGTGATGGACGACGATCTGCACCGCACGATCCTCGAAAACCGGCTCGAAGCCCTTGGCCTCGGGGTCGCGTCCGTCGCAAACGCCGCGCAGGCCGGGAGCGGCGAGCCGGAGATGGCCGATGTCATCTTTGCCGATTCGCGTCTCGCCGCCCCCGATCTCCCCGGCTTCCGGATCGCGCTCGGCACCACGCTGGCGGCGGCCCCGCTGGTGCTGGTTTCGAGCCCCGGAGAGGCCCCGGCAGAGCCCGTGCCCGGCGTGGCGGCGTCGATGTCGAAGCCGATCGCGCGCGCCGACCTTCTGGCAACGCTGCGCGCCATTCCCGCGCCGCGACGCGGTCTCGACATCGCCGATGGCAAGGCCGTGGCGGCCGATCCCGAGCACGCGGTCTTCGGCTCGGTGCGCACGCCCGTCGCCGACGCCGACCAGCCCGCCGCCCCGGCCCGCTCCATGCGCATTCTGGCGGCGGAAGACAACAAGACAAACCGGCTCGTCTTCGCCAAGCTGGTCAAGGCCTGCGACATCGAACTCACCTTCGCCAGCAACGGCATCGAGGCGGTCGAGGCCTTTCAGGCCAACCGCCCCGACCTCGTGTTCATGGATATCTCGATGCCCGGGATGGATGGCAAGGAGGCAACCCGCAAGATCCGCGAGATCGAAGAGCAGACCAGCGCCGTCCCGGTCCGGGTCGTGGCCCTCACGGCACACGCGATGGACGGCGACGCGGAAGAAATCCTGTCGCACGGGCTGGACGCCTACCTGACCAAGCCGCTCAAGAAGGCCCCGATCTTTTCCGAGATTTCCGGGGCCGCGCCCGCCGAGGCGCGCCCGCCATTCCCCGAGGACGCGCCGCAATAGCGCCGGGTCACCCCGAGTTCAGGAACACCAGCCGGTCTTCCTCGCTCATCTCCGGCCGGAACCGGTAGCCGCCGCTGTCGAACGCCTCCAGCGCCTGCGGATCGGTCAGGCGGTTCTGGATGATGAAGCGCGCCATCGCGCCGCGCGCCTTCTTGGCGAAGAACGAGTTGATCCGCGGGCCGTCCGGATGGTCTTCCAGAAACACCGGCGTGATCACCCGCAGGCCCAGCGCGGGCCGGTCGGCGGCGGTAAAATACTCCACCGAGGCGCAGTTCACCAGCGTTTGCGTGCCCACCTCTGCCGCATCCGCCCTGAGCTGGTCGGCGATCCTGTCGCCCCAGAACTCATACAGGTTGCGGCCCCGCAAGTTGGCCAGCCGCGAGCCCATCTCGAGGCGATGCGGCTGGATCAGATCGCGGGGCCGGAGCAGCCCATACAGCCCCGAGAGGATTCGCAGGTGCCGCTGGGCATAGTCCAGCTCCTCGGCGTCGAGCGAGGCCGCCTCGAGGCCGGCATAGGTGTCGCCTGCGAAAATCTCGATCGCCTGTTTCTCGCCACTCCCCGCGCCGAATGCCGCGAACCGGTCGACGTTCAGCGCCGCCAGTTTCGGCGAGATATGCATCAGCTTGCCAAGCGCGTCGGCATCCAGCTCGCGCGCCGTCCGCGCCAGGGTCTCGGCTTGGTCAAACAGCCGCGGCCGCGTCCCGCCCTCGGCCCGCGGCGGGTGTTCGTTCAGCCGCTTGGCCGGTGATACAACAATCAGCATGGTCTCTCTCAGAAGTTCAGAAGTTCGGTCGCCTCGGCGGCGGGAAACAGATCGCTCTCGGCCGCGCCATCGAGATGCTTGCCCAGAAAGGTCTGAAGGCCCCACCGGATATCGCCGCCAGTCAACCCGACATAGCCGGGATCCGCGGCCCGCGCACGATAGTGCCCGGCAAAATACTGCGCGACATATCCGCTCGTCTCGTGCGCCTCGGTATCGCAGTCACGGCCGAGAAACGCCACCCGGGCAAGAAGTTCGCCGCCGTCGACATTGCCCTCCGCGTAACGCGCCAGCGCCGATGCCTCTTCCGCCGGGTAGAGACCGCAGCCGATGCGCTCGGTCTCGCCCGCGGTGTAGATCGCGGCATGCACCCCGTGGACAAGAAAGTCCGACGCCATCGCAAACATCAGATCCCAGTAGGCATTGCGCTCGTCGATCACGCCCCAGCTCACCTGTGCGCCATCCGGCCCCGTCAAGGTGAGCGGCTCGAACGCATCGCCCCCGGCCCGGTTGATTCCCGCAATCATGCGAAAGGCGTTCAGATGCGCGCTGAACCGCGCCGGATCGGGCGGCTCCAAAGCCAGACCGCCGACGGTGAACATTTCGAAGAGCTGGGCGAGGATGACCCGGTCGTTGCCGCAACCGCGCAGGATGTCGCGCGCCGCCTGCCCGGCCGAATCCGGCGTCATCGAGCGGGTGCGCAGCTTCCCGGTCATCTCGTAGATCTGCTGGTTGACGTTCACCGGGCAGCCAAAACTCTGCGCTGTCGCAAACTGCGCCGGGGTCAGCAGGATGAAAATCAGAAGGATCGCGCGGGTCATCGGTCGCCAGTGCCAGGTTTCTGCCAAGGTATGCGCGCGAGAGAGCGGCCTCAAGCACCCAGGATGATTTCAAGAAACGCGGGCCCGAAACGGTCGGCCTTCTGGCGCGTCATGCCCGGGATCCGGGCAAGGGCATCGAGGTTCTGCGGGCGCCGCTCGGCAATGTGGCGCAGGGTCGAGGGGGTGCAGCTCACCGGTTTCCCGGTGCCGTCGCCCCCACGCGCGAGCCGCAGCATGGCCTCCTGAAGCGCGTCGTACAGGGCACCGGCGTCGCGCCCCGCGAGCTTGCGGCGGCTGGGATGCAGCTCCGGCTGGTCTCCCGCGATCACCGCGAGGAAGGCGCGGCCATAGGTCTCGAGCTTCTTCGCCCCGACACCCGAGACCTGCGCCATCTCGTCAAGCGTTTGCGGCCGCGTCTCGGCCATCTCGATCAGCGTCCGGTCGGTAAACACCACGTAGGCCGGCACCCGCTGCGCCTCGGCGAGCGCCCGGCGCTTCGCCTTCAGCGCCGAGAGCAGCGGCGCATCTTCGTCCGAAACCAGCGTTTTCGCCACCGGTCGGCTGCGCGCCTTGCGGATCGTGTCCTTGCGCAGGGTCACCGGCGCCTCGCCCCGCAACACCGGATGCGCCGTCTGCGTGACCCTCAATGCACCGTGCCGCGACGGGTCGGGCCGGATCAGGTCGAGCCCCATCATCTGCCGAAACACCGCCTGCCATTCGCGCCGCGACAAATCCTGCCCCACGGCCCATGTCGGCAGGGTCTCGTGGCCGCGCGCGCGGGTCTTCTCCGTCGAGTTTCCCGTCAGGATGTCGATCAGGTGCCCCGCACCGAACCATTCCTCGGTGCGCAGCGCGGCCGACAGCGCCTTCATCACCGGCACGGTGCCGTCGAAGGTTTCGGGCGGCTCTTTGCAGGTATCGCAGTTGCCGCAGGGTTCGGCCGCTTCGCCAAAATAGGCCAGCAACGCCTGGCGGCGGCAACCGGGCGTTTCGGCCAGACCGAGGAGGGCATTCAGCCGGGCATGATCGGCGGCCCGCCGGTCCTCCGGGGCAAGCCCCTCGTCGATCTGCGACCGGCGCAACCGGATGTCGTCGGGTCCGAACAGGGTGAGCGTGTCGGCCGGCGCCCCGTCGCGCCCCGCTCGCCCGATCTCCTGGTAATAGGCCTCGATCGATTTCGGCAGATCGGCATGGGCCACCCAGCGGATGTCGGGCTTGTCGATCCCCATCCCGAAGGCGACCGTGGCCACGACGATCAGCCCGTCCTCCTGCTGAAACCGCCGCTCGACCTCGCGGCGCATCTCGGCCTCCATGCCGCCGTGGTAGGCCACCGCCGCGTGCCCCGCATTGCGCAGGGCCGCCGCGAGGGTCTCGGTTTTAGCCCGGGTCGCGGTGTAGACGATCCCCGGCTGACCCGTGCGCGCGGCGGCAAAGGCAAGGATCTGGTCGCGCGGGCCATCCTTGACCGCGAAGGCGAGGTGGATGTTGGGCCGGTCGAACCCGCGCAGAAACGCGCGCGGCGGCGTGCCGTCGAACAGCTTGGCAGCGATTTCGCCGCGGGTTTCGGCATCCGCCGTGGCGGTGAAGGCGGCGAGCGGCACGCCAAGCGCCCGGCGCAGATCGCCGATACGCAGATAGTCGGGGCGGAAATCGTGGCCCCACTGGCTGACGCAATGCGCCTCGTCGACGGCGATGAGCTGCACGTTCGCCCGGCGCAAGAGGTTGAGCGTCCCGCCCGAGGCCAGCCGTTCCGGCGCCATGTAAAGGAGCTTCAGCCGTCCCTCAGCCAGCGCGTCGAACACCGCATCGGTCTCCTCCTGCGTGTTGCCCGACGTCAGCGCCCCAGCCTCGACACCGACGGCCCTGAGCGCGCGCACCTGGTCGCGCATCAACGCGATCAGCGGCGAGATCACCACGGTGACACCCTCGCGCAGCAGGGCCGGCAACTGGAAGCACAGCGACTTCCCCCCGCCGGTGGGCATGATCGCCAGCGTGTTCTCGCCGGCGGTCACGGCCGCCACAATCTCTGCCTGTCCGGGCCGGAAGGCATCGAACCCGAAAACGGATTTCAGAAGGTCAAGATCGCGTTGCATGGATCGGGCTGCTCGGTGTTTGAGCGGCACATTCCCATGCCGCCCGCCCTTGAGCAACCCGCATCAGAGGAAGGCGTAGTAGTAGTTCGACACCAGCTGGCGCAGGAAGAACAGGATCAGCAACACCACGAGCGGCGCCAGATCGATGCCGCCAAGGTCGGGCAGAAACCGGCGGATCGGGCGATACATCGGCTCCACCAGCCGGTTCAGCGCATACCAGATCTGGCTGACCAGCGGCTGCCGCAGGTTCAGCACCTGGAAGTTGACGAGCCACGACACGATGATGTGCGCGATCACGATGAACCAGACAATGCCGAGCACCGCGACGAAAAGCTGGAAAAGTGTGGCGATGAGCGGAGACATGTCGGGGCACCTCAAGTTTCTGTGCCCCTCACCTAGGGGCATCACCCCGCCAGTGCAAGGCTGACGCATCGTCGTGGTTGACCCGCCCCCAAGACGCGGGCACGAGAGGCAGAAAGGAGGCCCCCAGATGTATCCCGTTGTGCGTATGATGAAAGAGCTTCTGGTGCACAGCCGCGCCGAAAGCCTGCCGCTCGACGGCACCCATGTCAGCCACCACATCTGCTGGCCATGGGATCTCGATCTGTGGATGGAGCTCAACAACGGCCGCACGCTGACGCTGTTCGATCTCGGGCGCATTCCGCTCGGGCGCCGCACCGGTCTGGTCGGGGCCCTGCGCGCCAACGGCTGGGGGCTCACCGTGGCCGGCGTCTCGGTGCGCTACCGCCGCCGCATCCGGCTGTTCGACCGCATCGAGATGCGCTCGCGCTCGGTGGGCCATGACGATCTCTTCGTCTACATCGAGCAAAGCATGTGGAAACGCGGCGAATGCACCACCCATGCCCTCATCCGCATGGCCGTGACCGGCCGCGAGGGCATCGTGGCGCCGGAACGGGTTGTCACCGCGCTCGGGCATGACCCGGCGCCGGGCGATCTGCCGGACTGGGTGCGCGCCTGGATCGCCGCCGACCGCAAACGCCCCTGGCCGCCTGAGATGTAACTTGCCCCGCCTGCCGATTTCGGGTCTCTTTCCAGCAATTGGAGGGAGCAGCCATGGCGGAGATTTCGCACAGGAAACGCATCTGGGGCTGGTGGTGGTTCGACTGGGCGAGCCAGCCCTACAACACCCTGCTCATCACCTTCATCTTCGCGCCCTACATCAAGGAGCTCATCGGCAACGGCGCGCAGGCGCAATCGGTCTGGGGCTTCGGCATCGGCTCGGCCGGGCTGATCATCGCGATCCTCGCCCCGATCCTTGGCTCGATGGCCGATATCTCGGGCAACCGGCTGCGGTGGATCTGGGGGTTCTCGGCGATGTATGTCGTCGGGGCTTTCGGGCTCTGGTGGGCGGCGCCGGGCGATTTCAACCTGATCATCATCCTGGTGTTCTTCGCGATCGGCATGATCGGCATGGAGTTCGCCACGATCTTCACCAACTCGATCCTGCCCGATCTCGGCACCAAGGAAGAGATCGGCCCGATCTCGGGCAACGGCTGGGCCTTCGGGTATCTTGGCGGGCTGATCGCACTGGTGATCATGCTCACCCTGTTCGCCGAGAGCGCCGACACCGGCAAGACCCTCATCGGCCTCGACCCGCTGTTCGGCCTCGATCCCGCCCAGCGCGAAGGCACCCGGGCCGTCGGGCCGCTGACCGCGATCTGGTATGCCGTGTTCATGATCCCGTTCTTCCTCTGGGTGCGCGATCCCAAGCCCGCGGCCCCGCCGCGCGGCGCCTTGCGCAAGGCGCTCGCCGATGTCGGCCAGACGATCCGCGGCCTGCCGCGCAACCGCTCGCTCTTCGCCTATCTCGCCAGCTCGATGTTCTACCGCGACGGGCTGAACGGCATGTATGTGTTTGGCGGCATCTACGCCGCGGGCGTGCTCGAATGGTCGGTGGTGGATACCGGCGTTTTCGGCATCATCGCGATCATCGCCGGCGCCATCTTCGCGATGCTCGGCGGGCGGGCCGACAAGCGTTTCGGGCCCAAGCCGGTGATCACCGTGTCGATCACCGTCCTCACGCTCGTCGCGATTTCGATCGTGTTCATTTCCCGCGACAGCGTCTTCGGCGTCGCGATGGCCGAGGGCTCGAAGCTCCCCGACATCCTGTTCTACCTCGTCGGCGCAACCATCGGCGCCGCCGGCGGCACGATCCAGGCCGCCAGCCGCACGATGATGGTGCGCCAAGCCAACCCCGGCCACATGGCGCAGGCCTTCGGGCTCTATGCCCTCGCCGGCAAGGCCACCTCGTTCATCGCGCCGCTGTCGATCGGCGTCGTCACCGCGATGAGCGGAAGCCAGCAGATCGGGGTCACGCCCTTGGTCGCCTTGTTCCTCCTCGGCCTCGTTCTGCTAGTCTGGGTGAAACCAGATGGCGAAAGGGCCTGACCGATGAGACTTGCACGCCTCCTGCCGTTCGCGCTTGCACTCGCCGCCTGCGGCACTGTCGCAGACGACAGCGCCCGGCAAAGCACCGCGCCGCGCGCCGCCGACGTCGGCGCGGTCTTCTCCACCTCCAACGAACCGGCCAAGAAGCTGTTCGGCCCGGTTTCAACGCCCTCGCATCAACGGCCCGAGAGCTTTGGCGGCTATTCCCGGGGCTGCCTCGCGGGCGCCGTGCAGCTTGAGGAAACCGGACCGACATGGCAGGCCATGCGCCTCAGCCGCAACCGCAACTGGGGCCACCCGGCCCTGATCTCGTTCATCAAACGCCTGTCGCAGAAAGCCGCGCGTCAACCCGGCTGGGCCGGGCTCTACGTGGGCGACATGAGCCAGCCGCGTGGCGGTCCGATGAGTTCGGGCCACGCGAGCCACCAGATCGGCCTCGACGTCGATATCTGGATGCTGCCGCCCGACCGGCTCAACCTCACCGCGACAGAGCGCGAGAACCTGTCATCGATCTCCATGCGCCGGGACCGCGGCGCCTATGTCAACGCCAGCTGGACCCGCGCGCACCACGAGATCATCAAGGCCGCGGCCTCCGATCCGGCGGTGGCCCGGATCTTCGTCTTCCCCGGGGCGAAAGTGCAGATGTGCAACGACGAGACCGGCGATCGCAGCTGGCTGCGGAAGGTCCGGCCCTGGTATGGGCACCACTACCATTTCCACGTCCGCCTCGCCTGCCCGGACGGCGACAAGACCTGCGTCGATCAGGCGCCGCCGCCGCCCGGTGACGGCTGTGACGACGCACAAGTCTGGGTCAACAACATTCTCAACCCGCCGCCGCCGGACCCCGACGCAAAGCCCACCCCGCCGCGCCCGCCGATCATGCTCGCCGATCTCCCGGGACAGTGCACCTCGGTCTTGCAGGCCGACTGACACCGCGAAGCCGGTTTGCGACCTTACCGCTTGACGCCTTGAAAATAAGGGCGTAGGAGCCGCGCGTTCCCGTGGTGGGAGCCAAGTCTCCGCGACCTTGTCAAAACGGACCAGATACATGACTCGCATTCTTCCCGGCGTTCTCGCCATGGCCGCCGTCGTCGTGGCCTCCAACATCCTCGTCCAGTTCCTGCTCGGCAACTGGCTCACCTGGGGCGCTTTCACCTACCCCGTCGCCTTCCTCGTCACCGACGTGATGAACCGCGTCTACGGCCCCGGACCGGCGCGCAAGGTCGTCTTCGCCGGCTTCATCGTAGGCGTCATCGCCTCGCTCATCGGCAGCCAGATCCAGCTGCAGGGCGACGGCTATACCTACGCCGCCGTCAGCCTGCGCGTGGCCGTCGGATCAGGCATCGCCTTCCTCACCGCGCAGCTGTTGGATGTCAGCGTTTTCAATGTCTTACGCCGGTTCACCTGGTGGCTTCCGCCGCTGGGATCGACCCTCGTGGGCTCGGCTGTCGACACCGCGCTGTTTTTCACCATCGCCTTCGCCGCGTCGGTCACGATCTTCGGCCCCGAGGCCGATGCCGCGATCAACTGGGCGTGGGAAACGGTGCCCTTCATGGGCGTCGGCGCCATGGTGCCGCTGTGGGTTTCGCTGGCCTTCGCCGACTGGCTCGTCAAACTTTCGCTCGCTTTGGTGGCACTTGTGCCTTTCCGGGTGCTTGTTACGAAACTTTCACCAGATGCAGCGTGATTTTTGTTGACCAACACAAAATCTGTGGCACGCTTTCCTTATCGCACATCAGCGATTGCAAATTGAGCAGAAGAAAGGAGGTGGCCATGTCGAGAGATTTCATGGGGAGAGGTGCCGGGACACATTAGAGGCGCGCGCCGGGGCAGCCCCCGGTAGCAAGCGGGCTAGCGTGACATTGTCTAACCGGCCCCCACCTCCAGACTTCTCGAAGGGCCGCCTCAGGCGGCCCTTTTCGATTCCGGCGAAGAGTTTTACAACTTTTCCGGGGTCCAGAATGCCGATGTTCAAACTTTCACCCCCCTGATTTCGGCACAGTTCAAACTTTTCGAGGCCGTGGATGGCAATCCGGATCGACGACAAGGTGACGATTGCCGATTGGGAGCTGAGCGAGAGCTTCACCCGGTCGTCCGGCCCCGGCGGGCAGAACGTCAACAAGGTGTCGACCGCTGTCGAACTGCGCTTCGAGGCCGCCCGCAGCCCGGCGCTGACCCCGGCCCAGAAGGCCCGGCTGAAACGCATCGCCGGGCGCAAGTGGACAAGCGACGGCGCCATCGTGATCCGCGCCGAAGACACCCGCAGCCAGGCGAGGAACCGCGAGATCGCCGAGGAGCGGCTCGCCGAGATGATCCGCAAGGCGCTGGTGGCCCCCAAACGCCGGATCGCGACGCGGCCGACGATGGGGAGCAAACGGCGGCGGCTGGCGGCGAAGAAGCAGCGCGGCGAGGTGAAGGCGATGCGAGGGAAGGTGACGGGGGAGGAGTGAACTCGGCGGCGCGGCGGATGCGCGGGCGTGGTGGGGTGAACCCCACCCTACGCCCTGCGGCAGAACACTGGCGCCACAGCGCGATGGTGCATTTCGCGCTTCCCGGGTTGGCACCGAACCTGATAACGACATTGCGCAAATGAGGCCGCAGAGTGCGAGACGACCATGCCGGTGACAAACGACCTCCTCTCCCGCCGCGATGCCGTGCTCGGCCCCAAGATGACGACCTTCTACCGCGAGCCGGTGGAGATCGTGCGGGGGGAAGGGGTTTGGCTGTGGGATGCGGACGGGCGGCGCTATCTCGATTGCTACAACAACGTCCCCCACGTCGGGCATGGGCATCCCAAGGTCGTCGAGGCGATTGCCCGCCAGGCGGCGACGCTCAACACCCATACGCGCTATCTGCACGAGGGGATCGTGGGTTATGGCGAGCGGTTGACGGGGCTGCTGGGCGGCGGGCTCGACGTGCTCACCATGGTTTGCACCGGGTCGGAGGCCAATGACATCGCGCTCAGGATGGGCATGGCGATCACCGGCAAGCGGGGGATCATCGGAACCGACAATACCTATCACGGCAACACCCATCTGGTGAGCCAGCTGAGCGCGAACCGCACGCCGATTGGCGGGCGGGCGGATTGGGTGCGCCGCGTGCCCGCGCCCGACAACCTGCGCCCGGTGGGCGGCAGCGCCGAGGGGCAGGCCGCGGCCTTTGCGGCAGAGGTGCAGCGGGCGGTGGACGAGCTGGAGGCGGCGGGGCACGGGTTTGCCGCGCTGATCCTCGATCCGTTCTTTGCCAACGAGGGCTTCCCCGATCTGGCGCCCGGGTTTCTCGACGCCACGGCAGAGGTGGTGCGCCGGGCGGGCGGGATCATCATTGCCGACGAGGTGCAGCCCGGGTTTGGGCGCACGGGGCGGCATTTCTGGG
>JANTFS010000025.1 GCA_024763335.1 Paracoccaceae bacterium | reverse complement strand
AACGCCGCCATTGATATGGTGCCGGTGGCCGACCCCACCGATGGCGACAGCGGGCTGCGCCCCGAGATCGACTACGGCCGCTGCTGCTGGTGCGCGCTCTGCGTCGATGTCTGCATGACCGGCTCGCTCACCATGTCGAACGAATACACATGGGTCGATGACGACGCCGATGCCTTCCGCTTCATCCCCGGCGTTGACGAAAAGCCTTGGGACGCGCTCGAAAAGGGCTATGCGCGCGAGGCGGGCCGGGTGCTTTCGGGCACCGAGCGCGTCGAGATGGAAGAGCTCGCCCCCGAGGCGCGGATCGACAATTTCGACGAGATCGTCGAGGGTTATTCGCGCGAACAGGCGATGATCGAGGCTGATCGTTGCGTCGAATGCGGGCTCTGCGTGGCGACCTGCCCGGCCCACATGGACATCCCCGACTACATCGCCGCGATCCGCGAGGGCGACTACGATCTCGGCACGCAGATCCTGTATGAGACCAACCCGTTCTCGGAGGTCTGCGGCCGGGTCTGCACCCACAAATGCGAAACCGCCTGTGCGGCCCGCCACGAGGGCGACCCGATCGCCATTCGCTGGCTCAAGCGCCACATCGTCGACAATGTGAGCGAAGAGCGTCGGCTGGAAATTGTCGGCACGCCGCAAGCCCTGCCCACGGGGCGCATGGTGGCGATCATCGGCGCGGGGCCGGCGGGGCTCACCACCGCCTACGATCTCGCGCGCCAAGGCCATGCCGTGACCGTCTACGAGGCGCAGGATGAGCCCGGCGGCATGATGCGCTACGGTATCCCCGAGTATCGCCTTCCCTATGACGCGCTTGATCGTGACATCGCCGTGATCCGTGCGCAGGGCGTCGAGATCAAGACCGGCACGCGCATCGGGCACGACATCTCCATGAACCAGCTCAAGGCCGACAACGACGCCGTCGTGCTCTCCATCGGGCTGCACATGGGGCGCTCCACCCGCATCCCCGGCACCGATGCCCCCGGCGTCGAGGCGGCGATTGACCTGTTGCGCCGGATCACGGCGGGCGAAGAGGTGCCCGTGCCCAAAAAGGTGGTGGTGATCGGCGGCGGCAACGTGGCGATGGACATCGCCCGCTCGATGGCGCGCTTGCAAAAGCAAAAGCACGGCCAAGTCGGCGTCACCGTCACCGCGCTGGAAGATTTCGCCCACTTCCTCGCCGACAAGGAGGAGGTGACGGAGAGCTTCGAGGAGGGCATCGAGATCCTCGATGCGCGCGGCCCGCAGGAGATCGTCACCTACCGCTCGGGCAAGAACAAGGGCCGGGTGAAGGCGCTGCGGACCTGGGCCGTGACCTCGATCTTCGACGACCAAGGCCGCTTCTCGCCGCAATACGATCAGGGCGATGAACAGCTGCACCCCGCCGACATGGTGGTGGAGGCAATCGGGCAGATGGCCGATGTCTCGCTGCTCGGCGAAGAGCTGACCGAGGCGCTGGAATGGACCCGGGGCCGGATTGCCGCCGATGCCGACGGGCGCACTTCCGAGCCGTGGCTCTGGGCGGCGGGCGACGCGGTGCACGGGCCCGACGTGATCCACGCGGTGGCCGATGGACACCGGGTCGCGCAATCTGTGAACGCGATGCTGCTCGCGTCAGGGGAGGCCACGAGATGAGGAAGAAGGCGCTCGAGAAGCTCACCACCGTCAGTGAAGTGCTCGAAACCGTCGCCGAGTTCGACCGCGAGGCCCACAGCTTCTACACCGATCTGGCTCCGAAGGTGACGAAAAGCATCCGCTACATCGTCGAGGATCTGGCCCGGGCCCGGCTCGAACAGGTCCGCATGATCTCCGACCTCGCCAAGAACCCCGAGGTGCAGGCGCACTGCAAGGACGCGATCCTGCGTCCCGCGGCAGACAGCCAGTTTTCCGATGCCGTCCATGACCCGGAACTTGACGAAAATCCCGACGATCAGGCGGTGCTGCAATACGCGCTCGCCCGGGTTCAGATCGCCATCGAGGAATATAGCGAACTGGCCGCCAACACGCCGCCGGGCCTGCTCCACGAGGCGTTCAGCTTCCTCGCGAACGAGGAAGTGAAGCACAAGGCAAACCTCGAAGCGCTCTACTACGAGATCGTGCACAGCGGTGGAGTCTGAGCCTGCGCGCGGTCTTTTTGGGCATTTGTCGGTTTTCTGGGCGCTGCATCCCCCGATCCGGATTTTACCGACCGATAAACGACTAAATCCTTGCGAGAGACCATTTTTCGCCGCAACGTGAGCGCGGGAGGAGAATCGGTTGACCGTGGCGCAGGCTGAAGCTGGCCCCTCGCGGCAAGAACCCAGACCCGTGATCTGGCAGGACTTGGCACACCCTTTGGTGGCGTCCATCTCGGGGTGCGCGACCAGCGTGGCTGTCCAACCGACGACCCCCTTTCAAACCAGGAGGATAAGATGACGAAACGAGAGAGATTTTTGCTTTCCGGCGCAGCCATGGCGCTCGTGCTTGGCGCGACGGCAGCCCAAGCCGACACCATACGGTTCTGGACCACCGAGACCCAGCCCGCGCGTCTGGCCCGGCAGGAGCAGATGGCGGCCGATTTCGCGGCCAAGTCCGGCCATACCGTTGAGGTGATCCCGGTCGAGGAAAAAGACCTCGGCACCCGCGCCACCGCGGCCTTTGCCGCTGGCGATCTGCCCGACGTGATCTACCACCCGCTGCAGTGGGCGCTGCCCTGGGCCGAGGCCGGTATTCTCGACATCGAGGCCAATACCGACGTGATCGCCGAGCTCGGTGAAAGCACCTTCGCGCAAGGCGCGCTGAAAATGGCGGCCACCGACGGCGGCTATGCCTCGGTTCCGGTCGACGGCTGGACCCAGATGGTGGTCTACCGCAAGGATCTCTTCGAAGGCGCCGGGCTTGAACCCCCGACCACCTACGCTAACGTGCTTGCCGCGATTGATGCGCTGCACAACCCGCCCGAAATGTATGGGTTCGTCGCGGCCACCAAGGTTGACGAGAACTTCATGAGCCAGGTGCTCGAGCATGTCTTCCTCGCCGACGGGCTGAGCCCGGTCGACAGCAACGGCTTCAAACCGTTCGACGAAGCCAAGCTCACCGAGGCGCTCGAGTTCTACAAGAAGATTGCCAAGGCCTCGCCTCCGGGCGAACTGTTCTGGCAGCAGTCGCGCGAACTGTATTTCGCCGGCAAGGCCGCGATGATCATCTGGTCGCCCTTCATCCTCGATGAACTGGCCGGCCTGCGCGATTCGGCGCCGCCCGCGATCAACGATGACCCGACGTCGCCCGAGCTTGCCTCGAAGACCGGGATCGTGACCAACTTCGCCGGGCCGTCGAACCCCGAAGGCGCCGCCTGGGCCGACATTCGCTATTTCGGCGTGACCTCGGATGCCAACACCGACGTGGCGATGGAATTCGTCAACTATTCGATGGACGAAGGCTACATGTCGACCCTGGCCATCGCGCCGGAAGGCAAGTTCCCGGTGCGCCGCGGCACGGCTGACGACCCGACCAAGTTCGTGGTGGCCTGGTCCGAGCTGCCGGTGGGCGTCGACCGCAAGGCACCGTTGTCCGAGCTCTATTCCCAGGACATGATCGACGAGATCGTCGGCGGCCTCGATGTTGCCAAGCGTTGGGGCGTGGCCGAAGGCCAGCTTGCGCTGGCGTCGAAGATGATCAACAGCCAGGTGATCAACCGCGTGGTTCGCGAATACATCGACGATCATATCGACGTGGCCACCGCCGTGGCCAACATCAACGACGAACTGTCGAAGATCCACTAAGACCAAACGGGCGGGCGGGTCTTTCGGGGCCCGCCCGCACGGCATCCGGGGGGAGAAAAGCGGATGACAGTCGCGACACCGCCGCAGGGCACGGGGCCGCTGGGCCGCCGCGAGGCGCGCCTCGCCTGGAGCCTGCTGGCCCCGACGATTGCGGCCGTGTCGCTTGTCGTGCTTCTGCCGCTGCTCGCGGTGTTCTGGATCAGCGTCAAGCCGGTTGAGCTGGGCGATCTGCGGGCGCCGGAACCGATTGTGCGTGAGGATCTGCGCGGTAAGCCCGAGGTGGGCGGCGACGAGGCGACCCTGCGTTACCGGCTGCGCAATTCCAGCCAGGATGGCGTGATCCGCGACGTGGTGCTGACCGACAGTTGGCCCGCCGGGCTGCAACCCGTCGAACTTGACCCGCGTTGCAGCCTCGAAGGCAGTGCCTTCACCTGTCGATTTGGCGATTGGCCCGGCGGATACCGGGAAACGCTCAACATCCCGGTGATCGTCAGCCAAGAGTTCCTCGACGCCGGCACCGAGGTCGACGATACCCCCGCCAGTCTGACCGGCAAGACCACCTCCGTGCTCACCTCGGGTGAGTTCACCTTTGCCAATTTCGTGAAGGTGTTCGATGGCGGCGAGTTCTGGTCGGTGCTGGGCGTAACCCTGTTTTACACCGTGTTTGGCACGATCGGCGCGCTGGTCATGGGCCTGTTCGCCGCGATGCTGCTCAACCATTCCTTCCGCGGCCAAGGCGTGCTGCGGGGGCTCTATCTGTTCCCCTACGTGGCGCCCGTCATCGCCGTCGCTTTTGCCTGGATCCTGCTGTTCGATCCCTTTTCGGGCTCGGCCAACCGGCTGCTGATCCAGATGGGTGTGACCGACACCGCGATCAATTTCTTCGGGCAGCGCCCGCTTGCGTTGTTCAGCGTCACTGCCTTCGAGATCTGGCGCTATTTCCCGCTCTCGTTCCTGTTCATCCTCGCGCGGATGCAGTCGATCGATCACGACATGTACGAGGCCGCCGACATGGACGGCGCCTCGCCGTTCCAGCAATTTTGGTATCTCAGCCTGCCGATGCTGCTGGGCATCCTGTCGGTGCTGTTCCTCCTGCGGTTCATCTGGACCTTCAACAAGTTCGACGACATCTTTCTGCTGACCGGCGGCAACGCCGGCACCCGCACGCTGACGGTGAACGTCTATGAACAGGCCTTCGCGGTTTCCAACATCGGGGCCGGCGCGGCGGTGGCCGTGGTGATCTTCCTGTGCCTGATCCTGTTCTCGATCTTCTTCTTCAAATACATCAGCCGGGAGGAGGGCCTGTGAAATACCTGCGCTTCGGTTTCGTCACCGCCCCGCTCATCGGCGCTTTGTGGATGTTCGTCATTGCAACGACCGTCTCGGTGGCGATGTCCTTCGTCACCGGCGCGGCGTTCCGACCGGGCGCGCTGGGCTCGCTCGGCCTCGGCGCGGTGATCGGCCTTGCGGGGCTCTATCTGTCGCGTCCCTGGGCCCTCGCGCTTGTCGCCACCGGGCTCACCGCGGCGGTGATGGCGGCCGGGCTCGGCCCGGTCCTCATGGGGGAAGGGGTCTCGCCGATTGCCTTTTCGTTGACCGCGCTCTTTGTCGGGGCCGGCACCGGGTGGCCCGTTGCGGTATTTCTCAAGGGCGTTGAGCCCGGCGCGCTCAACCGCCACCAGTTCGAGGGCGCGGTGATCCAGTTCCTGATGGGCTTTGGCTACATCTTCTTCACCGCCATCGTGCTCATCCCGTTCTACGTGATGGTGATGACCAGCCTGAAGAACCAGTCGGAGCTCATCCTGAACCCGCTCGATTTCTCCATCGATCTCTCGAAGGGATGGGGGCTGTTTCGCTCCTACGTCGAGCTCGTGCGCGATTTCCGCTTTGGCGAATACATGTGGACCTCGTTCTACATCTCGGTGCTGACCGTGCTGTTCACGCTGCTGTTCGCCGTGCCGGGCGCCTATGCCGTGGCGCGGCTGCGCTTCAAGGGGCAGGCAGTGTTTTCGCGCTCGATCCTGCTGATCTACATGGTGCCGATGATCGTGCTGGCCCTGCCGATCTACATCGCGTTTTCGATGACGGGGCTGCGCAATTCGATCACCGGCATCGTGATGATCTACCCCGTCACCACCATCCCGGTGGCACTTTACATGCTGCAAGGCTATTTCCGCGGCCTTCCGGCCGAGATCGAAGAGGCCGGGCTGATGGATGGGCTCTCGCGGCTGCAGGTGATCTGGAAGATCACCCTGCCGCTGTCTCTTCCGGCGCTGGCCAGCGTGTCGCTCTATGTCTTCATGATCGCATGGAACGAGTTCCTGCTCGCCTTCATGCTTCTTGACGATCCTTCGAAATTCACCCTGACCCGGGGCATCGCCTCGCTCAATTCATCGGAGATCCCGCGCCAGCACCTGATGGCAGGCTCGGTGATCGCGACCGTTCCGATCATGGCGCTGTTCCTCGGGCTCGAACGCTTCATGACAAAGGGCCTGACGGCCGGATCGGTGAAAGGGTAGGACAATGACCCAGATGCGTGACAGCGAGGCTCGCGTGATCCTCGATACGAATGACAAGGGCAGCTACACGGTGCCCACCGCCGGGCTCTATCCCTATCAGTGGAACTGGGATTCAGTCTTCGCCGCCGTTGGCTTCTCCGAATACGACCTCGCGCGCGCCTGGCTCGAACTCGAGACCCTGTTTTCGGGCCAGTGGGACAACGGCATGGTGCCGCATATCCTGTTCCATCAGGTCGACCCCTCCTATTTCCCCGGGCCGGATGTCTGGGGCGGCATCGGGCCGATCCCGTCGTCGGGGATCAGCCAGCCGCCGATTGCGGCAACCTTCGTGCGTTGCCTCTGGGCACAGGACCGTGCCGCCGGTGAAGCCAAGGTGCGCGCGCTCCTCCCCCGCCTGCGCGACTGGCACCGCTGGTTCATCACCTGGCGCGGCGAGGGCGGGGCGATCTGTGTGACCCACCCGTGGGAGAGCGGCCGCGACAACGCGCCGGACTGGGACGCGCCATTTGCCGCCATCAACCCGGTCGGTGTCGAAGACTACCGCAGACGCGACATCACCTTTGTCGACGAGGATGAGCGCCCGCGTCACTACGACTATGACCGCTACCTCTACCTGGTGAAACTCGGGCGCGAGAGCCATTGGGATGAGGCCCATATCAAGGAGGTTTCGCCCTTCCGCGTTGCCGATCCGACGATGACCTTCACACTCCTGCGCGCCAATCGCGACCTTCTGGCCATGAGCCGCGAGCTGGGCGAGCCCACCGACGAGATCGAGGGCTGGATCGCCGAGATCGAGGCGGGTGCCGAACAGCTGTGGAACCCCGAGATCGACGCCTACGATTGCCTCGACATTCGCACCGGCCAACATTCCGGGTCGATTTCCAATGCCTCCTTCCTGAGCTGGTATGCGGGCCTTGGGGGCGACCGGATGCTGCCGCATCTCGACCGCATCTTTGCGGCCACCCGCTACGCGCTCCCCTCGACCGATCCCGACCACCCTGCCTATGAGCCGCGCCGCTACTGGCGCGGGCCGGTGTGGGCGATCATGAACATGCTCGTCGGGATGGGGCTCGAAGAGGCGGGCCACAGCGACCGCGCCGAGGAATTGCGCCGGCGCACCGGCGAGATGATCTCGGGCAACGGATTTGCCGAGTATTTTGACCCGCGCGACGGAACACCTGCGGGTGGGCGCAACTTCACCTGGACGGCGGCGGTCTGGCTGGCCTGGGCGTCCCCCACAACAGAGAGGATCACATGTCCAGCATCGAGCTGAAAGCCGTCGAGAAATGGTTCGGCCAGGCGCAGGTTATCAAGGGCGTCGATCTGGCCGTGGAGGAAGGCGAGTTCATCATTTTCGTCGGCCCGTCCGGCTGTGGAAAATCCACCCTGCTGCGGATGATCGCCGGACTCGAGGAAACTTCGCGCGGGCAGATCCTGATCGATGGGCGCGATGCCACCGCCGAACCGCCCTCGAAGCGCGGCTTGGCGATGGTGTTCCAGTCCTACGCGCTCTATCCGCACATGTCGGTGCGCGAGAACATGGGCTTCTCGCTCAAGGCCGCCGGGGCGCCGAAAACGGAGATCGCCGAGAAGGTCGGGATCGCCGCGGAGGTGCTCAAGCTCGAGGATTATCTCGACCGGCGGCCCAAGGACTTGTCTGGCGGCCAGCGTCAGCGCGTCGCCATCGGCCGCTCGATCGTGCGCGACCCGACGGCCTTCCTGTTCGATGAGCCGCTCTCGAATCTTGATGCCGCCCTGCGGGTGGAGATGCGCTACGAGATCGCCAAACTGCACCAGAATCTCGATGCCACGATGATCTACGTGACCCACGATCAGGTCGAGGCGATGACCTTGGCCGACCGGATCGTTGTGCTCGACTACGGCACCATCGCCCAGATCGGCAGCCCGCGTGAGCTCTATGAACGCCCCGCCAACCTGTTCGTGGCCCAGTTCATCGGCAGCCCGAAGATGAACGTGTTCCCGGCTAGCGGCGCGATCGGGCTCGATGTGCCCGCCGGTGCCGTGCAGGTCGGGGTGCGCCCCGAACACATCACGCTGGTCGAAACCGGGGCCGGCGCGCTCGACGGGGAAGTGGACGTGGTCGAGTATCTCGGCGCCGATACTTTCGTCATTGTCGATTGCGGCGCCGCCGGGAGCCTGACGGTGCGGGCGAGCGGCGACAGCACCATTGCGCCGGGCGACCGGGTCGGGCTGGAGGTCGAGCCGGGCAAGGTCCATGCCTTCGACGAGGCCGGTCTGGCGCTCTGAGGCCGGCGCGAATTCTTTCCCCGCATGGGGTTGGAACGCGGCCGATCGGTCGTATTATCGAACTGTGTCCGAATCCAACCCGGGTCGGACTTTGTTTTGAAATACATTTTTTCAGACTGGACGGCGGTTTCGCCCGCGCTGGACCCCGAGGGCGGGATGCGCGTTGAATTCGGAGAGGTAGATGCAGGTCACGTTTATGCGGTGGTTTGTTGGATGCACGGCGGCGCTGGGTTTTCTGTCGCAACCGGCTGCGGGGCAGGGGATGCCGGAGCTCGATCCGGCCACCCGCGAGGCACAATGGGAGGCCTACATGGCCGACACCGTTGCCAGCCCCGTCGAGTTTTCGCCGATGCGAGTCGAGCAGACCGCCACCGGCACGGACGGGGCGGCGGTGCGGCTCGTGTCCCTGCATCCGGCGGTCAACCGTTGGTACCTGCTCGAGCGCGAGCCGGCCGGGGCGCGCAAACAGAGCTGGCATTTCGACAATGCCGATCCCCAAACCTGGGAGGTTTCGCTTTTCGAGGGCGACGATCCGGCGCTGCGCATCGAGGGGGATGGCGAAACGGTGGATTGCCGCCCCTGGGCCGGCGAGCCTTCCGAGCTTGCCTCGGCCGCGTCGAGCGGGCTGCCCTATGCGCCGGTCTGCGGCGGACGGCTCTACCTGCGCAACAAGGTTGCCGGCTCGCGCACGAACCGCGAGGCGGTGTCGGATTTCCTGCGCAAGAACGTGTTTTTCGGCGATTCTCTGGTGAACCTGATCAAGGGCACCTTCTTCGAGGATGCCTTTCTCGAAAACGCCACGATCGGCGCCGAGGACGACGATACCGGCGCGGTTGTTGCGGCGCTGGGCCAGGCGCGGCTCGAACGCCGCCCGGTCATGCGGACAGGGATGAGCCTGCCGGTCGAAGGCGCGCCCGACGGCATGGAAGCGGGCAGCTGGTATGTGGTCGAGGGGCAGGAGGGCATTTTCGCCTCGGTGATGCAGCCCGGCCTGATCTCGCAGGAGATCCTGTCGGCGCGCAATGGCGCGAACTGGCTCGATGGGGTCGAACGCAACGCCGACGTCTACCTCGTGGCCTATGATCTGTCGCGCTTCGAGCTGGGCTATGAGCTTGGCACCGATCATCCGGGGCTCGGATGGTCGTCCCGTCCGCAACGCCATGGCAACGAGTGGCGCCTGGCCGGCCCGGACGGTTTCGACCGGGCCGATCCTCTGGTGCGCAACGGCATGCTCAACCCGGCGTTTCTGCCGCGCGTCGTCTCGGCCTTCGCCGGCGGCTTCAAGCGCGATCACGGTGCGTTCCGGTTCGGGGATTACGCCACTTTCAATCGCGGCCACCACTATGGCTTCCTTTCCAATGGCGTGACCTTCTCGCGGCTGATCGAGAACCTCTCGACGCTCTATGTCACCACCGACGGCGAGATCGGGATGAAAACCTGGGAAGAGGCCGACAACGCGATGATTCCGCAATTGGCGTCGGCGCGGCAGAACGGCGTTCCGCTTGTGGTGCGCGATCCCGAGACCGGCGAGAGCGTGCCCGGGAGCCGGGTGGCAAGCTGGGGCGGGGGCAATTGGTCGGGCTCGGCCGACGCACAGCTGCGCACCCTGCGCTCGGGCGCCTGCCTGCGCGAAAGCGGCGGGCGGAAGTTCCTGATCTACGCCTATTTCTCCTCGGTCACGCCCTCGGCGATGGCCCGAACCTTCCAGGCCTACGATTGCGACCATGCCATGCTGCTCGACATGAATTCGCCCGAGCTTACCTACCTCGCGGTCTACCACCAGAATGCAACCGGCGATGGGCTCGAAGCCGATCACCTCTCGCATTACATGAAGGAAAGCGATCCGTGGCTGAACGGCGCCCGGGTTCCGCGGTTTGTGACGTTTTCCGACAACCGCGACTTTTTCTACCTGTTGAGGAAGGAGTGAAGCGATGCGCAAATTGCTGACCGTGATCGGGCTCTCGGCGAGTCTCGCAATGGCGGTGCCGGCCGCGGGTGCGACGCTGGCCGAGAACAACGAGGCAATGTTTGCCCAGATGCAGAAGATTCGCGGCGTGACGGATGCCCAGATCCGGCGCATCCGCGAGATTTTTCAGGCCTCGGGCATGATCGGGCAAGGCAATCCGGCGGTGACCCGCCATCCGATGACCCCCGAAGAGGCCCAGGCCCGGCTGCCGGAAAACGCCTACACCTACTATCGAAACGCGAAGTTCGAACGGATCTGCGGCCGGCCTTACATGGCGCCGCTCTACGATCCGGCCACAGAGCGGCCGGAGGATGCCAAGGTCTGCATCGACATGTTCGAATACCCCAATATTCCGCTGGCCTATCCCGTCACCTGGGTGCGGGCCTCGGAAGCCGCGCAGCTCTGTGCGGCCGAGGGCAAACGGATCGGTGATGCGCATGAGTGGGAAGGGGCGGCCGCAGGGGCGTTGCTCGAACCCGACTATCGGTTCGACCTCGGCTCACACGGCGCGATGCGGGCCTGGCACAACGCCAAGTGGGGGCAGCATAAGACCTGGACCTACGGCGATCACTGGCAGCGCGGGATCTGCGCCCAGGACAGCTTCAAGACGCCAGGCTGCAACGGCGGCAGCTGGACAGGCTGCGGCTCCAATACCTATCCGGCCGGGGCGTTCCCGAACTGCAAGAGCGCGCTCGGGGTCTACGATCTCGAAGGCAACGCAGCCGAGCACATGAACCTGCCGCTCGCGCCCGACCAGATGGCCTCGCGCGGCTCGACCAAGCTCGGCGTGACCGAGATGAAGGGCTCGTGGTTCATCTGGGACAAGATCCGCGCCCACGAGGAATGGGCCCGCTGGCGCGCGCCGTTCTGGCATGGCAGCCGGGTGCTGTCGCCATCGTCGCACCGCAACTATCACCTCGGGTTCCGCTGCTTCATCGATGTGAAGTAACGCGCGGTTTCCGGGCGGTGTCGGCTGCGCCGACGCTGGTTCCTGGAGCCTGCGGGCCGGCTCGCCAAGACCTGGCCGGCGCGGGCGCGGTGGCTGGCCCCGGCGGCTGTGCGAACAGGTTTGCAGCCCCCCGCCCCCGGGTTCGGGCCCGGGGCCCGGCGAGGCGAGGGGTATTTGACCAGCCCGGTCAGCGTGACGCGATGCGGATGACCCGGCCCGGCAGCGGGCCTTCCTTGTTGAGGAGGGATGCATAGCGCTGCGACGCCAGCAATTCGTCGAGTGCGACTGCGCGCCCATTGAGATAGGCGGTCTTGCTCACCAGCCGGATCCCGTGGCTGTAGTCGGCGTAATTGGCGCCGTGCACGGTGCTGACGGGCTGGATCGGTCTGCCCGAGGTGCGGTGCCAACCGTAGATTGCCACCCGCCCGGGGTTGCTGGCCATCCGGCTCGCCATCACCACGTCTTTCTTCTGGCCCGCGATCAGGCCGCGGCGCCCATGCAGCTGGCCCTCGATCGTGGCATTATGCCGGAGCAGGTAGCTCGTCGAAGACATTTGTGGCCCCGGTGTCATCGGCGCGGGGGCGAGTTTGACGTCTGCCTGGGCGTAGATCGCATCGACCATCCGCGGTGTCGGAAGGGTCATCCCGAAGGCATTCGCGATGCGTGCCGCCGCGGGCAGGCCGAGCGGAACCCGCACAAAATCGCGGTCGCTGCCGAGGGCCAGGTAATCGGGGGTCACGCAGACCACGATCTCGGTATCCGCGCCGCGTGAATCCTTGCCCCGGAACGTGACCGCCTCGAGCTCGCGCAGGAAGGCCGGCACGTTGCCACGGGCCAGTTCTGCGATCACCCGGGCGTCGCGTTCACTGCCGGACAGACCGCCGAGATTGGCCAGGAACTGGCTTCCGCCCGGCGCGCCCGACGGACGGGAAGGGATGGCGCGGGTGTGGTCGCGGCTGCATTCGTTGCCCTTGCGGCTCGGAAACAGCCCCGCCGGACGCGCCGTTTGCACGCTCGGGGCGGCCTCCGTCGCGGTGGCGGAAAGCGTGGCGGCCACGCGGATCACCTCGGGGCGCGGCTGCGGCCGGGTGCTGGGGATTGCGGCTGGAGCCCTGTCGAGGAGTCTGGCCACGGCCAGAACAAGGCCTTCCGGGCGCGGCTGCGGCCGGAGAGCGCTTCGTGCCGGGGCCGTCGCAACCATCGTCTCGACGGGAAGGTGCGTCTGTGGCCGGGGCGTCGGGCGCAGGCTGGCGGTTTCGATCGCGCTCTGCGGGGCGATCGCGATGTCGCGCTCAAGCGGCCGCGGCGCGACGCTTGCCGGGCGCCGGGCGACCGTTTCGGTGGCATCCGGCGCGCGCATGGGCGGCCGTGGCATCGCCACGTCGGCCGGGGCGAACGTCGCCACTACCGCGTTGCCCGGCGTGGCCGGGGAGACCGCGGGCGGCGCCGGGTGGCGGACAACCGCCTCGGCCGCGGTCAGCCCGGTGGGGGCGACCGCAGCAAGCGCGGCCTGTGAATTGGGAGCCGACGCGGTGGGATAGAGCGCACTCATCAGCATGTAGCCCGACAGCGTCGAAACAATGGCACCAACAAAGACACCGCCCGAAAAACGGGCTGCGCGTTTGAGAAACCGGGGCGCGGCGGCGAAACCGGGCCGCGAGGAGGAGGAAGGTTCAATCATTCGTCGGCTGCTATCGATTCATCATTAAGATCACAATAACGCGAATGCGACGCAAAGGGCACAAATGCCGATTTTGGCGAATTTCCGCCCAAATTGGGGCAACAATCCGCAGACGGGATGCTGCGACGCGGCAAGCTGCCGCAGGCAATGGCGCGGGACGGCCCGCCTGCCGGCCCAACCGCCGCGACTGGCGAGCGCAACAGAATCGCGGGTTGCCGCCCGGCACAGCATTGGCAGTCAGCCGCCGGCGAGAGGCTGGCGTTTTGGCGAAAAACCGGCCGTCTTTTGATGGACACAGCGAATGCCGGGGGCTACCCATTGGGGGATGCAGCCGGGGGATCATGGCGTGAAAAAGTTCGGCCTTTCAGTGGTATTGATGGCTTTCTGGGCGAGCGCAGGTTTTGCGCAGGACGCCGACGGGGCAGCAAACAAAGGGGCGGAAAAGCCAGCCCCCGCACCGGCGCGGCAGATCACTAACACCGGGGTGGATCCCGATACATCCTCCGACTGCGTTGCCGGGCCGGTTTCAGACACGCCCGGTCTTGCGCCGGATGACGCGCCGCCGCCCGCTGTTGCGGACACTCCCGCGCCGCAGGCCACGACCCCGGCGCCACCTGCGCCGCCGGCGGATGAAGCGGTGACCGCGACCGCCGAGACCTCCATGCCGGATGACCCGGCAGCAGGCGGCGCGGCGCCACCAGTGGACGAGACCGACGCCCACGCCGAATCGGTCGCGGCGGATCAGCCGACGACCGGGAACGCCGAGGCGGCACCGGCGATGTCGCCAGAGGCGGCCCGGTGCCTGGCGGTGGCCGGGCCGGCCGATGCTGGCGTGCCGGCAAGTGCCGCGGCCGCGGCTGCACACCGGGCGGCGCTCGCCGAGGCCGCCGATCTTTGCCTGACGGCCGCCACGGCTGAGGATGCTCCCGCAGAGGTGCTGTTCCTCTCCGCCGAGGTGGCGCAGGGACGGCGCGATACTGCGGGCGCGTTCGAAATGCTGAACCGCGCCGCCGCCGCCGGCTTGCCCGCCGCCGAAACCCGGCTGGGAGACTATTTCCTCTTCGGCCTTGCGCCGGGGGGCAAAGATCCGGCAGCGGCGATCGCGCATTACCAGCGGGCCACCGAGCTTGGGGATCCTGCCGGGACGACCACGCTCGCGCTGATGTATCGCGTCGGCAAGGGCGTGCCGCGTGATCCGGCCCGCATGGTGGAGTTGCTCGGCAAGGCCGCGCAGGCGGGGTATCACTTCGCCCAGTATCGCCTCGCCCAGACCTACATGACCGGCGAGGGCATTCCCGGCGGCGCCGATCCCGCGCTCGGCATCCCCGATCCCGAGCGCGGCGCGGCGCTCTACACCGCCGCGGCCGAAGCCGGAAACATTACCGCGGCGCTGGAACTGGCCCGGGCCTATGGCGATCCGGCGTCGGGGCTTGCCGATGATCCGGCCGCCCGGGCCCGGCTGACCCTCATCGCCTCGCGCAGCGGGATGCCCGAGGCGATTGCGGCGATGGGGGTGCTCTATGAGACAGGCGACGGCGTTGACTATGACCCGGGCGTGGCCGCGCTGCTCTATGTCCGTGCGCTTGAAACCGGCAAGATCGGCCTCGATGCGCTGCGCCGCGGGGCGCCGGGGCGCTGGGACCGCGACACCGCCATCGCGTTCCAGTCGGTGCTGAAGGACCGTGGTTTGTATACCGGGCCGCTCGACGGCCTGGTCGGGCGCGGCACGGCCGCGGCTGCGGCACGCCTGGCTCCGCAGTGATGAAAACCGCGCCGCAGCGCCCAATCGTTGCTCAATCGTGACAGGTCGTAGCCGCCGCCCATCCGCGCCTGCGATAATTGATCTTCGGGCGTCGCGGACGCTCTGGACCTTCGCCGCTATGCTGGCCTATTTTCGCTCGGAAGCGCCGGGCGGAGCCCGCCCGTTCAGGAGCAAGATCAAGACATGAAACAGGGTTCGGCGTCATTCAGCGCTCGTCTCGAGGCGCTGGTGACACAGGTCTACCCGGAGGCCGACAGTGCCATCCTGGCCAGCCAGATCATTGATGCCTTCTGGCCGGAAGGTTCTCACCGGCGCAAGCGGCAGCGCAAGCCGGGCAACACCATGTGGTCGCAGCGCGACGCGGTGCTGATCACCTATGGCAACACGATCATCGATGGCTTCCACAAGCCGCTCGATTTGCTGCACGATTTTCTGACCAGCCGTCTCGAAGGCGTGGTCAACGGCGTGCACGTCCTGCCGTTCTTCCCGTTCACCTCCGACGATGGCTTCGCGGTGACCGACTACCGCAAGGTTGATCCGGCGCTGGGCGACTGGAGCGACATCTCGCGCATCGGGCAGGAATTTCACCTGATGTCGGATCTCGTGCTCAACCACGTCTCGTCACAAAGCCCGTGGTTCAACGAATTCCGCCAAGGCCACGCGCCCTATGACAAGTTCTTCATCGTGGCCGATCCGGAGGCGGATTATTCCAAGGTCGTCCGCCCGCGCACCACGCCGCTTCTGCGCGAGGTCGCAACGGTTGATGGGCCCAAGCATGTCTGGTGCACCTTCAGTCACGATCAGGTGGATCTCAACTTCGCCAACCCGGAGGTGTTGCTGGAAATCCTGCGCATCATCCGGCTGCATGTCGATGCCGGGGTCCGGATCCTCCGGCTCGATGCGGTCGCCTTCATCTGGAAGCAGGCAGGCACCTCCTGCATCCATCTGCCACAAACCCACGCGATCGTGAAAATCCTGCGTTTGCTGGCCGATTTCACCACCGAAAGCCTGATTTTGTTGACGGAAACGAACGTTCCCAAGGCAGAGAACCTCAGCTACTTCGGCAACCGTGACGAGGCCCACTCGGTTTACAATTTCCCGCTGCCGCCGCTGGTTCTGCACGCGATGCTGTCGGGCTCCGCGACCTATTTGCAGAAATGGCAGCGCGCCATGCCGCCGGCGCCGCTCGGCTGCGCCTATCTCAACTTCACCGCCAGCCATGACGGGATCGGCATGCGGCCGGCCGAGGGGCTGCTGCCCGAAGGCGAGATTGACCGGATGATCGAGACGGTGAAAGCCGGGGGCGGGCTGGCCTCGATGCGGGCGCTGCCCGGCGGGGGCGAAGCCGTCTACGAACTCAACACCTCCTATTTCGATGCCATGGGGCGCACGTTTTCGGGCGCGGATGACCACAAGATCGCGCGCTTCCTGTGCTCGCAAACCCTGATGATGTCGATCGAGGGCATCCCGGCCTTCTACATCCACTCGCTGCTGGCCACACCCAATGACCTCGAAGCCGTCGAGCGCCGCGGCATGAATCGCGCGATCAACCGGCATCGCTGGGATTATCCGACGCTGCGCGAGCGGCTCGCCGATCCCGAGAGCGATCAGGCCCGGGTGTTGGCGGCGCTGTCGAAGCGGCTCAAGCTGCGTGGCCGGCAACCCGCCTTCCACCCCAACGCGACGCAATTCACCCTGCCGCTCGAAGACCGGGTGTTCGGCGTCTGGCGCCAGTCGCTCGACCGCACGCAATCGATCTTCGCGCTGCACAACGTGTCGGATGAAATGGTGGAGCTGGCGGCAAGCGAGCTGAACCTGATCGACGACGAAGCCTGGGCCGACCTTCTCACCGGCGAGCCACTCAGACCGGGCGAGGGCACGATCACGCTGGCACCCTACCAGTGCCGCTGGATTGCAAACTTCGTGTAGCACCCCGGCCTTGCGAACCCGACAGCGCGTTCCGGGGGCATCGGGGCCAGCCCGTGTCAGGGCGCGAATTCCGCCTCATCCGCCGCTGCGGCCGCGCGCAGGTCGGCGACGATCATCGGATCGGCGGCGTTCACGCGATTCCAGTTGGGAATGAACGGGGTTTCATGCGGGGTTTCGAGGAACACCTTGCCCGCCCGCACGATGTTCTTGGCGAACAGTTCGATCGCCTCCTCCTCGGCGTGGCGGTCGAGGGTCAGACCGTTCATCCGTGCATCGTTGGCATAGGCTTCGAGCAGATCGAGCGCCGTGCGGTAGTAGGTGGCGCGCAGGGTGCGGAAGGTGTTGTGGGTAAACACGGTGCCGTCGGCGGCGAGCTTTCTGAAGATCGCCTTGCAGATGTCGATCGACATCCGGTTGAGCCCCGCCTTGGTGTCTTCCCGGCTCATCGTCTGATGCTTGTGATCATAGACATCGGCGATCTCAACCTGGCAAACCGAGTGCGGCCCCAGATTGCGCCAGGCCTCGGAGAGCACCCCGATCTCGAGCCCCCAATCGGAGGGGATGCGCAGATCGGGCAATACCCCCGCGCGCATCGCGAACTCGCCGGAGAGCGGGTAGCGGAAAGCGCGTAGATATTCGATATAGTCGCGGTCGCCGATCACCTTCTTCAGCGCGATGAGCAGCGGTGAGACGAGCAACCGCGTGACCCGGCCGTTGAACTTTCCGTTGCCCACGCGTGCATAGAAGCCCTTCGACAGCTGGTAGGAAAAGCCCGGATGCGCCACCGGATAGACCAGCCGGGCCAGCATCTCGCGGCTGTAGGTGACGATGTCGCAATCATGGATCGCCATCACCGCGCTGTCGGCGCAGGCGATGAGGTAGCCGATCGCGGTCCAGACGTTCTTGCCCTTGCCCGGCTCCTGTGGCGCGAGCCCCAGCGCCTCGAGCCGGGCGCCGATCGCCTGCATCCGCGGGCTGTCGTTCCACAAGACGACGTGATCCTGCGGCAGGCGTCTGAAAAATTCGCGGGCGTGGCGGTATTGCGCCTCGTCGGCGCGATCGAGGCCGATGATGATGCGGTGAAGATAAGACACCTGTGCCAGCTCGTCGATGATCTTCGGCAGGGCCTCCCCCTCCAGTTCGGAGTAGAGCGAGGGCAGGATCAGCGTGATCTTGCGGGTCTGGGCAAAGGCTTCGAGCTCGTAGATCAGCTCCTCGATCGGGCGGGCACGGAGATTGTGAAACTGGGCGATATTGCCGTTTTGGTGAAAGTCAGCCATGGCTCGCGGGGTCTCCTGCGCAGGCGTGGGTTTCAAGAAAGTCGAGCACCGCGTCGTTCCAGCCGGAAGGACCGGGCCGGGCGGTTCGGGTAATCCGCCCGTCGGCTTCGCCCGCAAGCGGCGGGATGCCGGGGCCGTGATCGTTGCGAATGATCACGCCGAAATCCGCGGCCTCGAGCATGGCGATGTCATTCGGAGCATCGCCAAGCGCCAGTGTGCAGGGCGTGCCGTAGTCCGCGGCGATCTCGGCAATGCGGTCGGCCTTTGTCGCCCCGAAGGACAAGGTCAGAAACCGCCCGCCCTGTTGGGCGGCAATCCCCTGCGCCGCAAGCCTGGCGCGGAACTCTTCGAGCGCCGCATCGCCCCCCAGCCAAATCCCGGGTTCGGAAAACTGGCGGTCCTTGGCGCGAACCGCGTCCTCGGCCGCAAGACCGGTCAGCTTCGACACCTCTTGCGGGCTCATGTCGGAAAAGCCGCGAAACGCCTGCCTGAGGTCGGGCGGCAGGGTGGCCAGGGCGGCGCGCAACCGGGCGTGGTCGTCCTCGGCCGACCTCACGCGGCCGCTGCGCAACACCCCGGCGCCGTTTTCAACGATGGCTGGCGTCGATCCCAGCCCGAGGGCTTCATGCAGCCGTTCGATCTCGGCGGCGGTCTTTGAACTCGCCAGCACCAGCGGAATGCCGCGCGCCTGCAAAGCGGCGAGCGCCGGTTGCGCCGGTGCATAGCTGTAGTCCGCATGGTCAAGCAGCGTGCCATCGAGATCGGTAAACACGAGCAGCTGCGGCCGGGGCGCGGGGGGGTTCAACATGGCGGTGAACCTAGGCGAGTCGGTGGTCGGGCGGAACCGGACCGGGCGAGATAGCGTGCCGCCCGCGGAGCTTCGCCCAAACTCAGGGCGAAATGCTCAACAAATAAGCAACAAGAAAACTCACCGCGTCGCTGTCTTTACGCATCGCGGGTGGGATTCTAGTCTTGGCTATCCTTCAGCGCGTCAACGCGGCGGGCAGGGCGGGCCGACACGGGGATGCTGCATGCTGAGCGTTATCTTGACCCACGCGGTGATCGTGATCGGCGTGCTCGCGAGCGGTGCGGCGATCATCTGGGTCCTGCAACAGCGCCGCAGCCCGCAATCCGCCCTCGCGTGGATCCTGTTCATCATCACCGTGCCCTACATCGGTGTGCCGTTGTTTTTTGCCCTCGGAGTGCGCAAACGCGGCACGTTCTATGCCCCGATCGAGTTTGCGCCGGGTCCGGGCAAGGCGCCGGTGCATCGGCTCGACGATCAGCTGAGGCGTCTCGATCTGCCGCCAGCCAGCCGCGGCAACCAGCTGGGGTTCCAGATGAGCTCCGATGCCGCCCGCGACAGCCTCGAACGACTTGTCGCTGAGGCCCGCGAAAGCCTCGACGTGGTGCTCTACCGGCTCGATCCCGATCCGATCGGCGAGGCGTTTGTCGAAAGCCTCACGGCGGCCGTGCAGCGCGGCGTTCGTGTGCGGATGATCCTCGATCAGATCGGCACTTGGCGCCGGCCCCGGCACGCCCTGCGTCGCTTTCGCGATGCGGGTGGCGAGATGCGGATGTTTTCGCCCGCCCACAACCCGCGGGCCACGGGCCGGCTTAACCTGCGCAATCACCGCAAGATGGTGATCGCGGATGGCCATGTCGTCTGGTCGGGCGGGCGCAATGTCGGCACAAGCTATCTTGGGCCGGCGAGCGCGCCGGAAACATGGAATGATCTGAGCTACCGGATCGAAGGCCCCGTGGTGCAACGGTTCGGCGAGGTGTTCGAGGCGGACTGGGCGAAGGAAACCGGCGGCGCCGTTGCCGAGCCGGCTCCGGTCGCGCCCATACCCGGCGGCACGGTCACGGCGCAGCTGATTCCCTCGGGGCCGGATCTGCCGCACGATGGGCTGCATGATGCCCTCGTGCACGGCATCCACACCGCCCGCGACAGGATCTGGCTGGTCACGCCCTATCTGCTGCCGACGGATCAGCTCCAGCATGCGCTGGCCACGGCTGCCCGCCTCGGGCGCGACGTGCGCATCATGGTGCCGGCCCGGTCGAACCAGCGGATTGCCGATTTTGCCCGCGGGGCCTATCTGCGCGACCTCGAAGAAGCCGGCTGCCGGGTGTGCCGCTATACCGCCGGCATGTTGCATGCCAAGGCGGTGATCTTCGATGACGTCGCAATCGTTGGCTCCGCCAATCTCGACGTGCGGTCAATGCTGCTGAATTTCGAAACCGCGCTGGCGCTCTATGATCCTGGCAGTATCGAGACGCTGGCCGCATGGTTCGCCAGCCTCGAAACCGGCGCGCTGCCGGGCACGAAACCGGCCTCCCTGACGCGCCGCCTCGCCGAAGCCACCTTCCGCCTCGGTGCCCCTGTGCTGTAAGGCACCGCACCCTTGACGCGTGCGGCCCGGTCAGGCCGGGGGCGTGAGGCGGCGCAGGATGTCTGGCCCAAGCGCATCGACCGCGCTGCGCACCGCGGGCGTGATCGGCGCCCCGGTTGCGAAATCGGCACCCTCGATCGCCCAGATCTCCACTCGCTCCGGCAGGCAGCCCAGAATCCCCGCCAGCTCGATCCCCTCGGCCACCCCGATCCCGTGCGACGAGACCGACCGCAGCCAGCCCGGCAACGCCCCGGCCCGCCCGTCGAGCCGGTGCACCGTGCCCGCCGCCGCACCCGACAGGCAGGCATCCACGATCACCACCCGCTCACGCTCTTCCATCAGCGTCACCAGATCGGCAGCCGCGCCGTGGCTCTCGGCAACGTCGATCCCCCTTGCCCCGGCGAGGGCGCGCGCCACCAGCCGCCCGGCGGCATCGTCGCCCGCGAAGTCATTTCCAACGCCGATCACCAATGGTTTCACCCCGTTCCCTTTCATCTTTCCATAAATATCCCGGGGGG
>JANTFS010000024.1 GCA_024763335.1 Paracoccaceae bacterium | reverse complement strand
CCTCTTGGGCCGTACCGACCATCTCGACACCGACAACCTCATAGTCGTGGTCGGGAAATCCTGCGCCGACGCCGGCCCCGGCCTCGACGATGACCGCATGGCCATGGGCAATCACCTCCGCCGCCGCGCGCGGCGTGAGGCCGACCCGAAATTCCTGTGGTTTGATTTCCTTCGGGCAGCCAATCAGCATCGCGTCCTCCTCCCAATACTCGCCCCCAGTCTGGGCTGTTCCAAATGCAATTGTTTTGAAATCGTTCAACGGACTGGCTAGGGTATCTGGCAGAACTTTCGAAGAACTGCCCAGACAACGCAAGGATATTCGCAGATCATGGCACTCGACAGCATGGACCGCCGCATTCTGAACGTTCTGCAAAAGAACGGCCGGATGTCGAACGCCGATTTGTCAGAACGGGTCAACCTGTCACCCTCCGCATGCCATCGTCGCGTTCAACGGCTTGAGGCAGAGGGATACATCCGCAACTACGTGGCCATGGTCGACCCCAGGAAGATCGGGCTTGCGACAACCGTTTTCGTCGAAATCACGCTGTCGGGCCAGGCCGATGAACTGCTTGAGGCCTTCGAGCGCGAGGTGGCCAGAGTGCCCGAGGTGCTCGAGTGCCACCTGATGGCCGGGAAATCGGACTACATTCTCAAGGTTGTTGCCGAAGATACCGAGGACTTCGCCCGCATTCATCGTCAGAAACTGGCCCGCCTGCCGGGGGTGCTGGGAATGCAATCGAGCTTTGCGCTCAGGACTGTTTTCAAAACGACCGCGCTGCCGGTCTAGGCTGCGGCCGCCGGCGCGCTGACGAGCGGTCTTTCCCGGATCGGCAGGTGGATGAGCGCCGAGAAGGCGCCGACGCCGACGCCGATCCACCACACGAAGGTGTAGTCGCCCGTCAGGTCATACATCCGCCCGCCGAGCCAGACGCCAAGGAACGACCCGAGCTGGTGCGAGAAGAACACGATGCCGTAGAGCGTCCCCATGTAGCGCAGCCCGTAGATGTGGGCGACAAGGCCAGAGGTCAGCGGCACGGTGGCGAGCCAGAGGCTACCCATCCCGATCGAGAACAGAATCACCGTCGTGGGCGTGATCGGGAAAATGATGAACAGCGCCGCAATGATCGTGCGGCCGGTATAGATCGCGGCGAGGAGGTATTTCTTCGGGAAGCGGTTGCCGAGTGCACCCGCCAGCAGGGTGCCGCCGATATTGGCCAGACCGATCAGCGAGATTGAGATCGCGCCCAGCGCCGAGGTCGTCGATACACCGATCGAGGCAAGGGTGCCGGACGGGTCGATCGTGCCGCACATTTCGGTGACGAAGGCCGGAAAATGCGCGGTGATGAAGGCAAGCTGGTAGCCACAGGAGAAGAACCCGAGAAAGATCATCGTGTAGGACGGATCGCGAAATGCCTGTTTCAGCACATGCCCAAGACTGTCCTCGAGTTCCCTGCGGTTTGCCGCCGGTGCGCGCATCATCGGCAGCATGACGAGCGAGGCGAGGATCACGGCGGCAAAGACCAGAAACACGCTCTGCCAAGGCATCAGCGACAGCATCCATTCGGCGAGTGGGGCGCCAAAAACCTGCCCGGCCGACCCCGCGGCGGTGACAATGGCCAGTGCCATCGAGCGGTGTTTGTCGGACGCGGCCCGCCCGACAACGGCAAGGATAACGCCAAACCCGGTGCCCGCAACGCCGAAGCCAACCGCAATTTCCAGCAATTGGTGCTGAAGCGGCGTGATCGCGAAGGCCGAAGCCACCAGTCCGCCGGCATACATGAACGCGCCCAGCACGATGGCACGTCGGTCGCCCAGCTTTTCGGCAATCGCCCCGAAGATCGGCTGGCCGATGCCCCAGGCCAGGTTCTGGATCGCGATCGCAAGCGAAAAGTCGGCACGCAGCCAGCCAAACTCCTGCGCGATCGGAATCTGGAACACCCCGAAGCTCGCCCGAATGGCGAAGCTGAGCATGATAATTGTCGCCCCGGCGATAAGGACCGGGGAAATCAGTCGCGCGCTGGTCATCGCTGTCTCCGTCAGGTGAGCGTGTTGCATCGAAGGCAACGCGTCAATCGCTTTCATTCGCCATGTCGCATCGCTATGGCTGGTGCATGAGCGCGACGATTGCCGAGATCTATGCCGAACGCGTGACGGACGGGACGCTGCACCCCGATCCCGCGCAGGAGGCGGTGCTGCCCATGCTCGAAGACATTCGCCACCACCTCGAATCAACGGCGTTGCGCCGCAAGGGCATCCTCGGCGGGCTCTTTCACAAGGACGATGAGGTGCCGCAAGGGCTGTATCTTTGGGGCGGCGTGGGGCGGGGCAAATCGATGCTGATGAACCTGTTCCTCGAGAACCTGCGGATTGCCGGCAAACGGCGGATGCACTTCCACGCCTTCATGCAGGAGGTGCACAGCGGCATGCACGCGGCGCGCCAACGCGGCGTGGCAGATGCACTGGCACCGGTAGCAGCGGCGTTCACCAAGGATCTGCGGTTGCTCGCGCTCGACGAGATGCAGATCACCGACATCACCGATGCGATGATCGTCGGGCGCCTTTTCGAAAAGCTCTTCGCCGCGGGCGTCGTCATTCTCACCACCTCGAACCGCCCCCCGGAAGACCTCTACAAGAACGGGCTCAATCGCCAGCTCTTTTTGCCGTTCATCGACATGCTGCGCGAGCGTCTCGTGGTGCACGAACTGGCGAGCCCCAAGGACTACCGGCAAGATCGGCTGGCCGGCGAACAGACGTATTTCACCCCGCTTGGGCCGCAGGCGCGGGCCGGCATCGAGGCGATCTGGAAAAGTTTTACCGATCACGGCATGCCGCATCCGCTTGTGCTCACGGTGAAGGGCCGCGAGGTGGAGCTTCCCGCGGTCTGTTCCGGCGTGGCACGGGCAAGCTTCTACGAACTCTGCGCCAGGCCCCATGGCCCCGCCGACTACCTCGCCATTGCTGGCGCCGTGCGGATGATCATCATCGAAGACATCCCCCAGCTCGGGCGCGCCAATTTCAACGAGGCCCGCCGCTTTGTCACCCTGATCGATGCTCTTTACGACGCGCACGTGCGCCTCGTCGCGAGTGCCGCCGCCGAGCCCGAGTACCTGTATGTCGAGGGCGAGGGCAGCTTTGAATTCGAGCGCACCGCATCGCGGCTGCGTGAGATGCAGGCGGCGAACTGGGGCGCATAGCGCACCATGCGGCCGATCGTGCATTGTCGTCCCCGACGCGGCCGCGTATAAAGGGCGCGACGATGCCCGCATGGGCCGGAGAGGTGTGCCGTGGCAGGATCGACCCAGACCGGGGATCTCGCCGCGCGATCGTCACAGGATCAGGCACACGCTCTGCGGCCCGGGCCGGCCAGAAAGGATGTGCCATGAAACGATTTCTTGTCTTCCTGCTCGCGCTCCTGCCCGGCGCTGCCATGGCGCATCCGGGCCACCTTGCCGAGGTTGCGGGCCACGATCACATCATCGCCGGCATCGCGATCGGCGTTGCCATCGGCGTGGCCGTCTGGGGTGCGCTGAAGGGCAAGCGCGACGATGAGGCCTCGCAGCAGGCCGACGAGGCTGCCGAAGACGGCGAACTGCAGGAAGCGTGACATGTCGAAAATCGGAGTGATGATCTGCGGGCACGGCTCCCGCAGCCAAGCGGCTGTTGACGAATTCAAGCTGCTCGCGGAGAAACTGCCGGCATTTCTGCCGCCCGACTGGGTGACGGACTATGGCTATCTCGAGTTTGCCAACCCGGTGCTCCGGGTTGGGCTCGATAATCTGCGCGAAGCCGGCGTCGACAGGATCGTGGCCGTGCCCGGCATGCTGTTCGCCGCGATGCACACGAAAAACGACATCCCGACCGTGCTCAACACCTATGCCGCCGAGCACGGGATCGAGGTGAGTTATGGCCGCGAACTGGGGGTGGACCCGAAAATGATCGCCGCCGCCGGCGACAGGGTGCGCAGCGCCGTGGCGCAGGCCAATTCCGAACTCGGCGAGGTGGCGTTGGAAGACACCTGCCTCGTGGTGATCGGGCGTGGCGCGTCGGACCCGGACGCAAACGGCAACGTCGCCAAGGTCGCCCGAATGCTGCAGGAGGGCCTGGGCTTCGGCTGGCTCGAAGTCGGCTATTCCGGGGTGACGTTCCCGCTGGTCGAGCCGGTGCTGACCCACACTGCGAAGCTCGGTTACAAACGGATCGTCGTGTTCCCGTATTTTCTGTTCTCGGGGATCCTGATCGACCGGATCTACGGTTTCACCGATCAGGTTGCCGCGGCACATCCCGAGATCCAGTTCGTCAAGGCCGGCTACCTCGGCGACCACGAAAAGGTGCTGGAAACCTTTGCCGAGCGCGTCACCGAACAACTCGGCGAGACTGTGCCGCCGACATGCGCCACCTGCAAATACAGAACCCAGGTGCTCGGGTTCGAAGCCGAGGTGGGCTTGGTGCAGGAAAGCCACCACCACCACGTCGAAGGGCAAGGGGCCTCGGCCCCCGGCTCGAACGTCGACGAGTGCGCGCTGTGCGATACGTTTTGCACCGGCGCATGCCGCCTCGAGGCCGACCACCATCACCACCACCACGATCATGATCATGATCACGGCCACAGCCATTCCCATGACCACGCCCATCACCACCATCCCTACCCGCATGCGAAGCACCCGCACGGGCCCGAATCGGCGCGAAAAGAATGACCACCCCGCCCACGCGCCCGATGCGCTACGAACGCGACCCGGCCGCGATCTATGCGCAGAGTTTCGCGACGGTTCGCGAGGAGGCCCGGCTTGACCGGTTTCCGACCGGCATGGCTCGCCTCGCCACGCGGCTGATCCATTCCTGCGGCATGGTCGAAATCGCCGACAGGCTCGCCTTTTCCGAAGGCGCCTTCGAGGCCGGAGAGGCGGCGCTCAGGGCGGGGGCGCCGATTCTGGCCGATTGCGAGATGGTCGGGGCCGGCATCATCCGGCGCTATCTGCCGGCTGGAAACGAAATCGTCGTCACCCTGAATGACCCCGCCGTCCCCAACCGCGCCCGACGGATCGGCAATACCCGTTCGGCCGCAGCCATCGAGCTCTGGGGCGATCGCCTCGACGGCGCCGTTGTCGCTATTGGCAACGCCCCGACGGCGCTCTTCCACCTTCTCGAATTACTCGACGGCGGCGCGCCGCGCCCGGCAGTGATCCTCGGATTCCCGGTCGGGTTCGTGGGCGCGGCGGAGGCGAAGGCGGAATTGGCCCAAAACCCGCGCAACGCAGGCTTCGTCACCCTGCGCGGCCGGCGCGGCGGCTCGGCGATGGCGGCAGCTGCGGTCAACGCACTGGCGGCCGGGCTTGTGGAGATCGACGCGTGAGCCGGCCGAGCATGGGTGGATTCTACCATTGCCCGTGTTGCGGGTTGCCGACACTTGAGGACGACTGGTTCGACACCTGCATGGTGTGCCAATGGGAAGACGACGGCCAATCGGACGAAACCGCCAGCCGCGTGGAGCTTGGCCCCAACGCGCCCTATTCCCTCGCCGCGGCCCGGGCCAACCATGCCGATTACGGCCACATGTATGCCCGCGACGACCCGAAGGCCCCGCCTTCCGACGCCATGCGCGACCGCCTGCTCGCGATCGCCCGGGCTGTTCCTTTCGACACCGCCGCCTACGCCGCGTGGCTGGCGGAATGGCGCGATTGGAGTTGCTGATGGCACCGTGGCTCCATGTCATCGGGATCGGTGCGAACGGCACCGAAAGCCTCTCGCCCGCAGCACGCGGAGCCCTCGAAGCCGCCGAGGTCATCGTTGGCGGCAAGCGGCACCATACGATGACGGATGGAATGAATGCCACCCGCATCGCATGGCCCTCGCCGTTCGACGCGCTGATCCAGACCCTGACGTCGTTGCGCGGCAAGCGGGTTGCGGTTCTGGCCACCGGCGATCCGCTTTGGCACTCGGTCGGCAGCGGCCTGGCGCGGGCCTTTGCTCCCGACGAGATCGCGTTTCATCCGCAACTCTCTGCCTTTCAGCTGGCCGCCTGCCGGATGGGCTGGCCGCTGGCCGAGGTGGAAACGCTGACAGTGCACGGGCGGCCTGCCGAGGGGATTGTTCCGTTCATCGCACCCGGCGCACGTCTGTTGATCCTCACCTCGGATGGTGGCACCCCGGCAAGCATTGCGCGGCTGTTGAACGACCGTGGCTATGGGCCCTCGCGCCTGACCGTGCTGGCCAACATGGATGGACAGGACGAGATCCGCACCGAGGGAACAGCTGAGACATGGCGCCAGCCCGTGCCCGATTTCAACACCCTTGCGGTGGAAGTGATCGCCGGCCCAGACCCGTTGCTCCTCGCCCGCACCCCCGGTCTGCCCGATGCGGCCTTCGCCTCCGACGGCACGATGACAAAGCGTGACGTTCGCGCCATGAGCCTCGCCCGCCTGATGCCGATGCGCGGCGCGTTGCTGTGGGATATCGGCTGCGGGTCCGGCTCGATCGCGATCGAATGGATGCGCGCCGCCCGGGATGCCCGCGCCATCGGCATCGAGCCGCGCCCAGACCGCCGGGCGCTCGCCAGCGCGAATGCCGCAGCGCTGGGAACGCCGGGACTGGACCTCGTCGCAGGCCGCGCGCCGGAGGCCTTGCACGGCCTGCCCGCCCCCGACGCAGCCTTCATCGGGGGCGGGCTCACGGATACCACATACGAATACGTATGGTCTAAGCTGAAACCCAACGGACGGCTGGTCGCCAACGCGGTGACGCTGGAAACCGAGGCGGTGCTGCTCAGCCTGCACGGCCGTTTCGGCGGCGACCTGACCCGGATCGCAGTCTCGCACGCAAGCCCGGTCGGGTCACGCCACGGCTGGAAGCCGCTCATGGCAGTCACCCAATGGAGCGTGGTGAAATGAAACCGGGCAAGTTCATCGGTGTTGGCCTGGGCCCTGGCGACCCGGACCTGGTGACGGTTCGGGCCGCGCGGCTGATCTCGGGCGCCTCGATCATCGCCTACCCGGCACTGCCGCAAACCGAGAGCTTCGCGCGCCGGATCGCGGCGCCCTATATCTCTGGAGATACACATGAAATCGTGATGGAAATCCCGATGTCGCGGCAGCGCGCGCCAGCCCAGGCGGCCTATGATCACGGCGCCGCGCAGATCGCAGAGGCCCTCGACTTGGGCGAGACCGTGATCGTGCTTTGCGAGGGTGATCCGTTCTTCTACGGCTCCTTCATGTATCTGCATGCAAGGCTCTGCGACCGATACGAGGTGGAGGTTGTGCCGGGTGTCACCTCTGTCGCGGCTTCCGCGGCCCGGCTGCAACTCCCGCTGGCCGCGCGCAATGACGTGCTTGCGACGATCCCGGCCCCACTACCCGACCACGACATACGCAAGCGTATTGAAATGGCGGACAGTTTCGCAATTCTCAAGCTCGGGGCGCATATCGGCCGCGTCAGCGCCCTTCTGGACCAGCTCGGTCTTGCGGACCGCGCGCAATACATCGAGCGCGCGACGCTCGATGAGGAAGTCGTCCTCCCGCTGTCCCAAGCGCCCGACCCCGCGCCCTATTTCTCGATGATCCTGGCTACGAAAGGTGCCGACCCTTGGCTCAAACCCCCATCGTGATTGCCCTGAACCGCGCGGGCGAGACCACCGCGCGACGCATCGCCGATCTGCTTGGCGCCGATCTGCACGGCCGCGAAGGCCGCGTCGCCGAGGCCGATGCCCATTTCCCGAACGCGCTCACCCATGTGCGTGACCTGTTTGCCGCCGGCGTGCCGGTGATCGGAGTCTGTGCCGCCGGCATTCTGGTCCGGGCGGTCGCCCCCATGCTCGCGGACAAGACCACCGAACCACCTGTGCTGTCGGTTTCGGATGATGGGAGCGTGGTGATCCCGCTGCTCGGCGGGCATCGCGGCGCCAATCGCCTCGCGCGCGAGATCGCCAGCGCCCTCGGCGCGCATGCGGCCGTCACCACGGCGGGCGATGTTGCAATCGGCGTTGCGCTCGACGAGCCAGCCCCGGGCTACAAGCTGCAAAACCCGGACGACGCAAAGCCCGTCATGGCCAAGCTGCTCTCGGGCGCCGCGCCCCGCATCGTCGGCGAGAACATTTTCAGGCTCGACAGTGACGAGAATGGCCCGGTCGACCTGGTGGTGACGGAGACGCCCCTGCCGGGCGACGCATCCCGGCTCGTATACCATCCGCAGGCGTATGTTGTTGGTGTCGGCTGCGCCCGCAACACCGAGCCCGAGGAACTCGAAACCCTGGTGTTCGACACGCTTGCCGCGCGCGAGATCGCGCCCGGCGCCGTTGCCGCAGTCGCAACGATTGATCTGAAAGCTGACGAGCCCGCCGTGAACGTGCTGGCAAGATCCCTTGGCGTGCCTCTGCGCTTGTTCACCGCGCCGGAGTTGGAGGCGCAAACCCCGAACCTTGCCAACCCCTCCGAGATCGTCTTCGCCGAAGTGGGCGCACATGGTGTGTCCGAGGCGGCGGCGCTTTGCGTGGCAGACGGCTCGACCCTCGCCATCGAAAAGCACAAGTCAGCCAACGCCACATGCGCCGTCGCACGGGCCCCCGCCCCCGTCACCGAACCCGGCGGGCACAGCCGCGGGCGGCTCGCGATCGTGGGGATCGGCCCGGGACAGGCGTCCTGGCGCACACCGGAAGCCTCGCGGCTCATTGCCGAAGCCGACGAACTTGTCGGCTACGGGCTCTATATCGACTTGTTGGGGCCCGTTGCTGCCGGAAAAAAACGCCGCGACTTCCCCCTGGGCCAGGAAGAAGAGCGCTGCCGATACGCGTTGGAGGCAGCCGCGGAGGGACGGCGCGTTGCGCTGATTTCGTCGGGGGACGCCGGGATCTACGCGATGGGCGCGCTGGTGTTCGAGTTGCTCGATCGCGGTCCGGATGCACACGGGGTGAGCGATGCGGCGCGCCGGGTCGAGGTGATCTCGACCCCCGGCGTATCGGCGCTTCAGGCCGCCGCCGCGCGCGCGGGCGCCCCCCTTGGCCACGATTTCTGCGCCATTTCGCTGTCGGACCTTCTGACGCCGCGCGCAGATATTCTGCGCCGCCTCAAGGCGGCTGCCGAGGGCGATTTCGTGATCGCTCTCTACAATCCCGTCTCGAAGCGGCGGCGCACCTTGCTGGCCGAGGCGCGCGACATCCTGCTGGAGCATCGCCCGCCCGGCACGCCGGTCCTGCTCGCCTCGAACCTCGGTCGGCCCGACGAAGCGCTGAAATACCGCGAACTGGCCAAGCTGACCGCCGACGAGATCGACATGCTGACGGTCGTGCTCATCGGCTCGTCCAACTCACGCCTTGCCGCCTTGGGGGAAGGCCCGCGGATGTATACCCCGCGTGGCTACGCCCGAAAGATCGACGGAGACCTTGCATGAAAGTCTGGTTCATTGGCGCGGGCCCCGGCGACCCCGACCTGCTCACCCTCAAGGCGCAGCGCGTCATCGCACAATGCCCGGTGTGCCTCTACGCCGGCAGCCTGGTTCCGCCCGAGGTCGTCGCCGGCGCGCCAAAGGGGGCCCGGGTGCGCGACACGGCGTCAATGACGCTTGACGAGACACATGCCGAGATTCTGGCCGCCCGCGAGAGGGATGAGGATGTCGCCCGCGTGCACTCCGGCGATCCGTCTCTCTACGGGGCGATTGCGGAACAGATCCGCCGGCTCCGCGCCGACGGCATCGCCTACGAGATCGTGCCCGGCGTGCCGGCCTACGCGGCCGCGGCGGCGGCACTCGGGCAGGAACTGACCATCCCCGAGATTGCCCAATCGATCGTGCTGACCCGAATGTCGATGCAATCCACCGCGATGCCGAAGGGCGAAACTCTCGAGAACTTCGCGCGCACCGGCGCAACGTTGGCCATTCACCTTGCGGTGCGCAACATGCGCGAGATCGAACGCGTTCTGGTGCCCCATTACGGCGCTGATTGCCCGGTGGTCGTGGCCTATCGTGTCGGCTGGCCCGATCAAATGCTGATCCGCGGCCGGCTCGATGACATCCGGTCGAAGGTCCGGGCCGAGAAGATCACCCGAACCGCGCTGATCCTCGTCGGACCTGCGCTCGGAGAGATGCGGGATTTCCGCGAGTCGGCCCTCTATGACCCTGAAAAACCCCACGTCTTGCGCCCGGTCGTTGGTGTGAATCTGGTGGAGGAACACAACACCTGAGGGCTGAATCCACCGGAAAGAAACGAAAACTTGACCGAATCGGACCACCCTGCATGCTTTGAGCAGACGCGGAGAAGTGGGCATGACAACCTTTTTGCCAAAAGAAGTGCGTGAGGGGCTGGAACTGGCTCGCAAGCGCGATCTGAAAAAGAAGGCGCGCCTGCGGGTGGCCGTCGGCGACGAGGTGTTCCCGGTCCTCGAGTTTCGCGATCGCGGCTTTGCCCTCGATATCGACAATGCGCCCAAGCTGCGCGGGCTGGTCGACCTTTATGACGGTGGTCGGCATCTCTATCAGTGCCTGATCGTCGCGTCCGAGGAGGATGGCACGCTGATGCGCTACGAGTTCAAACGCTCGACGGCGGCGGTGGACAGGGCACCGCTGGATTTCGCCCGCGACGAAACCGCGCCCATCGCGTTGCTCGAACGCTAGGGCCGGATCTCGACCGAGGTTCCTGTCGGCACCACCCGCCAAAGCTCTTCGATCACCGCGTCTGATACCGCGATGCACCCGGCCGTCCAGTCATAAGGGATGGTCGCGAGGCCGCTCAGCCGGTTCGGTTGTCCGTGGATGAAGATTTCGCCCCCTGGATCATATCCGCCGGCGCGCGCGCGGGCGATGTCGTCGGGTTGCGGGTAGTCGATCCCCAAACTCAGGTGGAAGGCGCTGTTCGGATTGCGCCGGTCGATCCGGAAAACGCCTTCCGGCGTCTTGCCATCGCCCTGCCGCGCTTTGTCGCCCTGCGGCGCAAAGCCCAGCGCAACCGGATAGCTCCGCAGCGCCTCGCCGTCTCGGAAGACGGTAAGACGGCGCGCAGACTTCTCGATCACCACGCGATCAACCGTGCCGGTCAAAGGCACCCATGGCGGCGCGATCGGCGGCACGACGTCGCGATCGCGAAGCATCAGCGCGGCGAGGGTGAGCCCAAGCCCCGCAAGGGCCGCAAGCGCGATCCCGCCCCGACGTCTCATTGCAGATCGGCGAACGCCTCGGCGAGCCGTTCCGTGGCTTCGATGACCACGCTGCGTGGGGTGGCAAAATTGAACCGCAGGAAATTCTCCCCGCCCTTGCCGAAGGTCGGCCCGTGATTGACCGCGATCCGGGCGCCTTGTTCGACGCGCCGGGTAAATTCCTGCCGTGCCATCCCCGTGCCGGAAAAATCGACCCAGGCGAGGTAGGTGCTTTCGAGCTGCATGGACGTGAGCCCGGGGATCTCTCGCACCGCGGCGTCAAACACCTGCCGGTTGCCGTCGAGATAGGCCACCAGCTCGTCAACCCACACCGCTCCCTCGGGCGAATAGGCCGCCTCGGCGAGGTGATAGCCGAACGAATTGCCCGAGATGCCAAGCGCCGCCATGCGGGCCGCAAAGGCTTTCCGCAAGCCGGGGTCGGGAATGATCACGTTGCCGGCATGGATTCCGGCGATGTTGAAGGTCTTGGTGGTGGAGGTCATCATCACCAGCCGGTCCTCCACGCCGTCGATCAATGCGAACGGCGTGTGGGTCGCACCCGGGAAGACGAGATCATGATGGATCTCGTCCGATACCAGCACAAGATCGTGGCGGATGCAGAAATCGCGGATCGCCTCCAGTTCAGCGCGGGTCCAGACCCGTCCGCCCGGGTTGTGCGGCGACGACAGCACCAACATTGTCTCGGCACCTGTCATCTGCGCATCGTAGGCGTCGAAATCGAGCTCGTAACGCCCATCGGCGTTGATCATCTCGCATTCGACAACCTCACGCCCGGCGGCGCGGATCACCCGGGCAAAGGCATGATAGACCGGCGTGAACAGCACGACGCCATCGCCCGGCGCGGTGAAGGTATCGACACAAAGCGCGGTGCCGTTGACAAGCCCGTGGGTGGTGAAAATCCATTCGGGGTCGATCTCCCATCCGTGTCGGGTTTTCATCCACCAGCCGATCGCGGCGCGATAGCTCGCATCATCGCCGTAGTAGCCGAACACGCCATGAGCGCACATGGCCTCGAGCTCAGCCCGGATCGGCGGCGCGGCACGGAAATCCATGTCGGCCACCCACATGGAGATGCCGTCGTCGCCAGAAACGCCATAGAGCTTTTCCATCATGTCCCACTTCATCGAGTGGGTACGGTGGCGATCGATGATCTCGTCGAAGTTCATTTCTGCCTCCTCGGCCGGTTTTCCTGGAAATGGCGCTGCCCGCCGCGCTGAGCCGACCCATAGGCCCAGCGCGGCGCCGAGGCAAGACGCCTGTGGCGCATATTCCTGTTGCTTGTCACATTTTGGAAAATTGTTCCAATATGGTCAATTATTCGATCATATCGTTCTGATGTTCTGACACCCTGCACGATACCGTTCTTTCCATCACGCCGAATTTCGACACCCGCCAAACGATGCCAACCCATTGCGTCGCCCCGGGGCTTCACATAAATGAAGCGCATGTCCATTCGCCCGATCCTGATCCATCCCGACCCGCGGCTCAAGAAAGTTGCCGCCCCGGTTCCTGACCTTTCAGATGACCTGCGCCGTCTTGCCGAAGACATGCTCGAGACGATGTATGACGCCCCCGGGATCGGGCTGGCAGCGCCACAGGTGGGGGTGCTGGAACGGTTGATCGTTGCGGATGCGGTGAAGGATCCCGACGCCGAACCGCAGCCGATGGTAATGTTCAATCCCGAGATTGTCCTGTCTTCGGACGAAACCAATGTCTACGAGGAAGGCTGTCTGTCGATCCCCGACCAATATGCCGAAGTCACCCGGCCCGCCGAGGTGCGCGTGCGCTGGATCGACATGACGGGCGAGCCGCGCGAAGCGGAGTTCGATGGGCTCTGGGCGACGGTATTGCAGCATGAGATCGACCATCTCAACGGCAAGCTGTTCATCGACTACCTGAGCCCGATGAAGCGGCAGATGATGACCCGCAAGAGCCTCAAGATCAAACGCGAGCGGGCCCGGGTCTGATGACGCACCGGCCTTTCGTGATGTGGCCCGACAAGCGGCTGCGCATCCCGGCCGAACCGGTCCTTGAAATCACCGATGACACCCGCGCGATCTGGGACGAGATGATCGCCGCGATGGAAGCCATGCCCGGCGTCGGTCTCGCTGCCGTCCAGCTCGGGATCATGCAGCGTCTCGCTGTCGTCGATGCCTCGGACATCCGGGGCGAGGTGGTGCGCATGGCCAACCCGCAGGTGCTGCACGCCTCGGTGCAGATGCGCGAACATGACGAAGCCAGCCCGAACCTCCCCGGCGTCTGGGCCAGAATCGCGCGCCCCCGCGCTGTTACGGTGCGCTTTCTCAACGCCGAAGGGGCGTGGGAAGAGCGTGATTTCGTCGGCCTCTGGGCGACCTCGGTGCAACACCAGATCGATCACCTGAACGGGATGATGTATTTCGACCACCTGTCGAAACTCAAGCGCGACCGGCTTGTCGCCAAGGCACGGAAACTGGCTCGATGAAGATCGTGTTCATGGGATCGCCCGAATTTTCCGTGCCCGTGCTCGACGCGTTGATCGATGCCGGACACGACATCGTTGCCGTCTACTGCCAACCGCCCCGCCCCGCCGGACGCGGCAAGAATGACCGGCCCACGCCGGTGCATCGCCGCGCGCTCGAACTGGGCCTGAAGGTGCGCCATCCCAAAAGCCTCCGCGACCCGCAGGTGCAGGCAGAATTCGCCGCGCTCAAGGCGGATGTGGCAGTGGTCGTCGCCTATGGCCTGATCCTTCCGCCGGCCGTGCTTGAGGCACCGGCCCATGGCTGCCTCAACATCCACGCCTCGCTGTTGCCTCGCTGGCGCGGAGCGGCTCCGATCCACCGCGCAATCATGGCGGGCGATACCGAAACCGGCGTGTGCATCATGCAAATGGATGCCGGGCTCGATACCGGGCCGGTTCTGTTGCGTCGATCCACCCGCATCGGCGAGACCGAAACCACCGGCGACTTGCACGACCGGCTCTCACAGCTCGGGGCCGAGGCGATCGTCGAAGCGCTGGCAAGGCTCGACACGCTCACGCCCGAGCCGCAACCCGAAACCGGCGTCACCTATGCCGAGAAGATCGACAAGGCCGAGGCGCGGGTCGATTGGACCGAACCCGCCGTGGTGGTGGACCGCAAGATACGCGGCCTCTCTCCCTTCCCCGGCGCCTGGTGCGAAATCGCCGGCGAACGGGTGAAGCTCTTGGGCGCGCGCCTCGCCGATGGCAGCGGCACACCGGGCAGTGTTATCGGCCCGCTCACCATCGCCTGCGGCTCCGGCGCCGTCGAAATCACCCGGGCCCAGCGGCCGGGCAAGCGCCCGATGGAGGCGCAGGACTTCCTGCGCGGTTTCGAAATGCCCGACACCGTGGCATAGCCCGCAAACCGTGACCCGGACGCCGGGACCTTGATGCCCCCGGCCCCGCGCAGCCTGCGTTCTTCTCTGGTCCAAAAGACCTTCGGGGGGGGAGACCGGCACGGGCGAGGGGGCGGGCAGACAGCCCCCCTGCTGCCTCATCCCTTCTCGCGCATCAGCCGGGCCTTTTGCCGGTTCCAGTCCTTTTTGGCCTGATCGGCGCGCTTGTCATGCACCTTCTTGCCCTTGGCGATGCCGATCTTCAGCTTGGCGAGGCCCTTGTGGTTGAAATAGAGCACCAGCGGCACGAGCGTCATGCCCTTGCGCTGCGTGGCATTCCACAACCGGGCCAGTTCCTTGCGCGAAACCAGAAGCTTGCGCCGCCGCCGTTCCTCGTGGCCCCAGGTCTTCGCCTGTTCATAGGGGGCGATGTAGGCGTTCACGAGCCACAGCTCGCCATCCTCGACGGCGGCATAACTTTCAGCGATATTGGCGCTCCCCGCGCGCAGGCTTTTCACCTCCGAGCCCATGAGCGCGATGCCACATTCGAGATCGTCCTCGATGGCATAGTCATGCCGGGCCCGCCGGTTCTCGGCGATCACCTTGTAGTTCGGGTTTGCGTCTTTCTTCGCCATGCACCGCACATAGGCTCAGCCGGGCGGGATGTCGACCGTTTCGAGCCAGGGCTTGATGTCGACCACGGGCGTCCCGTCCAGACAATCGATCGCGTCGATCCCGATCCGTCCGGCCGCGGCATCGAGCGATGTGATCACCACGCTCGAGAGCGCCACGGGGTTGGGCCGGTTCGGCGAACGCAGCGCAAAGGTGCCGCGCGGGGCCTCAACATGGCGCGGGTTCTGAAGCAACAGATCACGCCGTGCATGGGTCATCCAATACATCACGATGATCGGCTTGCCGACGCTGAGCCCCGCCAGCGCTGGCGCAAATTCGGGCTTCAGCTCGATGGTTGCGCCCTGCCCCCGCTCCCGCGCACGGCCGATGTTCTTGGGACAATCCTCGCGCCTCATCCACGGCGAGCGGATCTGACCAATGAACACCACGCCGGCATCCGGGTGTTCAGAGGGGTCGCGATCCAGCGCGACCTCCCCCTCGCGAATGTCCCAGGTCTCCGGCATGATCAGGCCAACAAGCCCGCGTGGCGCATCGCCGCGTCGATGGCCGCCTTGGTCTCATCGGTTGCTTCCAGCATCGGCGATCGCACCTCCGGCGCGCAAAGACCCAGCTTCGACATCGCGTATTTCACGCCGACCACGCCGGGCTCCCGGAAAATCGCAAGATGCAGCGGCATCAACTTGTCGGAGAGGTTGAGCGCCGTCTCGAAGTCGCCCGAAAGCGTCGCCTCCTGAACCTCCGAGCACAGTTTCGGCGCGACATTCGCCGTCACCGAAATGCAGCCCCGTCCGCCCATCGCGTTGTAGCCGACGGCGGTGGCGTCTTCGCCCGAGATCTGGATGAAATCCTCGCCGCAGGTGATCCGCTGCTTGGCCACCCGCGCGAGATCGCCCGTGGCGTCTTTCACGCCAACAATGTTGGGGTGCTTGGCCAGTTCCCCCATGGTCTCCGGCGTCATGTCGATCGCCGAGCGGCCGGGGATGTTGTAGATCACGATCGGCAGGCCCACCTCGGCGAGCACAGAGAAATGCGCGATCAGCCCGCGCTGGGTGGGCTTGTTGTAATAGGGAGTCACGACGAGCGCGCCATCGGCCCCGACGGCCTTGGCATGTTCCATGAAGCGCACCGCCTCGACGGTGTTGTTCGAGCCCGCCCCGGCGATCACCGGGATGCGGCCGGCGGCGGCCTTCACCACCTCCTCGACGACGGTCTCATGCTCGCTGTGGCTCAGCGTCGGGCTCTCGCCGGTGGTCCCGACGGGGACAAGACCATGCGAACCCTGCTCGACGTGCCAGTCGACAAGGTGTTTGAGCGTGTCGACATCCAGCTCGCCGTTCTTGAACGGCGTGACCAGGGCAGGAATGCTTCCTTTGAACATGACACGCTCCTTTTTGTGTTGGCCCCGAGTCAAGACGGGGTCGGCGCGGCGGAAACTAGCCGGGCGCGCGGCAAATGCCAAGAATGTGTGTTGCCGGCCGCGCCGACCGCGCTAGGAATGCGCCATGGTTCGAAAACTGAAATTTCTTCTGCGCGGTTTGGCCGTTGCCCTCGCGGCGGCGCTGGCGACACCGTTTCCGGCACTGTCGCAAGATGCCGCACAGGTCGCGGCACTCGAGCGCGGCCTTGAGCTCATGCGGGCGGGCGAGTGGGATGGCGCGCTCGAAGCTGCCGGCCCACCCGGGTCGCTCGGCCGCGACATCGTGCAATGGAACCGGCTTCGGGCCTCGAAGGGCCAGTTCTCCGAAACGCTCGATTTTCTTCGGCGAAACCCCGACTGGCCGGGGCTGGCGCTCTTGCGGGAGCGCTCCGAAATCACCATCCCCGATGACCTCGAGCCGGCGACCGTGCTCGACTTCTTCCTCGCAACGAAGCCCGAGACGGGGTGGGGCAGCCTGCGCTTTGCCAAGGCGCTGTGGACCACCGGCGCGAAGCAGGAGGCCATGGCCGAGGCAATCCGGGCATGGACGTCGTTTTCGCTTTCCGAAGAGGAAGAAGCGCAGTTCATGGTCGATTGGCCCAAGACCCTTGCCCGCCACCACTGGGCGCGTATGGAGATGCTGCTGTGGCGCGGCCTCACCAAGCAGGCCCGCCGGCACCTGCCCCGAATCGAAGACGACCAGAAGGCCCTGGCCAATGCCCGCATCGCGCTGCGCGAGGACGCGAACGGTGTCGACGGGTTGATCGGCCACGTGCCGGCCGCACTGGCCGACGATCCCGGGCTCGCCTACGAACGGTTCCTGTGGCGTGCCCGAAAGGGCCGCAACGCCGATGCCGTTGAATTGCTCCTGTCACGCTCGACCTCCGCCGCCGCGCTCGGACGGCCCGAGGCCTGGGCAAGCTGGCGCCTCGTGCTCGCCCGTTGGGCGATGCGCGAGGGGGACGCAAAGACAGCCTATCAGATCGCTGCGAACCACCGGATCAGCGCCGATTCCGACAACCGCGACGAGCTGGAATGGCTGGCGGGCTACATCGCATTGCGCAAGCTGGGCGATCCGAAGACCGCGCTGGCCCATTTCCAGGCCTTCAAAGCCAATGTCGAGAGCCCGATCAGCCTCGGCCGTGCGGGCTATTGGGAGGGGCGGGCGCTGGAAAAGCTCGGGCGCAGCGCAGAGGCGCAAGCCGCCTACGCCAATGCCGGGCAGCATCAAACGGCCTTCTACGGACTGTTGGCCGCCGAAAAGGCGGGGATGGCCATGGACCCGGCGCTGACCGGCACCGAGACCTTCCCGGGCTACCGGCAGGCCGCGTTCTGGGCATCCTCCCCGATGCAGGCCGCGCGCCTCGCTCTTGCGGCGGGCGAACTCTACTACGCCGAGCGGCTTGTCGTGCATTTGTCGGAAAGCCTCGACCGCACCGGTGTGGGCCAGCTCACCCAATGGGCCGAAGACGCCGGCGCCCCGCACCTGCAACTCATGCTGGCCAAATACGCCCTGCGCTATCATGGCATCCTGCTCAACCGGCCCTACTTCCCGACGCCCGAGATCGGCCGCGGCAACCGGACGGTGCCGCGCGCCCTCGAGATGGCGATCGCGCGGCGCGAAAGCGAGTTCGATCCCGGTGTGGTCTCCGGCGTCGGTGCGCGCGGGCTGATGCAGCTCATGCCCGGCACGGCGAAAGACATGGCCCGCCGCCTGAACATCACCCACGAGCCCGCCCGCCTGACGACGGAGATGCCCTACAACACCCGGCTCGGCTCCGAATATCTCGCCTACCTGATCGAGGAATTCGGGCGCAACCCGGTCTTGATCGCCGTGGCCTATAACGCTGGCCCGGGGCGGGCGCGGTCATGGATCAAGAGCATGGGCGACCCGCGCAGCGCTTCGGTCGATGTCATTGACTGGATCGAACATATCCCCTTCACGGAAACCCGGAACTACGTGATGCGTGTGGCCGAAAGCCTGCCCAATTACCGCGCGCGGCTGACCGGCAAGACCGAACCAATCCGCTTTTCTCAGGAGCTCAAACGTCGCTGAGCGCTGCGTTCGCGATAGATCGTGAACAGCCCTGCCGCGATGACGATCCCCGCCCCGATGGCCACATTGGGTTCGATCCGTTCGCCGAAAACCGTGATCGCGATTAGCGAGGCGAAAACAAGCTGGAGATAGGCGAATGGCTGCACCGCCGAGGCCTCGGCCACCTCGTAGCACTTGATCAGGAACCAATGGCCCAATGCGCCGGTCACGCACAGCAGGGCCATCCAGCCCCAGTCGGGCCCCGTCATCGGCTCCCAGAACCACACCCCGACCAGCGTAATGGCGACGGCACCCACCGTGCCAGTCCAGAAAAACGAGGTCGCCGCCGTGTCGCGCCGGGCGGCGTAGCGGGTGAGAAGGCCATAGAACGCAAACAACAGCGCCGAGGTGAGCGGGATGAGCGCGGCTGGCGAGAAGACGGTGACACCCGGGCGCAGGATGATCAGGATACCGGCAAAGCCCACCACGATGGCGACCCAGCGCCAGCGCCCGACCCGCTCGCCGAGGATCGGCCCCGACAGCGCCGCGATGATGAGCGGGTAGGAGGTGAAGATCGCGTGGCTTTCGATCAGCCCGAGCACCACGAAGGCGGCAACCATCACGCAGATCTCGGCAATGAGCACGAGCCCGCGCACGATTTGGAGCACAGGTTGGCGCGTTGCCGCCGCCGCGCGCACGCCCCCGGCCTTGCGCCCCGCGACCGCTATGACGAAACCCGCAAAGAACCAGTAGCGGATCATCACCACCATGAAGACGTTGTACTCGCCCGCGAGATGGCGCGAGATGCCGTCCTGCATGGCAAAGACGAAGGTGGCACCGATCATCAAGAGGATGCCGAGCCGCGTGTTGGTCGTGCTCATGCACGATCCTCCCGCCGCGCCACCGTCATGTGCCGTTTGCGCCCGTAGCCGGGTTGGCGGTCGACGGTAAACCCGGCGGCCTCCAGCCCCCGGCGGACAAACCCGGCTGCGGTGTAGCTCGCCGCGGTGCCGCCGGGCGCGGTGTGAAGGGCAACCTCGGCCAGAAGCCTCTCGCCCCACAGCTCGGGGTTCTTTGCGGGGCTGAAACCGTCGAGAAACCACGCGTCGGCCCGTCCGGACCAGCCCGGCAAGGTCTCGCGCGCATCGCCCTCGATCACCTCGACATGAAATCCCCCGAGCTCGACTTTCCGATCGCCGCCGGCCCAGGCCCGCAGAAACCCGCCTGCCGCCGCCTTGGCCTCGGGAAACGCCTCGAGCGCGCGCGCCATCTCGTCGGCCTTCATCGGATAGGCTTCGAAGCTGGTGAAGATGACGGGGCCGGGCGAACCGGCCTCCCGAAAGGCTATCAACGTGGCCAGCATGTTGAGCCCGGTTCCAAACCCCAGTTCGGCAATGTGAAAGCCGGGACGGAGCCGGGCCGGCAGATCGTTGCCTGCGAGGAATGTGTGGCGGGTCTCCTCAAGGCCGTTTTCGAGGCTGAAATAGGGATCGTCGAACCGCGTTGAAACCGGGGTGCCCCGCGCGGTCCACGCGATTGCGCTGTGCTGGCCCTCGCCCATGACTTCCCCTAGAACCCGGATCAAGCGCGACAATGCGCGAGGCCGGAGGGCTTGGCAATGGTGGACATCACAGTGCGCGGCGCGGGGGCCTTTGGGCTTTCGGTGGCCTATGCCTGCGCAAAAAAAGGCGCGCGGGTGCGCGTGGTGGATCCCAACGGGCCCGGCGCCGGATCGTCGGGCGGACTGGTGGGCGCGCTCGCCCCGCATGTGCCGGAAAACTGGAACGACAAGAAGGAATTCCAGTTCACATCGCTTGCGATGGGGGAGACGTTCTGGCGCGAGGTTGCGAGGACGGGAGGCCGCGATCCGGGCTATGCGCGAACCGGGCGGCTCCAGCCGATCGCAAATGAACACGGCATCGAGCTCGCGCGGGCCCGGGTCGAAACGGCGCAGGAGCTCTGGCGTGGCCAGTTCGCATGGCAGATCGTCAAGGCAGAGGCGGGCTGGGGGCCGCTCAGCCCGACCGGTCTTTGGATCCATGACACGCTCTCGGCACGAATGGCGCCCCGGCAAGCCGTCGCGGCGCTGGCCGCAGCCGTCTTGGCGTTGGGCGGCGAAATCGTCACGCAAGCGGGCGACAAGGGGCAGGTTGTCTGGGCCACCGGCGCCGCGGGCCTTGGCGATCTGTCGCACGCCTTTGGCAAAACCGTCGGCGTCGCCGTGAAAGGGCAATCGGCCAGCCTCGCGTTCGACGCAGCCCGCCTGCCCCAGATCTTTGCCGACGGCGTTCACATCGTGCCGCACGACGACGGCACGGTGGCAATCGGGTCGACCACCGAACGCGAGTTCGATGCGCCCGACAGCTGCGACGCGCAGCTTGACGCCGTGATCGCCAAGGCTCGCGCCGCCTGCCCGCCGCTCGGCGATGCTCCCGTCGTGGAGCGCTGGGCAGGGTTGCGGCCACGGGCCAGAACCCGCGCGCCCATGCTCGGCGCATGGCCCGGTCGGCCCGGGCATTTCATTGCCAACGG
>JANTFS010000023.1 GCA_024763335.1 Paracoccaceae bacterium | reverse complement strand
CCAAGCTCGGCGACATCATCGTGGCCTATACCCGCGAGCGCGAGCCGATCACCTGCCGCGACATTGGGGCCGACGGGGCAATGACGGTGCTGCTCAAGGATGCGATGCAGCCCAACCTCGTGCAGACGCTGGAAAACAACCCCGCCTTCGTTCATGGCGGGCCCTTTGCCAATATCGCCCATGGCTGCAACTCGCTCATCGCCACGCGCACGGCGCTGAAGCTGGCCGATTACGTGGTGACCGAGGCCGGCTTCGGGGCCGATCTGGGGGCCGAGAAATTCATGGACATCAAGTGCCGCAAGGGGCGGCTCGCGCCCTCGGTGGTGGTGATCGTGGCCACGGTGCGGGCGCTGAAGATGAACGGCGGCGCGGCGCGGGCTGATCTGGGCGCGGAGAACGTGGCCGCCGTCGCCGCGGGCTGCGCCAACCTCGGGCGCCATATCGAGAACGTCAAGAGCTTCGGCGTGCCGGTTCTGGTGGCGATCAACCATTTCGCCGCCGATACCGAGGCCGAGATCGCCGCGGTGCAGGATTACGTCGCCCGCCATGGCTCCGAGGCGATCGTGGCGCGTCACTGGGCGGAGGGCTCGGCCGGGATCACCGAGCTGGCCAGCCGCGTGGCCGAGATCGCCGACAAGGACGTGGCCCATTTCGCCCCGCTCTACCCCGACGAGATGGGGCTGTTTGCCAAGATCGAGACCATCGCCAAGCGCATTTATCGCGCCGACGAGGTTCTGGCCGACAAGAAGATCCGCGACCAGCTGCGCGCGTGGGAAGCGGCGGGCTATGGCGACTTGCCGATCTGCATGGCCAAGACGCAATATTCCTTCTCGACCGACCCGAACCTGCTTGGCGCGCCCACCGGGCATTCGGTGCCGATCCGCGAGGTGCGGCTTTCTGCGGGGGCGGGGTTCGTGGTGGTAATCTGCGGTGAGATCATGACCATGCCCGGTCTGCCGCGCAGGCCGGCGGCGGCGTCCATCGGGCTCAACGCGGCGGGCGAGATCGAAGGGCTCTTCTGATCGGGCCAAATCCGTGATACCGGGCATCGAGCCCGGTCTCACGGGCCTCCGGCGGGAGTATTTGAGCCAAGATGAAGGAGAGGTCATGACGGCGGAGATCATCGACGGGAAGGCCTTTGCCGCGGATGTGCGCGGGCGGGTGGCCGAGCATGTGGCGCGGCTGAAGGAGGAAAACGGCATCACCCCCGGGCTTGCCGTTGTGCTCGTGGGCGAGGATCCGGCGAGCCAGGTCTATGTGCGCTCAAAGGGCAGGCTGACTGTCGAGGTCGGGATGAAGTCTTTTGAGCATCGCCTGCCGGCCGAGACCCCCGAGGAAGAATTGCTCGCGCTCATCGAGCGGCTCAATGCCGACCCCGAGGTCAATGGCATCCTCGTGCAGTTGCCGTTACCCAAGCACTTGCACGAAGACCTCATTATCAACGCGATCGATCCGGCCAAGGACGTCGATGGCTTTCACATTTCCAACGTCGGGCTTCTGGCGACGGGTCAGAAGGCGATGGTGCCCTGCACGCCTCTGGGCTGTTTGATGCTGCTGCGTGAGCAGCTGGGCAGCCTGTCGGGGCGCGAGGCGGTGGTGATCGGGCGGTCGAATATCGTCGGCAAGCCGATGGCGCAGCTTCTGTTGCGTGACAGTTGCACCGTCACCATCGCGCATTCACGCACCCGCGACATCGAAGAGGTGGTGCGCCGGGCCGATATCGTGGTGGCCGCCGTAGGGCGGCCGGAGATGGTGACGGCGGACTGGATCAAGCCCGGCGCCACGGTGATCGACGTGGGCATCAACCGGCTGGCGCCCGAGGAGGAGGGTGGCAAGGGCCGGCTCGTGGGCGACGTTGATTTCGACGGCGTGAAGGCGGTGGCTGGTGCGATCACCCCGGTGCCGGGGGGCGTGGGGCCGATGACGATTGCCTGTCTGCTGGCCAATACGCTGACCGCCACCTGCCGGGCGCACGCGCTGGAAGAGCCCGAGGGGCTCACCGCCTGAATTGACGCCGCCTGCGGGCTTGGCGATGATCGGGCCATGGCAAAGGGTTTTCTGCTCGATCTCGCCGGTGTTCTCTACGAGGGCGACGCGGCCGTGCCGGGCGCGGTGGCGGCGCTCGAGCGGCTGCGTGCGGCGGGGCTACCGGTCCGGTTCCTGACCAATTCCACGCGCAATCCACGCCGGGCGATCCTCGAACGGCTCGCGCGGCTGGGCTTCAATGTCGCCCCGGAGGCGCTTTTCACCCCGGCCGCGGCGGCCTGTGCGGTTCTGGCCGAGCGGGGGCTGGCGCCGCACCTGCTCATTCACCCCGATCTGGCCGAGGATTTCGCCGGCTGCGACAGGGCGGCGGCGCACAAGGCGGTGGTGGTGGGTGATGCCGGCCCCTATTTCGCCTATGACAACCTCAATGCCGCCTTTCGGGCGCTCGACCGGGGGGCGGACTTCCTCGCCCTCGCGGCCAACCGGACCTTCCTCGATGCCGACGGGCTGCGCTCGATGGATGCGGGCGCCTTCGTGGCGGCGCTGGAATATGCCGCCGCGCGCAAGGCCGAGGTGCTTGGCAAGCCGGCGCCGGGGTATTTCGCCGCCGCGCTGGCCTCGATGGGGGTGGCCGCGGGGGAGGCGGTGATGATCGGCGACGATGCCGAGGCGGATGTGGGCGGCGCGCTCAGGGCGGGGCTTGGCGCGGCGGTTCTGGTGCGCACGGGCAAGTATCGGCCCGGCGACGAGGCCCGCGTGCGCCCGGCGCCCACGGCTGTGGTGGCCGATATTGGCGCGGCTGTGGACTGGGTTCTCAGTCGGTAAACTTCGGCGCGCGTTTCTGTATCCCGGCCATGACCGCCTCTATCTGGTTGGGCTGGCCGACGAGCGCCTCCTGCGCGGCGCTTTCGGCCAGCAGCGCCGCGGCCGGGTCCATCAGCGCCGTTTCGGTGATCAGCCGCTTGGCGGCGCGCACCGCGTCGGGCGAACGGGCGGCGATCTCTTCGGCAAGCGCCGTCGCGCGCGCAAGCGGGTCATCGGCAAGCTCGGTCACGAACCCCCAGCGTTCGGCCGCTTCGGCGCCGAAGACCTCGGCGCTATAGGTCAACCGGCGGATCACGTCCGCGCGCGCCAGCCGGGGTATGAGCACCATGCCGCCCATGTCGGGCACGATCCCCCAGCGCCCCTCCATGATCGAGAACCGCGCCTCGGGGTGGGCGATGCGGATATCGGCGCCAAGCATGATCTGGAAGCCGCCGCCGAAGGCATGGCCCGAGACGGCGGCGATCACCGGCTGGGGAAGCTCGGTCCAGACCATCGTCGCGGCCTGAAAGAGGTTGGCGCGGCCGTGGGTGCGGGTCATGAACCCGGCCTCGCGGGCGAGCTTGGCAATCGTCGGCATGGCCGCGGTATCGAGCCCGGCGCAGAAACTGGAGCCAGCGCCGGTGAGCACGATGGCGCGGACCTCGCGGGCGGATTTCAGCTCTTCGCCCGCGGCCACCAGCGCCTCGATCAGCGGCAGATCGAGCGCGTTGAGCTTGTCGGGGCGGTTGAGGGTGACGGTGGCGACGGGGCCATCGCGGCTTATGGCAACACGGTCTGTCATGGGTTTCTCCCTTGCCGCGAGGATGGCCGGGGCGCGGCCGCTGTTCAAGGCTGACGCGGCGTCTTCAGCGCGGCATCGGGATGGCGCGCGGGGTGGGGCCGGTGAGCACCGCGCGCGCCTTTGGGCCCATGAGGGCGGCAAGGGCAACATCCGCGGCGCCGAGCCCGCCGGTATAGGTGCCGAAGGCGGGCAGGATCGCGCGCGCCGTATCGTGCAGAAGGCAGGGCCGGCTGCGCCCGGCGAGGCGCGCCTTGGGGTGGTAGTGGCCCGAGATCTCGCCCGTTGCGCCAGCTTGGGCGATGTGGCGGAAGGTCAGGGGGCCGCGGCGCAGCTCGGCCAGATGCGTGCCGCCCAGCGCGACCGGGCCGGGATCGTGGTTGCCCTCGATCCAGATCCAGCGCCGCCCGGCCATCAGCCGGGTGAGCCAGTCGCCCTCGCTTTCGCCAAGCCCGGCGCTGGCGGCAAGATCGTCGAAACTGTCGCCAAGGCAGACGATGGTCTCGGCCCCCGTGCGGGCGATGTCGGCTTCGAGGCGGGCGAGCGTGTCGGCGGTTTCGTAGGGCGGCAAGAGCGCCCCGGCGTTGCGGGCGTATCGCTCAGAGCGGCCGAGGTGCAGATCGGAGACGCACAGGAGCGCCTCATCGGCCCACCACAGCGCCCCCGAGGGCAGGAAGGCGAGCTTTGCGCCGAGGAGGGAGAAGCGATAGGCGTTCATGCTTCGTTCTGACATGATCGGCGCACGGTTTTCAAGGGGCGGCGCGCGGGACACCGCGCCGCCCCGGTTGTGATCAGGCGGCCTCGGCCGGGGCGAAACGGCCGTAGAAGGTCTCACCCGACGCGGCCATGTCGGCAAGCAGCTTGGGGACGGCGAAGCGGGCGCCATGGGCGGCTTCGAGCTCCTTGCAGATCTCGACAGCCTTGGCTGCGCCGATCATGTCGAGCCACGAGAACGGTCCGCCCGACCACGGCGCGAAGCCCCAGCCGAGGATTGCGCCCACGTCGCCCTCGCGGATGTCGGTCAGCACGCCCTCTTCCAGCGCACGCACCGCTTCGAGTACCTGTGCCATCATCAGCCGGTTCTGGACCTCGTGCACGTCCGGTTGCGCATCCGCCAGCGGGAACTTCTCCAAGAGCCCGTGCCAGATGCCCTGCCGCTTGCCCTTTTCGTCATAGGTATAGAAGCCCGCGCCGGCCTTGCGACCCATTCGCCCCTGCTCGGCAAGCCAGAACACCACTTCGTCAACGTCGCCATCTGGATAGGCCTCGCCCATCGCGGCGCGGGTGGCCTTGGCAATCTTCACGCCGAGGTCGATCGACACTTCGTCGGTGAGTTGCAAGGGCCCGACCGGGAAGCCCAGCATCTCGGCGGCGTGTTCGACAAGCCACGGCGCGACGCCTTCGCCGACCATGCGGATGCCCTCGTTGATGTAAGGAAGGATGCAGCGGTTGGCATAGAAGAAGCGCGCGTCGTTCACCACGATCGGGGTCTTGCGGATTTGCCGCACGAAGTCGAGCGCCTTGGCCACGGCGCGATCTCCGGTTTCGCGGCCCTTGATGATTTCGACCAGCATCATCTTCTCGACGGGCGAGAAGAAATGGATGCCGATGTATTGCGCGGGCCGCGCGCTGGCCTTGGCCAGTTCGCTGATCGGCAGGGTCGAGGTGTTGGTGGCGAAAATCGCGTCGTCGCCCAGCACGGCCTCGGCGCGCGCGGTGACCTCGGCCTTCACGCCCGGGTCTTCAAACACCGCCTCGACCACGAGATCGCAGCCTGCAAGTGCGGCGTAGTCGGTGGTGGCGGTGATGCGGGCGAGGGTGGCTTCCTTCTTCTCTGGCGTGGCCTTGCCGCGGGCGATGCCCTTGTCCATGTAGGCTGCCGTATAGGCCTTGCCGCGCTCGGCCGCCTCCTCAGTGGCGTCGATCAGCACTACCTCGATGCCGGCCATCGCGGAGACCAGCGCGATGCCCGCCCCCATCATGCCCGCGCCGAGCACGCCAAGCTTCTTCACCGCCTCATCGCCAATGTTCTTCGGCCGCACCGCCCCCTTCTCGAGCGCACCCTTGTTGATGAAGAGCGAGCGGATCATGGCGCTGGAGGTCGGGTCGAGCACCACCTTGGTGAACCAGCGCGCCTCGATCTTCAGGGCCTCGTCGAAGCTCACCAGCGCGCCTTCGTAGACGGCCGAGAGCAACGCCCGCGCCGCCGGGTAGACGCCCTTGGTCTTGGCATGAACCATCACCGCCGCGCCGAGGAAGGTGGGAAAGCCTGCCGGCGTATAGGGCGTGCCGCCGGGCATCTTGTAGCCTTTCGCGTCCCACGATTTCACCAGATCGGCGTCGGTGGCGGACAGCACCCAGTCCTTCGCCCTGGCGACAAGCTCATCGGGGGCAACCACCTCGTCCACCAGGCCGGCTGCCTTGGCCTTCGCGGGCGCGAGGGTCTTGCCTTCCAGCAGGTAGGGCGCGGCGGCCATGGCGCCGAGCTTGCGCACGAGCCGCGTGGTTCCGCCAGCGCCGGGGAAGAGCCCGACCATGATCTCGGGCAGGCCGATCTTGGCCTTGCTGTCGGCGGCGAAAATCCGATGCGTCGCCAGCGGCAACTCGTACCCGATGCCGAGCGCGGTGCCGGGCAGGGCGGCCGCGATTGGCTTGCCGCCCTTCTTGGTCTTGAAGTCCATGCCGGCCAGCTCGATCTTGCGCAGGAGCCCGTGCATCTGCATCACCCCGTCGAACACGCCCTTGGCGGGGTCGCCTTCGACCATGTCCTTGAGCTTGGCGAGGATGTTGAGGTCCATCCCCCCGGCGAAGCTGTCCTTGCCGGAGGTGATCACCGCGCCCTTGATCGCGTCGTCTGAGAGCACCTCGTCGATGCAGGCCTCGAGCTCGCGCAGGCCCTCGAAACTCATCACGTTCATCGATTTGCCGGGGCAATCCCAAGTGATCACGGCCACGCCGTCGGCATTTCTTGTCAGGGTGAAATCCGTCATTCCTCTTCTCCTTCGTAAGGAGTTCCGTCCTTGTGGGTGAAGCGGGCGGTGCCATCGCGGATCTCGACCATGAGATCGACATCGGAATAGGTCGCCACCTCGTGCGGGGCCTTGGTGCCGACGACGAGGAAGCGCGCCTCGTCCTCGGTCTCGTTGATGAAATGATGGCCATTGGCCACGCCGGCGGGAAAGGCGGCGCAGTCGCCCACGCTCATCTCGTGGCGGCCGTCGTCGTCGATAAGGGTGCAGGTTCCCTCGGTCACCATCACGAATTCGTCCTCGTTGAGGTGCCAGTGACGCAGCGAGCTTTTTGCGCCCGGCTGCAGCACCACGATATTGACGCCGAACTGGGTCAGCCCGCCGGCCTCGCCGAGCCGGATCGACCAGCGCCCGGCCATCTCGCCGGCAAAGGGCGCGGGGTAGATCGTGCCGGTCTTGACCGGGGCCTTCGATATGTCGATCACGCCCATGTCACACCCGCTCGATAATGGTGGCCGCGCCCATGCCCGAGCCGATGCAGAGCGTCACCAGGCCGGTTTCCTTGTCGCTGCGTTCCATCTCGTCGAGCAGGGTCGAGAGGATGATCGCGCCGGTGGCACCGAGCGGGTGGCCCATGGCGATCGCGCCCCCGTTGACATTGACCTTGTCGGGATCGGCGTCGAAATAGGTGAGGAACCTGAGCACCACCGCGGCGAAGGCCTCGTTGACCTCGAAGAGGTCGATGTCGCCAAACTCCATGCCGGCCGCGGCCAGCACGCGCTCGGTGGCGGGGACGGGCCCGGTGAGCATGATCGTGGGGTCGGTGCCGACCCGGCTGGTGGCGCGCACGCGGGCGCGGGGCTTCAGCCCGTGTTTCTCGCCAAACTCCTTGGTGCCGACGAGCACCGCTGCGGCCCCATCGGCGATGCCGGAGGAATTGCCGGCGTGGTGGATATGCTCGATGCGCTCGAGCTCGGGGTATTTCATCAAGGCGATCTGGTCGAAGCCCGGCATCACCTCGCCCATCTGCTTGAAGGAAGGGTTGAGCGCCCCGAGGCCCTGCATGTCGGTCGGGCGGATCATTTCGTCATGTTCGAGGATCGAAAGCCCGTTGATGTCATTGACCGGGAGGATCGATTTGAACCGCCCCTGCTCGTCGGCCGCCTTCGCGCGGCGCTGGCTTTCGACCGCGAGCGCGTCGGCCTCCTCGCGGCTGAACCCGAATTTGGTTGCGATGATGTCGGCCGAAATGCCCTGTGGCACGAAGTAGGCTTTCATCGCGAGGTAGGGGTCCGCCGCGATCGCGCCGCCATCCGAGCCCATCGGCACACGCGACATGCTTTCGACCCCCCCGGCTATGAAAGCGTCGCCCGCACCACCGCGCACCTGGTTCGCCGCCATGTTCACCGCCTCGAGACCGGAGGCGCAGAAGCGGTTGATGCTGACGCCGGGGATGCGTTCGTCGAGGTCGGAATAGAGCACGGCCGAGCGGGCCAGACAGGCGCCCTTTTCGCCCAGTTGGGTGACATTCCCCCAGATCACATCCTCGACGGCATGGCCCTCAAGGTTGTTGCGCTGGGCAAGCTCGTTCAGCACCAGCGCCGAGAGCCGCACGGCGGGCACCTCGTGGAGCGTGCCATCGGGCTTGCCCTTGCCGCGCGGGGTGCGGATGGCGTCATAGATATAGGCGTCGGTCATCTCTCTCCCTTTCGGAAATGTCAGGCCCGGTCGGCGGGGGAGCCGGGCATCAGGTCGTAGGGGTGCTGCCACCCCTCGATATCGGAAATACGGCTGAGCCAGGCGTCGATCGCGGGCCAGTCCGCCCGGGTGAAGCCGAATGGCTCGGGGTAGTAGAGGTAGGCACAGGCAGAGAAATCGGCCATCGTCGGGCCGTCCCCCACGAGCCAGTCACGGGTTTCCAGCTCGCCTTCGAGCACCGCCAGCGCGGCCTTGACCCGGCCTTGCAGGAAGGCAAGGACCTCGGGATTGCGGTGCTTCTCGGGCAGGAAGTTGGCGATGAACCGGGTCATGCCGAATTGCGACGACCCCTTGTGGTTGTCCCAGAACTGCCAGCGCAGCACCTCGCGGGCCTGCGATTTGTCTTGGCCCCCGAACTTGCCGGTTTCCTCGATGATCCACTGTTGGATCACACCTGACTGGCTGATCGTGAACTCGGGCGTCACCAGAACCGGCGCTTCGCCCATCGAGTTGAGCTCCCGGTACGCCGGCGAACGCGCCTCGCCGCCGAAGAAATCCACCCATTCCGGCGTCCAGTCGAGCCCGGCAAGGGTGAGGGGAAGGGCGGCTTTGTAGGAATTGCCGCTTTCACCGAAGCAGTGAAGTTTCAAGGTCATGCGATGCTCCATCCGACGGCGACGGCGGGGGTTTCGCACCCCCGCACCCCCGCGGAGTATTTCTTCCAAGATGAAGGACGGTGTTGACGGAAAATTAAGGTTAACGCGGCCATGATGGGGACGCGGTACAGGCTGGAGAGCCGATGGCCGTCCAAGGTGAAGCCCCGGGGAGCGTGGACTGGACTGACACAGTGCGCATCCCGGGGTGGACCGCTGGCCCCTGATCGCGCGGGTTGCAGCTTCATCTTGGCAAAAATACTCATTGCGGCCCCTCCTGCCCGCGCGGCGGCTCAGCGTTTTCGGCTTTCCAGCTCGCTGTTGAACAAGCGCAGCCGGTGGGTGAGTTTTTCCTCGTCGGTCACGCTGTCGAAATGCTCGAACAGGAAGCTCAGCGCCTCGCCCTCGTCGAGCCCCGCCTCTTGCGCGAAGCGGCGCAGCCGGCGGTAGCCGTCTTCGGTCATGCCGATCTGGAAGCGGCGGGTCAGGCGAAAGCGTTTGGGCATCAGAAAGCCTCGGCCGCCAGCGCCATCACCGGCTCGGCACCGCTTTCGATCCGGGCGAGCAGCGATCTCGTTTGCGGCAGCTGCCGGGCCATGTAGTAGCGACCGGTGGCGAGTTTCGTTTCATAGAAGCTTTCGTCGCCAGTGCCCGCGGCCAGCGCCGCCCGGGCGGCTTTCGCCATTCGCGCCCACATCAACCCGATCGCAACGTGGCCGAAAAGGTGCATGAAGTCATAGGCGCCGGCGAGCGCGTTGTTGGGCACTTTCATGCCGGACTGCGCGAAATAGCCCGTTGCCGCCTGCAGGTCTTTCGACGCGGCTTTCAACGGGTCGAGGAACTCGGCCTTCAGCGCTGCGTCGGCCTCGTTTTCCTTGATGAACCCGATCACGCTCTCGAAAAAGGCCATGATCGGCTTGCCGCCCGCGGCGGGCAGCTTGCGGCCGACGAGATCAAGCGCCTGGATGCCGTTGGCGCCCTCGTAGATCATCGCGATCCGGGCGTCGCGGGCAAACTGGCTCATGCCATGCTCCTCGATGTAGCCATGGCCGCCGAAAACCTGCTGGGCCTGCACCGTGGTGTCGAAGCCGCGGTCGGTCTGCACGCCCTTGATCACAGGGATCAGCAGCGAGACCAGAGCCTCGGCCGCCTCATCGCCCGTCCGCTCGGCGCGGTCGATCAGTTCGGCGGCCCAGAAGGTGAGGGCCCGGGCGCCCTCGATGAAGCTCCTTGCGTCCATCAGCACGCGGCGCACGTCGGGGTGGACGATGATCGGGTCGGCCGGTCCGCCGGGGTTTTCGGGCCCGGTGATCGCGCGGCCCTGAAGCCGTTCGCGCGCATAGGCGGCGGCGTTCTGGTAGGCCGCCTCGGCCTGGGCCAGCCCCTGCACACCGACGGCGAGACGGGCCTCGTTCATCATCGTGAACATCGCCCGCAGGCCCTTGTGCGCCTCGCCCAGCAGGTAGCCGGTGGCGCCATCGTAGTTCATCACGCAGGTCGAGTTGCCGTGGATGCCCATCTTTTCCTCGATGTTGCCCACACTCACGGCGTTGCGTGCGCCGAGCGTGCCATCGTCGTTTACCAGCACCTTGGGCACGATGAACAGGGAGATGCCCTTCACCCCCTCGGGGCCGCCGGGGATGCGGGCGAGCACGAGGTGGATGATGTTCTCGGCCATGTCATGGTCGCCCGCCGAGATGAAGATCTTGGTGCCGGTGATCTTGTAGGACCCATCGGCCTGCGGTTCGGCCTTGGTGCGCATCAGCCCCAGATCGGTGCCCGCATGCGGCTCGGTGAGATTCATCGTGCCGGTCCATTCGCAGCTGACCATCTTCGGCAGCCACTTTCGCTTCTGGGCATCGCTGCCATGTGCATGGATCGCGGAATAGGCGCCGTGGGTGAGGCCGTGATACATGTTAAGCGCCATGTTGGAGGCGGCGAAGATCTCGCCCATGGCGGTGCCCATCAGGTGCGGCATGCCCTGGCCGCCGTATTCCTCGGCGCAATCGAGCCCGGTCCAGCCGCCATCGCGGAGCTGGTCAAAGGCCGCCTTGAAGCCGGTGGGGGTGCGCACGATGCCGTTTTCGAGACGGCAGCCCTCGCGATCTCCCACCGGGTTGAGCGGGGCGAAGACCTCGGCCGCGAATTTCCCGCCCTCTTCGAGGATGGCATCGGTGGTGTCCCGGTCGAGCATGTCGTAGCCGGGGATGTCGCTTTGCGGCGCATTCAGGACTTCGTGCAGGACGAAGCTCATGTCGCGGGTCGGCGGGGTGTAGATGGGCATGGGTCGTCGGCTCCTTGTTCGGCCCGGTGTCCTGGTGCGTTGTCAGGTTTCGCTGTCGTCGGGGTCCATCGAAGCGAGCATGCGGGTGCCCCATTCGATCTGGCCCGACAGGTCGCTGATCGCCTCGTCGAGTTCGGCGCGTTGTTTCTTCAGGGCGGCAAGATGGTCGCGGGCACGTTCCATCGTCGCGCGGTATTGGGTCTGCTGCTGGTCGCCCATATCGTACAGATCGAGCAATTGCCTGATTTCTTCGAGCGGGAAGCCGAACCGTTTGCCGCGCAGAATGAGCTTCAGCCGGGCGCGGTCGCGCCGGGTGAACAGCCGTTTCTGACCGTCGCGCAGCGGCGACAGCAGTTCCTTGGACTCGTAGAACCGCAATGTGCGGGCGGTCACGCCGAACGTGTCGCACATCTGGCGGATCGTCATGTAGTCGCGGTTCATCTTGCCCTCGAACGGATATGCATGCCCGGTCCGGGCGATCTGCACCGGGGATGATGCATCTCTTGACCTTTACGTCAACGTCAGGACGCGACGTCACATGCGTATGACGTTACGTCTCGCCGGATCGTGAATTGCCGCCCGCCTCGGGTTCGTCGAGCTCCTGCGCGACCTCGTCGCGCAGGGCTTGCAGCTCGGTCCGGGCCTGCATCAGCTCGGTGATCTGCGCGTCGAGCTTTTCGAGCTGCGCCGTGGCGGCATCGACCCATGTGCGCATTTGCGCCTCGGTGCCCTGCCGATCGTAGATCTCGAGCCATTGCCGCACCCATTCAAGCGGGAAGCCAAAGCGGCGGCCGCGCATGATCAGGGTCATCCGCGCCACCTCGCGCGGGCCGTAGAAGCGGCTGCGGCCCTGCCGTTCCGGCGCGAGCAGTTCGATGTACTCGTAGTAGCGCAAGGTGCGCGGCGTCACGTCGAACCGGGCGCACATTTCCTTGAAGCTGAGCCTTTCGTCCGCCATGGCCGTTCATTTCATGATTGCGCGTTATGAAATTAACCACGCCACCGGGGTCTGTCCAGCGACCTCAGTTCATGAACCCGGGCGCGAAATAATAGAAGCCGTAGGCGACGAGGAGGGCCGGAATGCCGGTGTAGATCGTGGCCACGAGGGCGGCCTTGGGATTGAGCGCGATGGCGGGAAAGAGGGCATCGCCATCGTTGGAGATCGAATTGCCGATCAGGGCCGCGAAGGGCACCGCACCGCTGACGAAGAGCGTCGCGACAACAATCTGCGGCCCGCAGCCCGGAATGAACCCGATCAGGACGCCGATCAACGGCAGGAGCGGCGCGATGGTGTGAAACAGGGCCGGCAGATCGAGAGCGAAATACTGCGCCGCATATTCGTAGGCAAGGTAGGCGCCGATCACCCAGACCGTGATCACCCCCGTCTCTTCGCTCATCCTTGTGATCGCGGGGTCGGTCGGGTTGGTGATCCCGTCCAGCGGCGAGGTGGCCCAGATCAGCAGGGCGATGGCGGCGCCGGCCAGCCCGATCCATTCAGAGGGCATGCCAGCGACCGTGCCGATGGGATGGTTGACCAGATCGGCGCCGCCAATCACGAAGCCGGGCAGGAGCAGGGCGAGAAAGGTCCAGTCGATGCTGCGCACCCGGCCGATGCGCGGGCTGATTTCGCAGGACAATCCGCGCGGGTCGCTCAGCTCCTTGTGATGGATGAAATCGACGATCCATCCCGAAATGATCCCGGCGACGAAGGACACCGGCAGCACTACCGCCGCCGCCTGCGGCTTTGTCGCGATCAGCAGGAAGGCGGCATCGCCCATCGTCGCGGTCAGGGTGGCCACGACCGAACCGAAGCTGATGCGCCCGACGGAGTAGGCGGAAACGACCATCACCGCGCCGCCGCACCCCGGCAGCATGCCCATCATCGCCGCAATCGGAACCTGCGCCCGGCCCGCGCGGCCGATCACCTTGGCGAAGTTCAGGCCGAACCACTCTTCGATAAAGTAGAACAAAAACAAGGTGATGGCGACAAATACCGACACCCCGAGATAAGCGCTGCCGATCTGCTCGCGGGTCACGTCACCGAGGCTGCCGGGCCAGACGGCCAGCACGATCAACACGGCCAGAACCGCCAATCGTTTGCCGCGACGCCTGGGCCAGTTGGGCCGATCGGCCAACACGTTGATTGGGCTTGAAGGATGCATTGCGCGCCTGCTTGGGACGTTGGCATCATTTAAGGCTTGCTCGATGCCACGCAAGGGCAAATAAACCGGGCAAAACGACGCAAGGAAAACCCCATGTCCGGCGACGACAGCGAAGACCCGAAGGCCCGCATAGCCCGCCAGTTCATCGAGGCGATCCCGCATTCGCGCGAGTTGGGGATGCGGCTGGAGGAGATCGGCGGCGGTTTTGCGGTGATCTCGATGCCGTGGGACGAGCGCCTGGTGGGCGATCCCAGAACGGGGGTGATCCATGGCGGGGCGGTCTCGGCGCTAATGGACACCTGCTGCGGCGCGGCGGTGATTTCGGCCGAGAAAACGCCGCGGGTGACGGCCACGCTCGATCTGCGCATCGACTACATGCGCCCGGCGACGCCGGGCCAGCGCATCGTCGCCCGCGCCACCTGTTATCACGTGACCCGCAGCGTGGCCTTCGTGCGCGCGACGGCACATGACGACGATACCGACACCCCGGTGGCGACAGCGGCCGGCGCCTTCACCGCGAGTTCGGGCGAGGAACGGACGCGCAGCTCGGAGGCGGTGTCATGAAGCGCCCGGAGCCGGTTCAGGTGATCAAGCAACGCCGCGATACGGCGCTTGGCAAGCTGGTGGCGGGCGTGCCCTATATCGCCTGGCTGGGGATCGGCTTCGAGCGCAAGGGCGACGAGCTGACGGCCACCTTGCCGTTCTCCGACAAGCTGATCGGCAACCCGATGCTGCCGGCGATTCATGGCGGGGTGACGGCGGCTTTCCTCGAGGCGACGGCGACGATGGAACTGGCGTGGCAGCTGCTCTGGGCCGAGGTCGAGAGCAAGCGGATCAACCCCGACGAAATGACCCCCGAAACCATGCCGCGCCTGCCGAAGACGATTGATTTCACCGTCGACTACCTGCGCCCCGGTCTGCCGCGCGACGCCTATGCCCGCGCCCGCGTGGTGCGCTCGGGCCGGCGCTACGCCAGCGTGCAGGTCGAAACCTGGCAGGACAACCGCGGCAAGCTGTTTGCCGCCGCGACGGGGCATTTCCTGATGCCCGCGCGCGATGAGTGAGATCGCGCCGGCGACGATCACCCATGCCCGCGTGCTGCACATCGCCGTGCCGGTGGTGCTGGCGAATGTGACGGTGCCAATCCTCGGGGCGGTGGATACCGGCGTGATCGGGCAACTCGGCGAGGCCGCGCCGATCGGCGCCGTCGGCATCGGCGCGATCATTCTCACCGCCATCTACTGGCTTTTCGGCTTTCTGCGCATGGGTACGGCGGGGCTGGCGGCGCAGGCCCGCGGCGCCGGCGACAACGGCGAGGTTTCGGCGCTGCTGACACGGGTTCTGATGATCGGACTTGCGGCCGGTCTGGGCTTCATCCTGTTCCAGCGCCCGCTGTTCTGGGCCGCCTTCGAGCTGGCACCGGCCACCGGCGAGGTGGAGACGCTGGCGCGCGCCTACATGGGTATCCGGATCTGGTCGGCGCCGGCGATGATCGCGCTTTACGGCATCATGGGCTGGCTCATCGCACAAGAACGCACCCGGTCGCTGCTGGTGGTTCAGGTGACGATGAACGTGGTCAACATCGGGCTTGATTTCCTGTTTGTCCTCGGCCTCGGCTGGGGCGTCGAGGGTGTTGCACTGGCCACCTTCCTTGCCGAATGGACGGGGCTCGGGCTGGGCCTTTGGCTCTGCCGCGCCGCCTTTCGCCTGCCGGCCTGGCGCGACTGGACGCAGGTCTTCGACCGCGCCCGGCTGGAGCGGATGATGCGGGTCAACACCGACATCCTGATCCGCTCGCTGCTCCTTGAGGCGATGGTCGTCAGTTTCATGTTCTTCGGCGCGTCCTTCGGCGATGTCGAGCTGGCGGCGAACCAGGTGCTGTTGCAGTTCCTGCATATCACAGCCTTCGCGATGGATGGGTTCGCTTTCGGGGCCGAGAGCCTCGTCGGGCAGGCGCTGGGCGCAGGCAATCGCCCCGCGCTGCGCCGCTCGGCGCTGGTGACGTCGATCTGGGGCGCGGTGACGGTGGGTGTGCTGGCGCTGGTGTTCCTGTTTGCCGGCGGTCCGATCATCGATCTGATGGCGAAAGACCCGGCAGTGCAGGCGGCGGCGCGGGACTATTTGCCATGGATGGTCGCCGCACCGCTCATCGGCTGGGCCCCCTGGATGCTCGATGGCATCTTCATCGGCGCTACCGCTACGCGCGACATGCGCAACATGATGATCCTGTCGGCGGTGGTGTTTGCGGTCGCGCTGGCTGTGCTCGGTCCCGTCTTCGGCAATCACGGCCTCTGGGCGGCCTATCTCATCTCCTACGTGGCGCGCGGCGTGACGCTGGGGGCGAGATACCCGGCGCTGGAGGCGCGGGCCGACGGGTGAGCCGGGAGCAGCGCCGCGGCGCGGTCAGAGAATCTCGAGCACGGCCTCCGGCGGGCGGCCCAGCCGCGCCTTGCCATCCGAAAAGACGATCGGGCGCTCGATCAGTTTGGGCACCTCGGCCATGGCGCGGATCAGGGTCTCGTCGTCGCTATCGCGCGAGAGCCCCATTTCCTTGAATACCTTTTCCTTCGTGCGCATCGCCTCGATCGGCTTGAGGCCGAGCGCCTTCAGGGCGGCGCGGATCTCGGCCTCGCTCGGGGCGTCGTCGAGGTAGCGCCGCACCTCCGGAGCAATGCCCTTGTCTTCGATCAATGCGAGCGTCTGGCGGCTCTTCGAACAGCGCGGGTTGTGCCAGATGGTGACGGTGCTCATAGCCAGTCTCCTCTTCCTGTGCCGACCGCTTCGGACACGTTGGTGAAGCCGTCGCGCGCGAGCAGGTCTTCGAGCCCGCGCACCACCTCGTCAACGAGGGTGATGCCCTTGTAGACGAGGGCGGAATAGAGTTGCACCGCGGCGGCACCGGCGCGGATCTTGGCGTAGGCATCCTCGGCACTCGCGATGCCGCCGACCCCGATCAGGGGCAGGTGGCCCTGCGTGAGCGATGACAGCTTGGCCAGCACCCGCGTGGACTTTTCAAACAAAGGGGCGCCTGAGAGGCCGCCTGTTTCGCGTGCATTTGCACTTTTCAAACCTTCGCGGTCGAGCGTGGTGTTCGTTGCGATGATCCCGTCAAGCCGCACGTCATGGGCCACTTCGGCAATCGCCTCGAGATCGCCCTCGGCCAGATCGGGGGCGATCTTGAGGAAGACGGGCACGAACCTGCCCATCGCATCGCGCTTGTCGATCACCCGGGCGAGCAGGGCCTTGAGCGCCACCGGGCCTTGCAGATCGCGCAGGCGTTCGGTGTTGGGCGACGAGACGTTGACGGTGACGAAATCGACATGCGCCCCGCAACTCGCCAGAACCGCGACGTAGTCGCCGGCGCGGTCGTCACTGTCCTTGTTGGCGCCGAGGTTGAGACCGACCGGCACCGGGTGGCTGCGGCTGCGGCGGGCAAGGCGCGCGGCGGCGGCCTCCATGCCATCGTTGTTGAACCCCATGCGGTTGATGATCGCCTGATCCTCGTAGAGCCGGAACAGGCGCGGTTTGGGGTTGCCCGCCTGCGGGCGCGGCGTGACCGCCCCGACCTCGATGAAGCCGAAGCCGGCGCGCGCCAAGGCATCGACCACTTCGGCGTTCTTGTCATAGCCGGCGGCGAGACCGACGGGGTTGGGCAGTTTCAGCCCGGCGATGGAAGTGGCCAGCACCGGGCTCGTGTAGAGCCCCGGCACCGGCGCGATCCCGGCCTTCAGGGCGGCAAGCGACAGGCTGTGCGACGTTTCGGGCCCGAAGCGGTGCAACACGGCCATGCCGATGCGTTCGAACGGGGTCATGCCATCTCTCCGGGAAAAACATGCACCCCGTCGGGGCTCAGCTGCAGCGGGCGAGTCCAGGACACGTCGGTGGCATCGAGCTCGCGGTAGAGGTGTGGAAACAGCGCCCCGCCGCGCGAGGGCTCCCACCGCAGCTCGGTGCCCAGCCGGTCGGCCTCGACAGCGACCAGAACCAGGCCATCTTCCCCGGCGAAATGCTTCGCGGCGGTTTCCGGCGCCTGCCCGGCGGTCGAGAAATGGATGAACCCGTCAGCAAGGTCGACGGGCGCCCCTGCCGTGCTGCCGGCAGATTCGAACGCCGCCCATTCGGGCGCACGAAAGATTTTGTAGACCAACATGGCGCCGATGTGCCTGTCGGAGCGGCGCGCGTCAAGATGGAGGTTTTTTGGCAGGATCGGCGGGCGCGGGCCTTTTGACCGGATGTTCAGCTTTGACAGGAGTGACCGACTCGCGCCAATCTCTGATGAGATCGAACATTCAGATCCAGCTTTAGGGGGTTCCCATGATCATTCGACTTCTGGCCTCGGCCGCAGCGCTCGCGCTTACAACCGGCACGGCCTTTGCCGACTATACATTGACGGTGCTCCACACCAACGATTTCCACGCGCGCTTCGAGCCGATCTCGAAATATGACTCGGGCTGCTCGGAAGAAGACAACCAGGAAGGCAAGTGCTTCGGCGGCTCGGCCCGGCTGATGACCGCCATCGAGGCGGCCAAGGCGCGGACCAACAATTACATCCTCGTCGATGGCGGTGACCAGTTTCAGGGCACGCTGTTCTATACCTACTACAAGGGCAAGCTCGCCGCCGAGATGATGAACAAGATGGGCTATGACGCGATGACCGTGGGTAACCACGAGTTCGACGATGGCCCCGAAGTGTTGCGCGGCTTCGTCGACACCGTCAATTTCCCGGTCCTGATGTCGAACGCCGATTACTCCGGTGAGCCGCTCCTGTCGGACGCGATCCAGAAGTCGGTGATCATCGAGCGGGGCGGCGAGCGGCTCGGCCTGATCGGCCTCACCCCGGTCGACACCGACGAGCTGTCGTCGCCCGGTCCCAACGTCATCTTTACCGATCCGGTGGACGCGGTGCAGGCGGAGGTCGACAAGCTCACCGCCGAGGGCGTGAACAAGATCATCGTGCTGTCGCACTCGGGCTATCTGGTTGACCAGCGCGTGGCAGCCGAGACCACCGGCGTCGACGTGATCGTCGGTGGCCATGACAACACCTACCTGTCGAATGTCTCCGACCGGGCCAAGGGCCCCTATCCGACGATGGTCGGCGATACGGCGATCGTGCAGGCCTATGCCTATGGCAAGTTCCTCGGCGAGCTGAACGTGACCTTCAACGACGACGGCGTGATCACCGAGGCCGTTGGCGAGCCGATCATCATGGACGCCGCCGTGACCGAGGACGAAGCCACCAAGGCGCGGATCACCGAAGCGGCCCAGCCGCTTGAGGAAATCCGCAACGAGGTGGTCGCCGAGGCCGCCGATGCAATCGACGGCGAACGCAGCTCCTGCCGGCAGGTCGAATGCGAAATGGGCAACCTGATTGCCGACGCGATGCTCGACCGGGTTCGGGATCAGGGGATCACGATCGCGATCCAGAACGGCGGCGGCATTCGCGCGTCGATCGACGCGGGTCCGGTGACGATGGGTGAGGTGCTCACGGTGCTGCCGTTCCAGAACACGCTTTCGACCTTCTACGTCACCGGTCAGACGATCGTCGATGCGCTCGAAAACGGTGTCAGCCAGTATGAAGAGGTCAAGGGACGCTTCCCGCAGGTGGCCGGGCTGAAGTTCACCTTCGACGTCAGCCAGCCGGTTGGCAGCCGGATCTCCGACGTGATGGTGGCCGACGGGATGGGGTGGAAGCCGATCGATCTGGCCGCGGAATATGGCGTGGTGTCGAACAACTTCGTGCGCAATGGCGGCGACGGCTACAAGATGTTCGTGAACGCGAACCACGTCTACGATTTCGGCCCCGACCTTGCCGACGTGACGGCCGAATACCTCGGTGAACGGTCGCCCTACACGCCCTTCCTCGACGGGCGGATCACGGCGAAGTAAGCGGGGGTGACCCGGTGGCGCGGGGCCTTCGGGGCCCGCGCCCGAATTTCGAATTGCTTGCGCAATCCGACCCATGCGAGGGGCCAGCCCCTCGCGCTCCCCGGAGTATTTGTGCCAAGATGAAGCAGGATTGCTCTGGAGGGCCGGTTTGATGCAGGGGCATTGCAGCTGCGGCGCGGTTTCGTATCGGCTTCTCGACACGCCGCTCGTGGTGCATGCCTGCCACTGCACCTGGTGCCAGCGCGAAAGCGGGTCGGCGTTTGCCCTGAACGGCATGATCGAAACGCGGCTCATCGAGGTGACCGGGGGGCGCCCGGAGGCGATGGAATTGCCCACCGCCTCTGGCAAAGGCCAGCGGGTCTGTCGCTGCGGGGCCTGCGGCGTGGCGCTGTGGGCCAGCTATCACGGGACCGGGCCGCGGTTTTCCTACGTCAAGATGGGGACGCTGGAGGACACTCGTACCGTGGCCCCCGACGTGCATATTTTCACCTCGACGAAACAGGACTGGGTCGACATTCCCGCGGGTGTGCCGGCGTTCGAGGGCTTCTACCGGCGCAGTGACGTGTGGCGCCCGGACGCCTATCAGCGGTTTCAGGCCGAACGCGCGCGGGAGGCATGATGGACCATCCGCTGATCGACCTCATCAACCAGCGCATCGCCGAGGCGGAAGCGGAGGGCGCGTTCGATGACCTCCCCGGCGCGGGCAAACCGCTGCCGCCGGAGGACGACCCGGAGAACGCGTTGATCAACCGGGTGATCCGCGAGAACCGGGCGGAGCCGGAATTCGTGACCCTGTCGCGCACGTTGCGCAAACTGCGCGAAGAGCTGGCATCCACGGGCGACCGGACGAAACGGCGCGACATTCTCAAGGAGATGTCGATGATGGAAGCCCGCATCGAGATTGCGCGCAAAGCCTGGACGCGCTGAGCCGTTAACCCCGGCTTCATCAAAATCTGTCCATAACACAACCACATTGTTCTGTTCCGGTTGCAGCCGGGGCAATGGCGAAGGAGGTCATGGCGTGGGCGCGATGGAGCGCGGGTTCGGATTGCAGGCGACGGCGGAAGAGTTGCAGTTGCGGCGGCGGCTTTTGTTTCGCCTGCTGCGGGATTTCGATTTCGAAGCCCCGGTGTTTCATGGCGAGATGATCACCGACCCTTTCATCCCCGACCGGCGCCAAGACCTTGAGCCATGTTCGGTTCGCAGGTGAGCCCGACCGCGGCGCTGGCCCTTGTGCTGGATCGAGGCTGCCGGGATTGGCAGGCTGACCCGCCGACCGGGCCAGTCCTGCGGCCCGTTCGCCCGGATGCGTGGCCTTGGTGCGGCGGCGATGGGGTGTTCGCGCGGCGTCGGGTGCCAAACCTGGTCTCGCTTTCGGGGATCGACAAGATGTGGACGAGGGGCGCCCGCGAGCCCCGGCCCGAAGGGGTGGTGATCGTCTGAGACCGGGTCTAGGCTTGCCGCATGTGTGGACGTCTGGCCAATACCCTGCCGCCCGATTCCGTGGCAAAGCTGTTTGACGCGGTGCCGGCCAACACCCTGCCGCCGGTGCCGGACTACAACATCTGCCCGACGCAGCAGGTGGCGGTGGTCACCGCCGATCCCGGGCGTCGGCTCAGGCCAATGCGCTGGGGCTTCGTGCCGCATTGGTACAAGAGCCCGACCGACGGCCCGCTCCTGATCAACGCGCGCTCCGAGACCATTGCCGAGAAGCCCGCTTTCCGCGCCGCCTGCCGCGAGCGGCGCTGTCTCGTGCCGGTCACCGGGTTCTACGAATGGCACCGCACCCGCGAGGCGCGGCTGCCGTGGTTCTGCCAGCGCGCCGATCGCACGCCGCTGGTGCTTGCCGGGATCTGGCAGGATTGGGGCGAGGATCACCTGCCGACCTTCGCCATCGTCACCACCGAGGCGAATGCCGCGATGGCGAAGATCCACAATCGCATCCCGGTGGTGATCGAGCAGGCGGACTGGGGCCTGTGGCTCGGCGAAAAGGGCAAGGGGGCCGCGCGCCTCATGCATGCCCCGGCCGAGGACGTGCTGGAATTCCACCGCGTCTCGACGGAGGTGAATTCCAACCGCGCCGCGGGGCCGCACCTGATCGAGGCGATTGACGACTAGGCGTTCGGCAGGAACACGAGCGTTGCGATCGCATTGAGGTCGTGAACATGGCTGGCCGCCCCGTCACCGTATGGTTTCACCTTGGCCGTTGCGCGAAATGCCTCGCCTTCTGCAAGGAAAACGTTGGTCGCGCAGTTGGCGAGATATGACACGGAATGGGACAACGGGCTGAAGTCGGTATCGGCCGAAATCACCGTGCCGCTGCGCTCGACGGACGCCGTGACCCCGGCGTTCACCCCGGGCGCGCCGTGGACGACGCCACTGCCGAAGAGCGTGATCATCGCCAGACCGTCGACCGGAAACGGATCGACTCGGATTTCGATCCCGCAGGCACCTTGGTCGGCGTGGTTTGACTTCTGGTCGAAATAGATGCGCGACAGATGCTTCACGCCAGACTGAGGCGCAACTTTCAAAATGACAGCCATGATGTCCTCCCCTGACCGCATCATGGCGCCATGGGGCGCAACCGTGAAGGCGACGCATCGACGCTCAGAGCCTGTCGCGCAGGGCCAGAAACGGCGTAGCGGCGGCAAAGAGCGCGCGCCGTGAGTGGCCGAGCGGGAA
>JANTFS010000022.1 GCA_024763335.1 Paracoccaceae bacterium | reverse complement strand
CATTAAATAGTTTTTTGGAGTAGAGGATTTTCCGGATTTCTTTCACAGTCTGGGCATCTTTCCTGTCTAACGTCTGCTTGTCCGTATTTTGTAACTGACCGGGAAAGAACCATGCTGCACTTCCGTTCCCCCGCCGTTGAAAACGATCTGCCCACCGTGCTGGACATGCGCGCCGGGTCGATCTCGTCCCTGGGGCCGGTGTCGGTCCCGGAATTCTCCACCTCCGGGCTGGCGCAATCCTCGCTTGTCGAAACCGCGCGCGGCCCGGTGCTGGCGCGCGATATCCGCCCGGGCGACCGTCTGCTCACGCGCGATCACGGGTTTCAGCCGGTGCGCTGGGTCGGCACCTCAACGGTGATGTATGAAGACGAAACCGGCGCTCCGGCCGATGTATCCATGGCTCATGCCCGCCCGGTGCGCATCCGCGCCGGCGCCTTGGGCACGGCGCCCGGGGCCGGCAATCTGGTGGTTTCGCCCGGGCACCGGATCCTGGTGCGCAGCGCGATGAACGAATTGCTGTTCGCCACCGACGAGGTGATCGCCCATGTCGGTGACCTGACCCATCTCGATGGCATCGACTACGTGCCGCGCGCGGTTGGCCGCTGGACCCACCTGTTGCTCGACCTGCACGACCTGATCCAGGTCAATGGTCTCTGGATGGAAAGTTTCGGGCCGGACATGGCGTCGATCCGCGTGGCCTATCCGGACGAATGGCAGGCGATCACCGAGGCGATGCCGCGCCTGCGCTATGACAACACCGCCGCCAATTACATCGAATCACGCATCACGATCGACGCCCGCGAAGCGCGGCTGCTCGACGCGATCTGACACACCGACGTCCCTGGGGGGATGTCTGAACGCCGGGTTTCCGAAAGGGGCCCGGCGCTCGCTCGTCCGGGCTCTCGCATCCGATGCGGCTCAGCTCCGTGCCGCGCGCCACGCGGCCCAGTCCGCGGGCGTGTCGAGATCGGTGAGCGCGTGGCGGGCAGGCAGGGGCACGAGGCGCACCCGCGCCGCGGCCTGCTGCAAGACCTCGCGTGCGCCCCGGTCGCCGGTGAGCGCCCGAAGGGCCGGAAAATCGCGCGCCGGAAACAGCACCGGGTGGCCCGGCGTCCCATCCTCGGATGCGCCCCGGACAATTGCCGTGCCGTCGGACCGGCCCAGCACCGCGGCCATGTCCGGGCCGGTGATCTCCGGCATGTCGGCCAGCACCACGAGCACCCCCGGGCAATCGCGCGGCAGCGCGGCCACCCCGGCGCAGAGGCTCGCGGCCATGCCATCGCCGGCGCGCGCCACCGCCACCCGGCGCACGCCGCTCGGCTCAAGCGCCGCCCATCGCGCCGGGGCGGACCTGCGTGGGGGGAGGGTGACGAACACCGCCGCCCCCGTGCTTTGCGCGGCAGCGACCCGGTCGCACACCAGAGCCTGTCCGCCGACCGGCTCCATCAGCTTGTCGCGCCCGCCCATCCGGGCCGAGGCCCCGGCGGCGAGGATGAGGATGGCGGGCGTCGGGCTCACTTCTCCGGTATCAGCCCGCGCGGGCTGAAGCGCAGCACCAGAAGCAGGATCACGCCCATCGTCAGCAGCCGCATATGCGCCGCCGAGGCCAGCAGGTGCGCCTTCAGGGCCGAGCCGTCGGCCATGCCGGCGGTGATGAGTTCCATCAACCAGCGGCCCAGCGGTTCGACCTGCACCCAGAAGAACCAGATCACGAAACCGCCCAGCACCGCGCCCCAGTTCGAGCCCGAACCGCCGACGATCACCATCACCCAGATCAGGAAGGTGTAGCGCAGCGGCTGGTAGGTGCCGGGAGTGAACAACCCGTCGAGCGTCGTCATCATCGCGCCGGCGATGCCGATCACCGCCGAGCCGAGGATGAACACCTGAAGGTGGCGGCGGGTGACATCCTTGCCCATCGCTTCCGCCGCGGTCTCGTTGTCGCGGATGGCGCGCATCATCCGGCCCCAGGGCGAATTGAGCGCGGCTTGGCTCATCCACAGAAGGATGCCGAGGACGACCACGAAGAGCCCCGCGTAGCTGAGCTTGACGACGATCGACGAGGCAGTGATCGGGTCGAAGCCCCAGTTTGCGGCCCAGTCGAGGAACCGCCCGCTTTGCTGCAGCTCGACCTCATAGGGCACCGGCCAGGGCCGGTCGAGCCCGTTGACGTTTTTCACCCCGCGCGCCAGCCAGTCCTCGTTCTTCAAGACGGCGATGACGATTTCGGAGATCCCGAGCGTGGCGATGGCGAGGTAGTCGGAGCGCAGGCCGAGCGCGGTCTTGCCGATCGCCCAGGCCGCGCCGGCGGCAAGTAGCCCGCCCACCGGCCAGGCGAGGATCACCGGCAGGCCGAGGCCGCCGAGAAAGCCCGTCGCGGCCGGGTCGATGGCCTCGACGGCCTCGACCCCGGCATCGAAGATCCAGCGGTAGACGAAGAAGCCGACGACGAGCCAGGCGAGGAGCGCCAGTCCCCGGGCGCGACCGGGCTTCATCCGCCGGTAGAGGACCACCGCCGCGGCCACCACGCCGACGGCAGTGGCAAGGCCCGCCAGCACGCGCACCCCGCCTGCGGCCCAAGCCTCGCGCACCGGCGCTTCACCGACGAGCACCACGGCGAGCCCGCCCAGCGCCACGAAGCCCATGACCCCGACGTTGAACAGCCCAGCAAAGCCCCATTGCATGTTGACCCCGAGGGCCATGATCGCCGAGACCAGCCCCATGTTGACGATCAGGAGCGCCGAGTTCCAGCTCTGGAACAGCCCCGTCCAGACGATCAGCACGGCGACGATGGCGAACAGGCCGATGTTTCTCCAGTTCACGCTCATACCGCTTTCCCCCTGAAAAGCCCGGTGGGTTTGAACAAGAGCACGACAACAAGGATCGCGAAGGACACGGCAAACTTGTAGTCGGTGGAGAGAAGCTGCACGAGGCCGGAGGGCTCAAGGCTTTCGGGCAGCAGATAGCCCAGCACCTTCTTCCAGGCGTAGGTGACGGTGACCTCCGAGAAGGCGATGACGAAGCCGCCGGCAATCGCGCCAAGCGGGTTGCCCAGACCCCCGACAATGGCGGAGGCGAAGATCGGCAGCAGCAGCTGGAAATAGGTGAAGGGCTTGAAGCTCTTGTCGAGCCCGTAGAGCACGCCGGCGATGGTGGCGAGCGCCGCGACGATCAGCCAGGTGTAGAGCACCACCCGCTCGGGGTTGATCCCCGACAAGAGCGCAAGATCCTCGTTGTCGGAAAAGGCGCGCATGGATTTGCCGGTGCGGGTGCGGTTGAGGAACCAGAACAGCGCCGCGACGACGATGATCGCGGTGACGATGGTGATGCCCTGCGATGTCTTGAACGCCAACCCCTCGCGCAGCCCCGACCACGCCTTGAAGTCGCGCGCCGAGATGATGAACCGGGCGCCGTCGGCAAAGCGCTGTTCGCCCGGGCCGATGATGAAACGCACCAGCCCGTTCATGATGAACATCACCCCGATCGAGGCCATCACGAAGACGATCGGCTTGGCTTTCACCCGCCGGTAGAAGCGATAGACCACCCGGTCGGTGGCCAGCATCAGCGCCGCGGCGCCGGCGATGCCGAAGGGCAGGGCGAGAAGCGCCGTGGGCAGCGGGCCCAGATGCAGCCCCATCGACTGGAACCACCATGTGAACAGGATCGTCACCATCGCGCCGAAGGCCATGCTGTCGCCATGGGCGAAGTTGGAAAACCGCAGGATGCCGTAGATCAGCGTCACCCCGAGCGCGCCGAGGGCGAGCTGGCTGCCATAGGCGATGGCAGGGATCAGCACGAAGTTTGACAGTGCCACGATGGCATTGAGGATATCCATCAGCACGTGCCTTCGGCTGCCGGGGGGTGGGTCTGGTCGTGCATCTTATCCTTCCACGCATTGTCCGCGATAGAGCGTCTGATCCTTGCCCTTGGGGGCATCCGGGTCGGGGATCGAGATCAGGTAGTTGAACTTGCCGTCGGCCTCGAGGCGCAACTGGTGCTCTTCGCCCTCGACCCGGAAGATGAGCAGCGTCTTGCCCTGCATCTGGAGCACCGTGCTCTCGTGCGCGGGGCCATCGTCGAGTTGCACCTCGGCCTTGCCCGAGGGCAGGAGCCGCATCACCAGCCGGCCCTCGGCGGGCTGGCAATTGTCGTTCGTGTGCTTGCAGATCTCCTCCACCGCGCAATAGGGTGCGCCGGCGAGGCCGGGCAGGGGGGCGAGCGCGAGGGCCAGCGTCAGGGAAAGGGCGCGCATGTGCATTGGTCGGTCAACCTCCGAGGAAACTCTTGCGCACGTCCGGATCGGCAAGCAGATCCTTGCCGGTCCCGGTATGCGCGTTGCGGCCCTGAACGAGCACGTAGCCCTTGTCGGCGATCTCGAGCGCCTGGCGGGCATTCTGTTCGACCATGAGCACCGGCAGACCGGTGCCGGCGACCTCGATGATCCGGTCGAACAGCTCATCCATCACGATCGGCGAGACCCCGGCGGTGGGCTCATCCAGCATCAAGACCTTGGGCTTGGTCATCAGCGCCCGGCCCACGGCCACCTGCTGACGCTGGCCGCCCGACAGCTCGCCCGCCGCCTGATCGCGCTTGTCGCGCAGGATTGGGAACAGCTCGTAGACCTGTTCCATCGTCTCCGAGATGTCGTCCTTGCGGATGAAGGCGCCCATCTCGAGGTTTTCCTCCACCGTCAGCGAGGTGAAGATGTTGTGGGTCTGCGGCACGAAGCCCATGCCCTTGGCAACGCGCGCCTGCGGGCTGAGCTGGGTGATGTCTTCGCCGTCGAGCCGGACGGTGCCGCCGGTGAGATACAACATGCCGAACAGGGCGCGCATCGCGGTCGACTTGCCGGCGCCGTTGGGGCCGACGATCACCCCGATCTCGCCGCGGTCGACGGCGATGGTGCACTCATGGATGATCGCCGGGCCGGCCTTGCCATAGCCGCCGGTCATCGCCTCGCCGATGAGAAACGGCCCGCCCGGCGCCGGTTTTGCCTTGCCGTGCTGGGGCCCGGGGGTGAGCTCGGCCTGCCCCTGGGGGTTCACGATCGAGCTGTCGCGGTTGTAGCCGGGTGCGTCAAAGGGTTTGCTCATGTCGTTTCTCCGCGCCGCCGGGCTCACATCGTCACGCATTCGCCGAGATATTGCTTCGGCGCAAGGTCGGCTCCGGAAAAGCCGTTGTCGCTGTGCACCGCCCAGCCGTTCGAGATCTGCACCGTGGTGGTGGAGGCGCCGCCGGAGATCGGCACTTCGAGCATGGTCAGCCCGCGGTCGCCAAGGAGCAGGCTGAAGGTCGAGGTGGGGTTGCCGCCAAGGCGCTCGACCTCGTTGGTTTCGGTGTCGACCTTGAAGCGCAGGTCGAGATCGGCGTCGGTGCAGGTGCGGTTGGGATCGCAGACCCAGTCGAAGTAGCACTTGAACAAGAGCTCCTCGGCCGCCAGCGGCGCCGGCGCGAGTGTCAACCCGAGCATGAGCGCCGCGCCGGCGCCGGCGGCGCTGTGGCGGATCAAAGCGCCCCGCGTTGCCAAACGCCCGCCGCGGGCCGCGCCTGTGCCGCGATCTTCTTGGCTGATGCCGAAATGCCGTCCCATGTCTGGTCCTTACCTCGAGTTTGCGCGCGTTCTTGTCAGCTCCCGAACGCCACCGTCAGCGATCGCAGCATATCCACGTGCGGCGGATAGATGATTTCGGGAATGTCGTCGGTGTGGCCGGTCTGGAGGAAGGTGTTCATCCAGGCCAGTTCGTTGCCTTCCAGCTGGTAGGTGGTGATGAAATACATACGGCTCTGGGCGTCCTGATCGAAGCGGTAGACCACCGTGTGCCAGTTCGTGCCGTCAATCTCGAGCGGGCCGGCATCGAGGATCATCGCGGTGTCGAGCGCGGCGCCGGCGCTCTCGACGATGATCGTGGGCAGTGTCTGTTCGAGGCTTTGCAGGGTGTGCCCGTGACCCTCCGGCAACTGGGTGAACTGCAACGAGGCGCCGGACATGGTGGCGCGATGCAGGAAGGTTCCGTTGTCATCGGGATTGATCGCCGGGACGTATTCCCAGGTTTCCGGGTCATAGCAGAACTCGACGGCAGGGTCGGGCTCATAGCAGGTTTCGCCAGCCGCCACGGCCGCCGGCACCGCGGGCAGGGCAAGGGCCAGCGCCAGCGCGTGTATCTTGTTGAATGTCATCGGAAAAACTCCGTGTGTCTGAAAAGCTTTTTTGCCAACAAGGGCCTCCGACCCGGGCGCATCACGCATCCGCCTTTGCCGGTTTCTTGTGCTTCGACCCGGTGCCGAGATAGGCCTCGATCACCTGCTCGTTGGCCTTGATCTCGGCCAGCGTGCCCTCGGCGAGCACCTTGCCTTCGGCCATGCAGATCACCGGATCGCAAATCCGTTCGATGAAATCCATGTCGTGCTCGATGACCACGAAGGTGTAGCCGCGCTCCCGGTTGAGCCGCAGGATGGCGTCGCCGATGGTGCGCAACAGGGTGCGGTTCACGCCCGCGCCGACCTCGTCGAGAAAGACGATCCTCGCATCCACCATCATCGTGCGGCCCAGTTCGAGGAGCTTCTTCTGCCCGCCCGAAACCTGCCCGGCCTTGTGGTCGGCAAGGTGTTCGATGGTCAGGAACTCCAGCACCTCGTCGGCCTTCGCGCGCAAAGCGCGTTCTTCCTCGGCGATCCGTTTGCGCCCAAACCAGGTATCCCACAGCCGTTCGCCGGCCTGCCCGCCGGGCACCATCATCAGGTTTTCGCGGCAGCTCATCGAGCCGAATTCGTGGGCGATCTGGAAGGTGCGCAGCAGGCCCTTGTGAAACAGCTCGTGCGGCGGCAGCCCCGTGATGTCTTCGCCTTCCATCGTCACGCGGCCCGACGTAGGTTGAAGAACGCCCGCCACCACGTTGAAAAGGGTGGTTTTTCCAGCACCGTTCGGGCCGATCAGGCCGGTGATCGAGCCCTTCTCGATTTCAAGCGAGGCGCCATCGACAGCCCGGAAGCCGCCAAAATGCTTGTGCAGGTTTTCGACCTTGATCACCTTGTCCCACCCCTGTCTCGCGCGCGTTTCCCACCCGCCTGATGCAACACAGCCCGGGGTTTGGCCCCGGGCTGTGCGATTCGCAAGTCCGCTTGGAACTCAGCGGAACTGGACGGTTTCGTAGGCGCCGCCCGTGATGGTGTATTCGCGGTAGGTCCCCGCGGCTTCACCCGGCCCGATCAGCTCGACATTGGTCGCGCCGACATAGTCCACGTCGCCGCCACCGGCGAGGATTTCGAGCGCCTTGCCAAGCTCGCCCGGCAGGATCGGCTCGCCCGGCGCGTTGGCCACGTTGAGCACGTTGGCGGCAATGCCGGCAGGGGTGGCTTCGCCGGCTGCCATCGCGGCAAGCGCGAGCAGGGCGGCGGCATCGTAGCTTTCGCGGGTGAAGGAGCTTTCGCCGTTCACCCCGGCCGCCTCGGTGATCGCGGCGAAGGCGTCGGCTCCCGCGCCGGAACTCCACGGCACCGACCCCATCGAGCCTTCCAGCTCGGGCCCGAGATCGGCGAGCAGTGCGTCGGCATACATGCCGTCGCCCATCGCGAAGGTGTCGAAGGCGCCGGTGTCGAGCGCGGCCCGGATCACGCCCTTGCCGCCCTGGTCGGCGTAGCCGAGCACGACGAGCACATCGCCGCCGGCCGAGGCCAGCGCGCCGACTTCGGCCGAGTAGTCGGCCTTGCCGTCTTCATGCGGCACGTTGGCCGTCACCGTTCCGCCGAGGCCCTCGTAGGCACCGATGAAGGCATCGGCAAAGCCCTTGCCGTAGTCGTTGTTGGTGTAGGTGACGGCCACTTCCTTGATGCCCTTGTCCATCAGGATGTTGGCCAGCACGTCGCCCTGGCGCGCATCCGACGGCGCGGTGCGGAAGAACAGCCCATTGTCTTCGACGGTCGACAGCGCCGGCGAGGTGGCCGAGGGCGAGATCATCGGCACGCCGTTCGGGATCGCGACGTTGGCGAGCACGGCGCCGGTCACGCCCGAGCAGTCGGCGCCCATGATGCCGACCACGCCATCGGTGGTGACAAGGCGTTCGGCGGCGGCGGTGGCGGCCGCGGCGTCGATGCAGGTCGAGTCGGCGCGCACGGGCACCAGCGTCACACCATCGAGGAACTTGCCCGACTCGTTGATTTCGGCGAGCGCGAGCTCGGCCGAATCGGCCATCATCGGCGTGAGCGATTCAATCGGGCCGGTGAAGCCGAGGATCACCCCGATCTTCGCCTCGGTTCCGTGGCTCCCGGCAAAGGCGGCACCGGCCGTCAATGCGGTTGCAGCAGTGGCCACAAGCAGCTTGTTCATGTTGGTCTCCCAAGTTGGCACAAAAACATCGGCCCACACCCTAGCGCCTCGGGCGCAAAAGAAAAGGCTTTCAGCGCCGTCTTTTGAACAGAAACGCCGCGCATTCCGGCCGGCAAAAACGTTGCCCTTGCGGCAAGCCCGGTCCACGATGGCACCATGACATGTTTTCGCCCGCTCGCCCTTGCCGTGCTTTGGCTGATCGCCGTCCCGGCGTCGCCGGGTCTGGCCGGCACGCTGGAGGCCAGCGTCGGCCCGCTCAAGGTAGAGGAGATGGCCGATCGGCTCCACGAACCCTGGGGGCTGGCCTTCCTGCCCGACGGCGGCTTTCTCGTCACCGAGCGCGGCGGGGCGTTGTGGCGGTTCGAAGCCGGCGGATCGCGGGTGCAGGTGACCGGCACGCCGCAGGTCTGGGCCTATGGACAGGGCGGATTGCTCGACGTGATGGTGCCGCGCGATTTCGCCACCAGCCGCGAGGTGTTCCTGAGCTATGCCAAGCCGCAGGAAGGCGGCGCCGGCACGGCCCTCGCAGTCGGCCGGCTGAACGACGCGGGCGACGGGCTGGATGACGTCCGGGTGCTGTTCGAGATGACGCCGGGCGGGGCCCGGCCGCAGCATTTCGGGTCGCGCATCGTCGAGGGGCCGCAGGGCCATCTTTTCCTGACCATCGGCGAACGCGGGCATGCCGAGCTGGCGCAGGATCTACAGCGCCACAACGGCACGGTGATCCGGCTGAACCGTGACGGCTCGGTGCCGCAGGACAATCCGTTCCGGGGCCAGGCGGGCGCGCAGCCGGAGATCTGGTCCTACGGCCATCGCAACCCGCAGGGACTCGCGCTGGCGCCCGACGGCCGGCTCTGGGCGGTGGAGCATGGGGCCATGGGCGGCGACGAACTGAACCTGATCGAACCGGGGGTGAACTACGGCTGGCCGGTGATCGCCTACGGGCGCCATTACGACGGCACGAAGATCGGCATCGGCACCGAGGCGGAGGGCATGGCCCAGCCGGTGCATTTCTGGGATCCGTCGATCGCGCCCTCGGGGCTTGCGATCTATTCCGGCGCGCTGTGGCCCGACTGGGCCGGGCATGCGGTGATCGGCAGCCTCAAGTTCGACTATATCGCGGTGCTGGATCTCGCCGACGGGTCGGAGGAAGGGCTGCGCAGCCGCGAAACCGGCCGGGTGCGCGACGTGCGCGAAGCCCCGGACGGAACCTTGTGGTTCCTGTCCGTCAAGCGCGGCGGCGTGTTCCGGATCCGGCCTGCTGGCACGCCCTAGGGGCCGCGCCGCTCGGCGGCGCGCGCCGCCGAGACCCGCCGGCGCGCGCCGGCGGCGTCAGGCCGCACCGCCTTTCGCGGTGGTGGTGCCGCGTTCCCGGTAGGGCGTGGTTTCGTAATGCGCGCGATAGCATTTCGAGAAATGCGACGGCGAGGTGAACCCGCAGGCGAGCGCGACGTTGATCACGCTCATGTCGGTCTGCATCAGCAGGTTGCGGGCCTTCTGCAACCGGAGCTCCATGTAGTAACGCTTCGGGCTGCGGTTGAGATAGCGGCGAAACAGCCGCTCCAGCTGGCGGGTTGAAAGGCCGACATCGGCGGCCAGCCGGGCCGGGCTCACCGGCTCCTCGATGCTCGCCTCCATCACCTGGATCACCTGTGCCAGCTTGGGGTGACGCACGCCGATCCGGGTCGGCACCGACAGCCGCTGGCTGTCGCGGTCGGTGCGGATCGCGGTGTAGATCTGCTGGTCGGCCACCGCGTTGGCGACCTCGGGGCCGTGGTCTTGCGAAATCACCGCGAGCATCAGGTCGATCGAGGCCGAGCCCCCGGCCGTGGTCATCCGGTTGCCGTCGATCACGAAGACCGAGCGGGTCAGGTCGACCTCGGGGAAGTCCTCGGCGAAACCATCGTGGTTTTCCCAATGGATCGTGGCACGCCGGCCGTTCAGCAACCCGGCCTCCGCCAGCGCATGTGCCCCGGTGCAGAAAGCGCCCATCGTCACCCCGCGCCGCGCCTCGCGCCGGAGCCAGCCCAGCAGACGTTTCGACGTCTGGCGTGCCACCCCGACGCCGCCGCAGACCACCGCGGTATCGGTGTGGCGCAGATCTTCGAGGTCCATGTCGAGGGATAGGCGGCAGCCGGCCGAGCAGGTTGCGCTTTCACCGCCTTCGCCCGCGAGCGCCCAGGTGTAGGCGTCGTAGCCGAGGTAGCGGTTCGCCAGCCGCAACGCGTCGACGGCGCCGGCGAAGGAGAGCAGGGTGAAATCCTCGAGCAGAACAAACACGAACCGCCGTGTCGGGCGGGTGTCGGTGCCGTCGTTCGTGGCGCGTCTGCTCATCGTGCGGGTTCCCGGGTTGCAGCCAAAGTGAAGGGCAGAACACCAGCTTTGGCGCCCGCGCGCAAGATGGCGCGGAGCCGCCAAGTTTGTTTTGCACATGCGGCACGAGCGGCGTATATCAGCCGGGCCCGGGCGAACCGGGGCGGCTGGGGCCGCCCGGCAGACCCGAAAGTGAACGGAGACGGCGATGACGGATTGGACGAAATCCTCCTGGCGCAAGCTGCCAAGGGTGCAGATGCCCGACTATCCCGACCAGGCGGCCCTGGCCGAGGTCGAGGCGCAGTTGGCCAAGTATCCGCCGCTCGTCTTTGCCGGCGAAGCCCGGCGGCTGAAGGCGGAGCTGGCCAAGGCCGCGCGCGGCGAGGCCTTCCTGCTGCAGGGCGGCGATTGTGCCGAGAGCTTTGCCGAGTTTTCCGCCGACACGATCCGCGACACCTTCAAGGTGCTGTTGCAGATGGCAATGGTGCTGACCTTCGGCGCCAAGGTGCCGGTGATCAAGGTGGGCCGGATGGCGGGGCAGTTCGCCAAGCCGCGCTCGGCACCATTCGAGACGGTGGGGGGCATGGAACTGCCCTCCTACCGTGGCGACATCATCAACGATCTCGCCGCCACGCCGGGCGCGCGCCTGCCCGACCCGTTCAAGATGCTGCACGCCTACACCCAGTCGGCCGCCTCGCTGAACCTGCTGCGCGCCTTCTCGACCGGCGGCTACGCCGATGTGCACCAGGTGCACAGCTGGACGCTGGGCTTCACCGAGCGCGACGAGGCGGAGAAATACCGGGCGATGGCCGAACGGATCTCCGACACGCTCGCCTTCATGCGCGCCGCCGGGATCAATGGCGAAACCTCCCACGCGTTGCAGACCGTGAATTTCTACACCAGCCACGAGAGCCTGCTGCTGGAATACGAAGAGGCGCTGACACGGGTCGATTCGACCACCGGGCAGGTGGTAGCGGGCTCCGGCCACATGCTGTGGATCGGCGACCGCACCCGCCAGCCCGACGGCGCCCATGTCGAGTTCGCCCGCGGGGTGATCAACCCGATCGGGCTCAAGACCGGGCCGTCGACCACCGCCGACGATCTCAAGCGGCTGATGGAGATCCTCAACCCCGAGAACGAGCCGGGCCGGCTGACGCTGATCGCGCGCTTCGGGGCCGGGCAGGTGGCCGAACATCTGCCGCGCCTGATCCGGGCGGTGCAGGAAGAGGGGGCCGAGGTGGTCTGGTCCTGCGACCCGATGCACGGCAACACGATCAAGTCGCCCAGCGGCTTCAAGACCCGCCCGTTCGAACGGGTGCTCTCGGAGGTGCAGGAGTTTTTCGCCGTGCACCGCGACGCCGGCACCATCCCCGGTGGCGTGCATTTCGAGATGACCGGCAAGGACGTGACCGAATGCACCGGCGGGGTGCAGGCGGTGACGGACGAAAACCTCTCCGACCGTTACCACACCGTCTGCGATCCACGTCTGAACGCCTCGCAATCGCTCGAACTGGCCTTCCTCGTGGCAGAGGAACTGGCCGGCCGGGCCGCCCCGACCAGCCGCAGCGCCGCTGCCAGCTGAAGCCCGCGGGCCGCGCTCAGGCGTTATCGGCGTCGTAGACGAGCGTCAGATGGGGCGCCTCCGCGCGGCGCGGCACTCTGGTCTGGCCAGCGGGCGCATCGGGGTCGTGCCGCCGCGCCGGGGGATGGGCCGAGGGCCCTGTGGCCGTGCCGTCATCCGGCGCCAGGGCCATCGGCCAGAGCGGGCGCGCGGTCAGCGGATCGGTCATCAACGGCTTGGTTTCGATATCGCGGATGGCAAAGCGGCGCGGGCCCCGGCCAATGTCGCCATGCGCCTGCAGCGCCCCGAGAATGCGCGCCGGCCGTCCGGTCGCATCGCGCAGGGGCAGCAGGATCATCTGCGCATCGAGCGGTGGCCGGGTGTAGCCGCGATCGCTTTGCAGCGTGAGCCGGACCACGGCCGGTTCGTCGAGCACGCTCTCCAGCACCCGTTGCAGCTCGCGCCGGGCCTCGGGGAGGAACAGCGCCGAGACCGGCATCCCACGCACCTCCATCGCCATCAGCTCGTTGAGATGCATCCCCGCGAGCCGGATCCGCGCGAGGCCCGGGGCGATCTTGTCGAGCACGAAGGCGAATTCGAGCACGTCGGCGATCCCGCGCGGATCGACATCGCCGCGCGTCGGCATCAGCCGGCCGTCGCGTAGCCCCTCCCAATAGGCCTCGACGAGGCCCAGCGCCGGAAACCGCACGCGGCGGCGCATCGGGTCGAGCGTTATCACCTTGTCGCCTGTCACATATTCGATCGTCATGTCGTCACCCCTTGATCCTGGCGGCCTGGATGCGCTGGCCCCGGTGCCCCCCGTGTCACCCGATGCCACCCCCGTGTCGCCCCGTGCCGCGGCCCCGAATGTTGCCCCGGCGGGTGGGGTCTGTTAACGAGGAAACGGCACGCGCCGCCGATGCCCTAATCTGCCACAATTTCACGCGAAATTGGGGAAGAATCTAAATGATTGGTTAACCTGCCATGATCCATTCGATGACCGGTTTTGCCTCGCTCAAGGGCCACCACGCCGCCTGGAGCTGGGTGTGGGATATTCGCGCGGTGAATGCGCGCGGGCTGGATGTGCGCGTCAAGCTGCCCGACTGGATCGAGGGGCTGGAAGCCGCCGTGCGCAAGGCGGTGGCCGGGGCGGTGACGCGCGGCAACGTGTCGGTCGGGCTGCGGCTCACACGCGAGGCCGAGGCGCTCTCGACGGCACTCGATCCGGCGGCGCTCGAGCGGGCGCTGGCGATGCTTGCCGAGATCACCCATGCCGCCGAGGCGCGCGGGTTCGCCCTCACCGCGCCGAGTGCGGTGGATATCGCGCAGATGCGCGGGGTCAGCGATGCCGCGCCGGAGGGGGAAGATGTCGCCGGTCTGCGGGCGGCGCTGCTCGCCGGGTTGCCCGGGCTTCTGGCCGCCTTCAACGAGATGCGCGCCCATGAGGGCACCGCGCTGCAAGCGGTGCTCGAGGCGCAGCTTGGCGAAGTGGAGGCGCTGGTGGCCGATGCCCAGGCCGCGGTGGCGGAGCGGCAGGACGCGCAGGGCGCGGCCCTGAGAACGGCGCTGGCGCGGGTGATGGACAACGTCGACGGTGCCGATCCCGATCGCGTCGCGCAGGAGCTTGCCCTGATCGCGGTGAAGACCGATGTGCGCGAAGAACTCGACCGGCTCGCCGCCCATGTCGGCCAGGCGCGCAGCCTGCTGGCCGGCGAGGCGGCGCGCGGCCGCAAGCTCGATTTCCTGATGCAGGAATTCAACCGCGAGGCCAACACGCTGTGTTCCAAGGCACAGTTTCAGGAGCTGACGCGGATCGGGCTCGACCTGAAGGCGCTGATCGACCAGATGCGCGAGCAGGTTCAGAACGTGGAATAGGCGGGCAGGGCGGATGACACACCGGCGCGGACTCCTGATCATCCTGTCGTCGCCCTCGGGGGCGGGCAAGTCGACGCTGGCGCACATGCTGATGGACTGGGACCCGACGCTGGCTTTCTCGGTTTCGGCCACCACGCGGGCGCCGCGTCCCGGCGAAGTCGATGGCAAGGACTATCGGTTTGTCAGCGAGGCCGCGTTCAAGCAGATGGTGGCCGATGGCGAGATGCTGGAACATGCGCATGTGTTCGGCCATTTCTACGGCTCGCCGATGGGCCCGGTGAAGGCGGCAATCGAGGCCGGGCGCGACGTGCTCTTCGACGTCGACTGGCAGGGCGCGCAGCAGATCGGGCGCTCGGCATTGCAGGACCATGTGCTGTCGGTGTTCGTGCTGCCGCCGTCGATTGCCGAATTGCGCCGGCGGCTGGAGAGCCGCGGACAGGACGCGCCGGAGGTGATCCAGAAACGGATGCAGCGCAGCTGGGACGAGATCAGCCACTGGGACGGCTACGATTACGTGCTGGTCAACGATGATCTCGAGCTGACCTTCGAGCGGCTGAGAACGATTGTCGCGGCGGAGCGGCTGCGGCTGCCGCAACAGCCGGGGCTTGTCGATTTCGTGCGCCGGTTGCAGGCGGAATTTGCAAAGGAAGAGCAATGATCTACTCCCTCGACGGGGTGGCGCCCGAGGTTCATGAGACGGCCTGGGTGGCGCCGGACGCGAACGTGATCGGCCAGGTGGTGCTGTCGGCGGGCGCCTCGGTCTGGTTCGGGGCTACATTGCGCGGCGACAACGAGCCGATCACCGTGGGGGTCGGCTCGAACCTGCAGGAACAGGTGGTCTGCCACACCGACCCGGGCTTCCCGGTGGTGATCGGCGCCGATGTCACTGTTGGCCACAAGGCGATGATCCACGGTTGCGTGATCGGGGCGGGCAGCCTGATCGGCATGGGGGCCACGATCCTGAACGGCGCCAAGATCGGCAAGGGCTGCCTGATCGGGGCAGGGGCGCTGGTGACGGAAGGAAAGGAGATCCCCGACGGGGCGCTGGTGATGGGCGCGCCCGGCAAGGTGGTGCGGATTCTCGACGCGGCGGCGCAGGAAGGCCTGATCGACAGCGCCCGGCGCTACCGGCAGAACGCGGCGCGCTTCCGGGCGGGGCTCAAGCCGGTCGGGTAGGGCCAAGGGCGCTGCCCAAGGTCAGAACTCCAAATCCGCGCGCGTGAAGGCGGGGTGAACGGGCAGGGTGGGCAGGTTCCGAATGCCCGGGGCGCCCTCGCCACGCCAGATCGCGCAGACGACCGCGAGCACCTCGGCGCCGTCCCCGACGGCCATCTCGTGGGCATCCGCGACCGCGCCGCCGGTGGTGATGACGTCTTCGATGAACGTGACCGCCTTGCCGGCAACGTCCTGCCCCTCGATGGCGCGGCAGGTGCCGTAGGTCTTGGCTTGCTTGCGAATGAAGGCGGCCGGGAGGCCGGTTTCCAGAGCAATTGCGGTGACCAGAGGCACACCGCCAAGTTCCAATCCCGCGATGACCTCGGTTCGTGTAGGAAGGAGGGCCGCCATCTCTCGGGCGAGCGGCTTCAGAAGCTGCGGATCGCCCTCAAAGCGGTATTTATCGAAGTATCGCTGCGACGTTTTCCCGGAGCGCAAAAGAAACTCGCCGTCCAGTGTTGCAACGTCTGCGATGCGGCGCGCGAGATGCGCGCGAGACACGGCCTCAGTCTTTCCCACGGAACGGTTCGACGTATTGCAGCGCCATGTCCCAGGGGAAGAAGATCCAGGTGTCCTGACTCACCTCGGTGATATAGGTGTCAACCATCGGCTTGCCCTTGGGCTTGGCATACACCGTGGCGAAATGCGCCTTCGGCAGCAGTTTGCGCACCACCTCAAGGGTTTTGCCCGTGTCGACGAGATCGTCGATGATCAACACCCCCTCACCGTCACCGACAACGTCCATGTCCGGCGGCTTGATGACAACCGGCTCCGACTGGGCCTGATGATTGTAGCTCTTGATGCTGATGGTATCGACGGTGCGGATATCCAGTTCGCGGCTCACGATCATCGCCGGCGCCATGCCGCCGCGGGTGATCGCGACCACGGCTTTCCAGCCGCCGTCTTCGCCCGGCCCCTGGTGATCCAGCCGCCAGGCCAGGGCCCGGCTGTCGCGATGGATCTGGTCCCAGGAGACGTGAAAGCCCTTTTCGTGCGGCAACCGGTCCGTCATGGGTCTTTCCTCCCCGAGACCACGTCGATATCCGGCGCATCGACCGCCTTCATCCCGATCGCATGATAGCCGGCGTCGACGTGGTGGGTTTCGCCGGTCACCCCCGAGCCGAGATCGGACAACAGATACAGCGCGGAATTGCCCACCTCGTCGATGGTCACGTTGCGCCTGAGCGGCGAATTCAGCTCGTTCCATTTCAGGATATAGCGAAAATCCCCGATCCCGGAGGCCGCCAGTGTCTTGATCGGGCCGGCCGAGATCGCGTTCACGCGGATGCCGTCCTTGCCGTAATCCTCCGCCAGATAGCGCACGCTGGCCTCCAGCGCCGCCTTCGCCACGCCCATCACGTTGTAATGCGGCATGACCCGCTCGGCGCCGTAATAGGTCAGCGTGACCATCGCGCCGCCCTCGGTCATCAACGCCGCCGCGCGCTGCGCCACCGCGGTGAAGGAATAGACCGAAATGTCCATCGTCACCTTAAAATTCTCGCGGCTGGTGTCGCCGTAGCGGCCGCGCAGCTGGGACTTGTCGGAATACCCGATGGCGTGGACGAGGAAATCCATCTTGCCCCACTGCGCCTCGATCTCGGCGAACAGGGCGTCGATCGAGGCGTCATCGCCCACATCGCATTCCGCCACGATCGGGGCGCCGAGCTTTTCGGCCAGCGGGATGGCCCGCTTCTTCATCGCATCGCCCTGGTAGGAGATCGCGATCTCGGCGCCCGCATCGCGCAGCGCCTTGGCAATCCCCCAGGCCATGCTCTTGTCGTTCGCAAGGCCCATGACCAGGCCGCGTTTGCCGTTCATCAACCCGTTGGACATTCGCTGTTCCCCGTCCGCTCGCTTTCGGTTAAGTCGGTCTACGTCATTGGCCGGAGCGCTTCAAGCCTGCGCACCCCGGCAGATGTCAAAGGCCTTGAGTTTCAACACAAACGTCGCAAGGAGGCAGGCATGAGCGACAGGCGCGGTGTATTCGCAGGCGACGACCCGTTCAAGATCGCCCAGCGCTGGCTGGAAGCCGCGGTGGCCAAGGAGCCCAACGACCCCAATGCCATTGCCCTCGCAACGGTGGATGGCGCGGGCATGCCCAACGTGCGGATGGTGCTGCTCAAGGAAATCGAGCCCGACGCCTTCGTTTTCTACACCAACTACGGCTCGGCCAAGGGCCGCGAGATCGAGGCATCGGGCAAAGCGGCCTTCGTGATGCATTGGAAAAGCCTGCGCCGGCAGATCCGGGTGCGGGGGCTGGTCAGCCGCGAGGAAGGCGCCCAGGCCGACGCCTATTTTGCCTCGCGCAGCCTGAAATCCCGCCTCGGCGCCTGGGCTTCGCACCAGTCCGAGCCTCTGGCCTCGCGCAACGCGCTGATGGCCGAAGTGGCGCGGCTCACCCCGCGGCTCGGCACCCACCCGCCACGGCCGCCGTTCTGGGGCGGCTACCGGATCCATCCGCTTGAAATCGAGTTCTGGGCCGACGGGCCATTCCGGCTGCATGACCGCTTCCGCTGGCGGCGCGACGCGATCGAAGAGCCGTGGGACATCACCCGTCTCAACCCGTGAGGGTATCCGAAATCGGTCCTGTGTGTTACGATTGAAGCCTACGTCCGAAAGGCGGTTTTTTTTCGATGATGCAGCGGTCACTCGCTTGCGCCCGCCTTGTTTCTGAACCAGAAAATGATGTGGGGATGTGAACACAAAGCGGGAATCGCAAACAACATGACGGACGACAACGAGACGGGCGCGCGGGAGACCCTGCGCGGTCAGGTGAAGTGGTTCGATGCGGCGAAAGGGTTCGGTTTCGTCGTCGCGGACCGGGGCGGACCGGATATTCTGCTGCATGCCAACGTGCTGCGGAATTTCGGCCAAAGCTCGGTGGCCGACAATGCGCAGATCGAATTGATCGCCCAGACCACCCAACGCGGCATGCAGGCGGTGGAGGTGCTCCATATCGCGCCGCCCGAAGGCGGGCCGACGCCGGCGGAAGCGCTGGCCGAGGAAGAGGTCGACCTCAGCGAAGCCGGGCCGATGGAACCAGCGCGGGTGAAATGGTTCGACAAGGGCAAGGGCTTTGGTTTTGCCAATGTTTTCGGCAAGCCGGAGGATGTGTTCGTCCATATCGAGGTGCTGCGCCGGTCGGGATTCGCCGATCTGCAGCCGGGCGAGGCGGTTGGCCTGAGGGTGGTCGAGGGCTCACGCGGGCGCATGGCGATGCTGGTGGCGGCCTGGGATGCCGCGCTCGATCAGGACGACGAGGCGTGATTCGGGTCCTCGTGTTGCTCGCGGCCCTTCTGGGCGGCGCGGCGGCACGGGCCGAGACGGGGGTCTGCGCCGAGGACAGGCTCGACATCCGCGGCGACTGGGGCACGGCGCGCTTCACCGTCGAGATTGCCGATGACCCCGCCGAGCAGCAGCGCGGCTTGATGTATCGCGAGTTTCTGCCGGCCGCGCAGGGCATGCTGTTCGTCTATGACAAGGCGGGGGCCCCGGCCTTCTGGATGAAGAACACCCTGATCCCGCTCGACATGCTGTTCCTCACCCCCGAGGGGCGGGTGCAATATGTGCATGCCGGGGCGGTGCCGGGTGATCTGACGCCGATCAGCGGCGGACCCGGGGTGCTCGCGGTGCTCGAGATCCGCGGCGGGCTGGCCGCGGCGATCGGCATTGGCCCCGGCGATACCGTGCGCCATCCGGCCTTCGGGCCAGACGCCGACTGGGCCTGCCCGGTGCCGGTGCAATAGCCCTTCCATATCGGCGGAGGCGCGGCTATGGAGGGCGCGTCGGGGCGTAGCGCAGCCTGGTAGCGCGTCTGTTTTGGGTACAGAAGGTCGTGAGTTCGAATCTCGCCGCCCCGACCATTTGCCTCCCACGGTAAGTCCGCGATCACCCACAACATCCTGCGGTATCTGCGACATCACCTGCCCATATGTTGTGTGCATCCTGTCCGATTCTTGTGCGATTCGAACATCCCCGGCTTGCCTGTTGCAACGATGCCGCGATCGGCGCCGGGGCTGAGCGGCAGCGCGGCGCGGCCCGCCGGCTCAAGCGATCTCGAAGCTCTTGCGCGGAACTGCCTGAAAAACCGGAGCGTTTTCCAACCTGTCCACAGGTCCTCCTCAGCCCCCGACTCGGAGCGGCGAATTTTCGGCCGTGCGTCAAGCGAAAAAGCCAAAAAATCGTCGTTGATCTTTGAACCCGCCTACGCCACCTTGTGCGGGCTGGTCGGCAAGCCACAACATATAGTGTGGCCTTCGGCGGGTAGGGATAGAAGTCTAGCATCGAGCAGCCCCATGGGGGAGCAGTTGCGCGGCGGTCGGGTTGTCGGCCGCCGGCGGGATTTTTTCGCTGAGACATCGCCTGGCCCCGTCGTCCCGATCGGGAGGTATGTAACCGCCCAGAGCCGCAACGACGGTGCGGGCCAAGGACAAAGGGAAATTACGGGCGCCATGAAAATCGAACGCAGGTTTACCGAGGCAGGGGCAGACGCGTATTCGGCGATCACCTTCACGACGACCACATCGGAAATTCGCAACCCCGATGGCACGATCGTGTTCAAGCTCGACGATGTCGAGGTGCCCGAGGGCTGGAGCCAGGTGGCCTCCGACGTCATCGCGCAGAAGTATTTCCGCAAGGCCGGCGTTCCGGCGGCGACAAAGCCGGTGAAGGAAACGGGCGTGCCGGAGTTCCTGTGGCGGCACGTGCCCGATGAGGCGGCCTTGGAAAAACTCCCGGAAGATCAACGTTTTGCCGGCGAAACTTCGGCCAAGCAGGTGTTTGACCGGCTCGCCGGGGCCTGGGCCTACTGGGGCTGGAAGGGCGGCTATTTTACCACCGAGGCCGACGCGCGCGCCTATTTCGACGAGATGCGCTTCATGCTGGCGGGCCAGATGGCGGCACCCAACTCCCCGCAATGGTTCAACACCGGGTTGCACTGGGCCTATGGCATCGATGGCCCCTCGCAGGGGCACTATTATGTCGACTACCAGTCGAAGGAGCTGACCCGCTCCAGCTCGGCCTACGAGCATCCGCAGCCGCACGCCTGCTTCATCCAGTCGATCGGCGACGATCTTGTCGGCGAGGGCGGCATCATGGACCTGTGGGTGCGCGAGGCGCGGCTGTTCAAATACGGCTCGGGCACCGGCACCAACTTCTCGTCCTTGCGCGCCGAGGGCGAGCCGCTCTCGGGCGGCGGCAAGTCCAGCGGTTTGATGGGCTTTCTCAAGATCGGCGACCGTGCCGCCGGTGCGATCAAGTCGGGCGGCACCACGCGGCGTGCGGCCAAGATGGTGATCGTCGACGCCGACCACCCGGACATCGAGGAATACATCAACTGGAAGGTCAAGGAAGAGCAGAAGGTGGCCTCGCTGGTCGCCGGCTCGAAGATGCACGAGCTGCATCTCAACCAGATCTTCGCCGCGATCCGCGCTTGGGACGGGGACGAGGCCGACGCCACCGACCCGAAGAAGAACGAGACCCTCAAGGCCGCGATTCGAGATGCGAAAAAGGTGGCGATTCCAGAGAATTACATCAAGCGGGTGCTGGATTACGCCAAGCAGGGCTACGCCTCGATCGAGTTCCCGACCTATGATACCGACTGGGATTCGGAGGCCTATGGCACCGTCTCGGGCCAGAACTCGAACAACACCGTCCGGGTGACCGACAGCTTCCTGCAAGCCGTGCGCGACGATGCCGACTGGGAGCTTATCCGCCGGGTTGATGGCGCGGTCGCCAAGACGATCAAGGCGCGCGATCTGTGGGAGCAGATCGGACATGCCGCCTGGGCCTCGGCCGATCCGGGCATCCAGTATCACGACACGATCAACGCCTGGCACACCTGCCCGGCCGACGGCGAGATTCGCGGCTCGAACCCGTGCTCGGAATACATGTTTCTCGACGACACCGCCTGCAACCTCGCCTCGATGAACCTGCTCACCTTCCTGCATGACGGCACATTCGATGCCGAAGCCTACATGCATGCCACCCGGCTGTGGACGATCACGCTCGAGATCTCGGTGATGATGGCGCAGTTCCCGTCGAAGGAAATCGCGCAATTGTCGTATGATTTCCGCACGCTGGGCCTTGGTTACGCGAATATCGGCGGGCTCCTGATGAACATGGGGCTGGGCTACGATAGCGACGAGGGCCGGGCGCTGACCGGTGCGCTCACCGCGATCATGACCGGCACCGCCTATGCCACCTCGGCCGAAATGGCAGGCGAGCTTGGCACCTTCGACGGCTACAAGCGCAACGCCGAGCACATGCTGCGGGTGATGCGCAACCACCGCACCGCCGCTTATGGAGCCGAAGACGGCTACGAGGGGCTCGCGGTCAAGCCCGTCGCGCTCGACCACGCCCATTGCCCGGACCCGAAGCTCATCGAGCTGTCGATGGCCTGCTGGGACGAAGCGCTGGCGCTTGGCGAGAAGAATGGCTACCGCAACGCGCAGGTCTCGGTGATCGCGCCCACCGGCACGATCGGGCTGGTGATGGATTGCGATACCACCGGCATCGAGCCCGATTTCGCGCTGGTGAAGTTCAAGAAGCTCGCCGGCGGCGGCTACTTCAAAATCATCAACCGCTCGGTGCCCGCCGGCCTTGCCGCGCTGGGGTATTCGTCGAGCCAGATCGAGGAGATCATCGCCTATGCCGTGGGCCACGGCACGCTTGGCAACGCGCCGGGGATCAACACGAGCACGCTGATGCAGAAGGGCTTCGGCGAGGCCGAGATTGCCAAGATCGAAGCGGGGCTGGCCTCCGCCTTCGATATCCGCTTCCTGTTCAACCAGTGGACACTGGGCGAGGACTTCTGCAAGGAAACGCTTGGGCTTAGCGACGAGCAGCTGAACGACCCGTCGTTCGACATGCTGCGGCATCTGGGCTTCTCCAAGGGCGACATCGACGCGGCCAATGACCACGCGATCGGCACGATGACCACCGAGGGTGCGCCGCACCTGAAGCCCGAGCATTACCACGTGTTCGACACCGCCAACCCGACCGGCAAGAAGGGCAAGCGGTTCCTCTCGACCGAGAGCCACATTCACATGATGGCTGCGGCGCAGAGCTTCATCTCGGGTGCGATCTCGAAGACGATCAACATGCCCAACGACGCCACGATCGAGGATTGCCAGAAGG
>JANTFS010000021.1 GCA_024763335.1 Paracoccaceae bacterium | reverse complement strand
GCGAAATTCGGGTCGGCAACGGTCATCTGATCATTCCTCGTTGTTCGTGAAGGGAAGTCCGCTCATCCCGTCTTCTGGACGGTCTTCGCGAAGAGGGTCCACAGGACCCGATGAGCGGACCAAGGTCAGCCCTGGACTTCGCCGCCGACAACCACCTGCTCTCCGTGCAGGCCGATCGGCAGGCTTTCAAGGTAGGCGTTGGGCGTGCGCGCATCGAAGGGGATGCCGTCGATGATGTCTTCAGCCGGCGTGGCCGCCTTGTAGCCATCGCTGTCCCACGGGAAGTCGGCCTCGTTGGCGAGCCCTTCATCGACGAGCAGGCGCGCGGCCTCGAGGTAGATCTCCGGCTGGTAGACCGACTTGGCAACTTCGTCATACCAGCTGTCGGACTTGGCTTCGGCGATCTGGCCCCAGCGGCGCATCTGGGTGAGATACCAGACCGCGTCGGAGTAGTAGGGATAGGTCGCGTTGTAGCGGAAGAACACGTTGAAGTCGGGCACTTCACGCTTGTCGCCCTTCTCGTATTCGAAGGTGCCGGTCATCGAGTTGGCGATCACCTCGTAATCGGCGCCCACGTATTCGGGCCGCGACAGGATCTCCACCGCTTCGGGGCGGTTGGCGTTGTCGTTCTCGTCGAGCCACATCGCCGCGCGGATCAGCGCCTTGACCACGGCCAGCGTGGTGTTCGGGTAGGCTTCCGCGAACTCGGCGGTGATGCCAAACACCTTCTCGGGGTTGTTCTTCCACAGCTCGTAGTCGGTGATCACCGGCACGCCGATGCCCTTGAACACCGCCTGCTGGTTCCACGGCTCACCCACGCAGTAGCCATAGATCGTGCCGGCTTCGAGGGTCGCGGGCATCTGCGGCGGCGGGGTGACCGACAGCAGCACATCGGCGCCAATCTGGCCCGAGATGTCTTCCGGCGAATAATAGCCCGGGTGCAGGCCACCGGCGGCGAGCCAGTAGCGAAGCTCGTAGTTGTGCGTCGAGACCGGGAACACCATGCCCATGTTGAAGGGCTTGCCCTCGGAGCGGTATTGCTCGACCACCGGCGCCAGTGCCGCGGCCGAGATCGGGTGCTGCGGGCGGCCGTCATCCATGGTGGGGATATTCGGCTTCATCAGGTCCCAGATCTCGTTCGACACGGTGATGCCGTTGCCGTTCAGGTCCATCGAGAAGGGGGTGATGATATGCGCCTCGGTGCCAAAGCCGATGGTGGCGGCGAGCGGCTGGCCGGCGAGCATGTGGGCGCCGTCGAGCGTGCCCGAGATGACGCCATCGAGCAGCACTTTCCAGTTGGCCTGGGCCTCGAGGGTGACGAACAGCCCCTCGTCGTCGAAATAGCCCTGCTCATAGGCCACCGCGAGCGGCGCCATGTCGGTGAGCTTGATGAAGCCGAAGGTGAGCACGTCTTTTTCGAGCTCTAGCGGTTCAGCAAGGGCCGGGGCGGTGAAGGCCGTGGTCGCCGCGAAGGCGAGAAGGAGTTTCTTCATCGTGTCTTTCCTGTTCTGTCCGGTCCGGCCGAAGAGGAGCCGGAAATGAAAAAAGCCGCCGATTCTTCGCCGGGAGGAGTGGCGAAGGATCGAGCGGCTTTGCTCTGCTCCCATCTCTGGGACAATTCTTCGAGGGCGGCGCCATTGCCGGCCTGCACCCTGACGATTCCCCCACTGGCCGGATTGGGCAAGCACCGGCCGGGTCTTCGGCTTGAAAAAACACCGCGATGCAGAGAGCGCCCAAAATTGAGGCGCGAATTCCTACGATCCCGGCGCGTCCGGATCAAAAACACGGCGGTCGAAAAACATATTCGGCTGTATGAATAACCTCCCCGACTCGCTTGCGACGGGGGTTCTCTCCGGCACCGAGCCCTCGATCTTGGACGAGGCGCCCGGCAGATCGGCACCGCAATCGCTCAGCGCGGCCCGGTAGATGTCGGCCCGGAAAACCCGCGCCGCACGTGACATCGCCTCCGCGCGATCCAGCCCGGTGCGCGCCGCGAGCTGGTGGGCGATCCACTGCGCCTGGCTGCGCCAGGGAAACATTGCCGCACCGCGGTGGAACTCGACGAATTGGTCGACCTCGCGCATCTCACCCTGAGGGGAGATGGTGAATGTCCCCGACAGGGCCCGGTCGACCACCTCGGGCGCGAGGCCGAGATATTCCGGTCGTGCCAGAAGCTCGGCGGCGAGCACGCGGGTGCCGGGATCAGCCAGCCAGCGCCCGGCGCGCCACAGGGCGCGGATCAGCCGGTGGGCGAGGCTGGTTTCCGTCGCCGCCCAGTCGGACCGGACCGCCAGCACCTTCTCCGGGGCGAACTCCCAGATCGCCTTCGTCGGCAGCAACAATGTGCCAACCTCGTTGTCGACCGCAATCGAGCCCCAGGGCTCACCGACGCAGAAGGCATCAATTTCGCCCGCCTTGACGGCCTCGGCCATCAGCGGCGGCGGAACCGAGCGGATGTCGATCCCCTGAGGGGACGGCAGCCCCAGGGCCGAAAGCCAATAGTAGAGCAGCTCCGCATGCATCGAGAACGGGAAGGGCACGCCGATGCGCAGCCGCTTGTCAGCCGCCGCGATCAGGGCCGTGCCCGCCGCGCGCGCGTTGTCGAAGCTGAAAGAATGCCCTGCCCCGCGCATCCTCTCGGCAAGGGTCTCGTTCACCGCAACCACGTTGCCGTTGATCGACAGTACCATGAGAACGTCGAGCGGGCTGGCGGCGCCGCCAAGGCCCAGCGCGGTTGCCACCGGAACCGGCGCAAGCATGTGCGCCGCCTCAACCCGGCCGAACGACAGCATGTCGCGCAGCGACGACCATGATGGCGCGCGCACCAGATCGAGCGCGAGCCCTTCCTCGGCCGCGAACCCCATCTCCTGCGCCACGATCAGCGGCGCCGCGTCGACGAGCGGGATGAACCCGAGGGAGAGAACCGCGCCCTTCACCCCAACAGCCCCGCCGCCGTCACCAGCGCCTGGGCGACATCGGCCACACGCTTGCCCTGATCCATCGCCGTCTTGCGCAAGAGCGCGTAGGCCTCGTCTTCCCCCACCCCGCGGGCTTTCATGATCAGGCCCTTGGCGCGGTCGATCACCTTGCGCTCTTCCAGCGCACGCTTGGTGGTTTCCAACTCGGTGCGCATCCGGCTGAACATGGTGAACCGGGTCACCGCCGCGTCGAGGATGGGTTTCAGGCGTTCGGGCTGCATCCCGTCCACCACATAGGCCGAAACGCCCGCTTCGATCGCGGCACGTGTCATGCCCTCGTCGGAGCGATCCACGAACATCGCCACGGTTCGCTCTTTCGGCCCCGAGGCCAGCGCCATTTCTTCCAGCGTGTCACGCGAAGGGTTGCTGATGTCGATCAACACGACGTCGGGCATCAGGTCGCGGATCTTCTCGGCAAGGTCATTGACCCCGGAGAGCACGCGCACATCGAAATTGCCCGCAGCCTCCAGGCTCTCGACAATGAGAGCGGCCCGGTTCGGCTCCGTCTCGACAAGAACGACCGAGATCTCGCTATTCATGGAGTCGGGTCTCCGTTTTCCGGGGGCACGAACGCAAGCCATTGCCGCCCCCGACACCCGCCCGGAACACCGAATTGCCGAAATCCTACGCAGTTGGGCCCGCCTGCGGACAAAGGATGGGCCATCGTGCGACCGTGTCGCGGCGCTACTCCCCCGGGTTCCCCGAAAAAACCCCGGAGACCGATCCGGGAGTTGATCTGCATCGTTTCGCGACCGCCGGCGATGCGGTAGCTTCGTGGCCCTACAGGCACCGGCTCCGGTCTGTGCGGAGCGGTCGCAGGACGACGGCTGCGGGTTTGGCGGGCGAAATGTCCACCATTTTCGTCGCAGCGCAACCGAGCATGCCACGGACCGGGAAAGGAGAATTCATGGCCAAACCGATTGCCGACCCTACCCGCAAGCCCCGCCCCCCACATGACATGCGGCGCGCCGTCGATCTGCCCTGGCGCCAACCGAAACCCGGCTTCGAAGACAAGGATGCGCCGGAACTGGTCCACGCCATCACCGCCAGCCCGAATTACCGGCAGGCCGATCAGGACGTCGACTTCCTCAACCGCGACGACATGCGCGGCGCCCGGCTGCACCTTGACTACCAGAAAGCCGAAACGCTGCTCGAAGAAGACGGCATCGCGCACAGCATCGTGGTGTTCGGCGGCACGCGGATCTGCGAGCCCTCCGCCGCAAAGGCCCATGTCGCCGCGCTCGAGGTGGAGCGGGACGCCAATCCGACCGATCCCGACATCGCCCGCCGTCTCGCCATTGCCGAACGACTGCTGGAGAAGAGCCACTTCTATGATGTCGCGCGCGAATTCGGGCAGATCGTTGCGGCGGCCGAGGGCGAGCACGGCAACCGGCTGGTGGTCGTCACCGGCGGCGGCCCGGGGATCATGGAAGCGGCCAACCGCGGCGCTCACGACGCAGGCGGGCGCACCGTCGGGCTCAACATCACCCTGCCGCATGAGCAATACCCCAACCCCTACGTCACCCCGACGCTCTGCTTCCGGTTTCACTATTTCGGAATCCGCAAGCTGCACTTCCTGAAACGCGCCCGGGCGCTGGTGGTCTTTCCCGGCGGCTTCGGCACCTTCGATGAGTTGTTCGAGACCCTGACCCTGATCCAGACCCGCAAGATCCGCCCCGTGCCCGTCGTTCTCGTCGGCCGCAGTTATTGGTCCCGCGCCTTCGATGCCGATTTCCTCGTCGACGAGGGGGTGATCGATATCGAAGACCGGGAGCTGTTCTGGTTCGCCGAATCCGCCCAGGAAATCTGGGACGACATCACGCGCTGGTATGCGCGCGCCGGCCGGCCGCTCGCCGGTCACCCGACAGAAAGGAAAGCCCCTTGAAACTCTCGTTCCATGGTGCCGCCAAGGAAGTCACCGGCTCCTGCCACATGATTGAATGCTGCGGCCGGAAGATCCTGATCGATTGCGGGATGTTCCAGGGCGCGCGCGAATTGCATGAAGACAACGCCGCCGCCTTCGGCTTCGAGGCTGGCGAGATCGACGCGGTGCTCCTGACCCACGCCCATCTCGACCATTGCGGCCGCCTGCCGCTGTTGACCAAGCGCGGTTTCACCGGCGAGATCATCGCAACGGGCGCCACCCGCGACCTGGCCCGGCTGGTGATGCTCGATTCGGCGCATCTGCACGAGGAAGAGGCCCGCCGCGATCATCGGCATGGCAGGCGCGGCGGCTTTCACGAGGCGCTCTACGATACCATGGACGCGCTTGATGCGGTCGACCGTTTCGGGCGCAACGCCACTTATCTCAAGCCGATCGAACTGTTTCCCGGCATCACCGCCACGTTTTTCAACGCCGGCCATATCCTCGGTTCAGCGTCGATCCGGCTCGATCTCACCGAGAACGGCCGCACCCGAAAGATCCTGTTTTCCGGCGACATCGGTCCCCATGACCGGCCGCTCCTGCCCGACCCGATGGTGCCGGATGATGCCGACATCGTGGTGATGGAAACCACCTATGGCGACCGTGACCACCGGCCGCTCGCGACGTCGGTTGAGGAATTCCTCTCCGCCATCCGCGCAGCCGACCGGCGCGGCGGCAACGTGATCATCCCGACCTTCGCGTTGGAACGCGCGCAGGAACTGCTGTGGTTCATGCGCGAGGGGATGGAAGACGGCAAGCTCAAGAAAACGCTCCAGGTTTTCCTCGACAGCCCGATGGCGATCAGCGCCACCCGGCTGTTCGACCGCCACCCAGAGGCGATGCGGCCCGAAATTGCCCGGATGATCCATGAGGGCCATGATCCGTTCCAGCTGCCCGAACTTCACTTTACCCGCGAGGCGCAGGATTCCATGGCGCTCAACCAGATCCGATCCGGCGCGGTGATCATGGCGGGGTCGGGCATGTGCACCGGGGGCCGGGTGCGCCATCACCTGCGCCACAACCTCGCCCACAGCGACAACAGCGTGATCTTCGTCGGCTACGCGGCGTCCGGCACCCTGGCGCGGATCATCATCGACGGTGCCCACGAGGTGAAGCTGTTTGGCGACCACGTGCCGGTGAAGGCGCATATCCACACGATCAACGGCTTCTCCGCTCATGCCGGCGCATCCGACCTCAAGCGTTGGCATGCCCGCACCGGCAGCCCGGAGTTGACCTTCCTCGTCCACGGCGAGAAGCGGGGGATGGACGCCTTCGCCCATGCTATCGCGCCCGCGCCGGTGGAGAAACCGCAGCTGCACCAAAGCTACGACCTCTGAGGCACGGCATCGGCGCACCCGCCCGGATTTTCGCCGGTACCGCCGGGTGGTGCCGGCCCGGAATTCGCTTTCCCAACCGCACGGTCGGATTTTGAAAAATCGAAAACCGTGATCTTTCCATCACTTAAACGGTCCCCGCCGGAAATGAAAAAATTTTTCAAAAAAATTGCCAAGTCCGCGAAATTGCGCGAAATTGGCAGGCGGGAGGACATAATCCGCGCATAGATTTTCCACCGCCTGGCCGGCCTTTCCAGCATGGAGAGAGCCAAGGCGGGGCGGCTGAAGCCATGGGGCATCGCGCCGGGCAATTTCGGCGCCTTGCGGCTGGAGTGGAAAACACAGCGCACATGCCGTTCAGGCCCGCGGGCCGAAAAATCAAAACAGGCGCTCACCGAGCATCGAGCCGAAAAACGAACGACACTTGCAACCGGGAGGAAACCATGACGAAAAAAATCATCACACGCCGCGCCGCGCTGAGCGGGCTTGCCACGGCCGGCGCCGCCGGTCTTGCGGCCCCGTCGATCGCGACGGCTGCGGGCGAAACGACGACCTGGAAGATCCAGACATCCTGGCCGGGCGGGATCGGCCTGCAGATCTTCAAGGACTGGGCGGCCTCGATCGTCGAAAAAACCAATGGCGAACTGGCATTCCAGCCGTTTGGCGCCAATGACGTCGTGGGCGATTTCCAGCTCTACGATGCGGTGAAAAATGGCGTTCTCGACGCGGTGAACCCGTTCACCATCTATGCGCAGGGTATCATCCCCGCGGCCGTGTTCCTGACCAGCTATCCGCTTGGTCTGCGCAACCCGCATGAGTTCGACGTGTTCTATTACGGCCTCGGCGGGCTGGAAATGGCGCGCGAGCTCTATGCCCAGCAGAACATGCACTTTGTCGGCCCGATCCATCACGGCCCGAACATCATTCACTCGAAAGTGCCGATCCGTTCGGTCGACGATTTTGCCGGCCGCAAGATGCGCGCGCCCGGCGGCATGGTGGCCGAACTGTTCTCGGCGCTCGGCGCCAAGACCACCCTTCTGCCCGGCTCGGAAATCTTCCCGGCGCTGGAAAAGGGCACGATCGACGTGGCCGACTACGTCGGTCCGGCGGTGAACTACGCGCTCGGCTTCAGCCAGGTGACCAAGTACATCTCGATGGGCCCGCCGGGCTTCATGTCGGTCTACCAGCCGGTCGACCTCATGGACCTGACCGTCGGAATGGACTCGTGGAACGCGCTGAGCCCGGCGATGAAGCAGTTCATCGAGATGGAAGTGCACGTCTACTCCGATCTGCACCACGCCGCGATCCAGAAAGCCGACCAGGACGCCTGGAAGAAGTTCGAGGCAGACGGCACCGAGGTGACCCGCCTCAGCCAGACCGATGTCGAGATCATGACCGAGGTCGCCGTGCCGATCTGGTTCAAATACGCCAACCGCGACAAGGCGGCGGCGCGCGTGTTCAAGACCCAGCTCGACTACATGCTGTCGGGTTCGCTCGGCTATGTCACGCCGGACATGATCGAAGGCCAGACGCTGGATCTCTGACCCAGCCCTGAGCCCGAAGCATCGCTGCGTTCCCGGCGCAAGGCCGGGGACGCGGATCCCTTTCCGATAGACCGGACGGACCTCCCATGCCCAGCATTAGCTTCATCCTGCCCCATTGGATGTACTGGGGTACGCTGATCGTGTTCCCCCTCTTCGCCATGGTGATGGCGCGGCGCACGCAATCCAGCGGCTATTCCACCCCGATCGCCTACATGATCCTGATTTCCGGGGGGATACTCGGACTGCATCGCCTCTACCTTCGCAACCTGTGGGGGCTGGTCTATCTGCCGATCTTCTTCGCGATCCTGTTTGCCAATGCGCAGGGGCGCGACGCCCGCGAGGCCGAATCCCAGGCCGCCAACCTCGTCAGCAGCGCCCAGCGCGTGATCGAACGGCTGGAGCCCAAGGTTGCAAACGCCGATGACCGCCTTGCGCAACTGCGGGCCGATCTGGCCGCGGCAGAGACTGGCAGCTTTGCCGAAAAGCGGGCCCAGCGGATGCTGGAAAAGGCCGAGCAGGATCTCATCGACGATTCCGACCGCCTCGAAAAGGCACGAACAGATCTGACGCAAGCCGAGCCCGGCCTTGAGGCGGCAACGGCGGAGCGCGCCAAATGGGCCAACGTGGCTTTCGGCGCCTTCATGGTCATCTGCGCCCTCATGCTGATCGACGCGTTCCTCCTGCCCGGCATGGTCCGGCGGGCGAGGGCGAGATTGCCCGTGTCGCATGAAGAGGCGCCGGGAAGCCTCGAGGCGATCGAGCACGAGGCCGAGGAACGGCTGGAAACGGTCGAGCACGAGGACGTTCTCGGCGACATGGCACACATCGGCAGCGGCTGGACCGGCTGGATCGACCGGCTGTCGTTCTATGCCGGGGAATTCGTCAGCTACTGGATGGTGATCGCGGTCATCGCCTACTACTTCGAGGTGGTGGCCCGCTACGTGTTCAACTCACCCACCGTCTGGGTGCATGAGGGCATGTTCCTGATGTTCGGGATGCAATACCTCATCGCGGGCGCCTATGCCGCGCTCACCGAGGCGCATGTCAAGGTCGACGTGTTCTATGCCAAGTGGTCGCCGCTGCGCAAAGCGGTCGTCGATCTCTTCACCTCGATCTTCTATTTCATCTTCGCGGGAACGCTGCTGGTGACGGGCTGGATCTTCGCGATGGATGCAACCGTCGTGAACGAGGTTTCGTTCTCCGAATGGCAGATCGCCTACTGGCCGTTCAAATGGGCCATCGTGGTGGGCGGCGCGCTGCTGATCCTTCAGGGGGTTTCGAAGTTGATGCAAGACCTCACCACCGTCCGCAACAGCCTTCAGGGAGCCTGACCCATGGGAATCGAAATCGACATTGCCTGGCTGACGCTCCTGATGTTCGGCAGCCTCATGGTGCTCTTGATGGCGGGTCTGCCGCTGGCGTTCGTCACCGGCGGCCTGGCCATCGTGTTTCTGTTCATCCTCGGTGATGCAAAGACCCTCAACATCGTGCCCTCGCGGATCTTCCCGCTGATGACCAACTACCAGCTCTCGGCGATCCCGCTGTTCATCTTTCTGGCGGCCATGCTCGAGAGGGCGGGGATCATCAACGAGATGTTCGACGTCATCTACAAGCTTCTCGGCGGCGTCAAAGGCGGTCTGGCTGCGGCCACGATCATCGCGTCGACGATCCTTGCCGCAATGGTTGGGGTGATCGGTGCGGCGGTGGTGACGATGGGCATCATCGCCCTGCCGGCCATGCTCGAGCGGAACTACAACTCCAAGATCGCCATGGGCTCGATCATGGCGGGCGGCACGCTCGGCATCCTGATCCCGCCCTCGATCCTCGCGATCATCTACGCGGTGGTGGCCGAGCAATCGGTGGGCGAGTTGTTCATCGGGGCGGTCATTCCGGGGCTGATGCTCTCGGGCATGTATATCCTCTACGTGACGACGATGTGCTACGTCGACCCCGAGAAGGGCCCGCCGATCCCGATGGAAGACCGGGTGAGCACCGCCGAAAAGCTCCGGCTGCTGGGCAACATGGCCGCGCCGCTCACGCTGATCTTCGTGGTGCTGGGCGTGATCTTCGCCGGGATCGCCACGCCGGTCGAGGCCGCCGGCATCGGCACCTTCGGCGCCTTCATCGTGGCCGCGATCCATCGGAAACTGACATGGGCCACCGTCCGCGAGGCCAGCCTGACCACCCTCAAGGCCAGCGCGATGGTGATCTGGATCATGTTCGGCGCCACCATCTTCGTCGGGCTCTATGTTCTCGAAGGCGGACAGCAGTTCGTCGAGCAGACGATGACCGGCCTTGGCCTCGGGCCCTGGGGCATCCTGATCCTGATGCAGGTGATCTTGATCCTTCTGGGCATGTTCCTCGATTGGGTGGGCATCCTGCTTCTGGCGGTGCCGATCTTCGTGCCGATCATCAAGGCGCTGGGTGCACAGGCCTTCGGGCTCGCAGACGACGGCGATCTGGTGCTGTGGTTCGGGGTGCTCTATCTCGTCAACATGCAGATGAGCTTCCTGTCGCCGCCCTTCGGCTACGCCCTGTTCTATCTGCGCGGGGTCGCCCCGGCCGAGATTCCGATGAGCGACATCTTCAAGTCCGCCCTGCCCTTCCTGTTCCTTCAGATCACCGGGCTGGTGATCTGCATGATGTTCCCGCAGGTCATCACCTGGTTACCACGGCTGGTCTATGGCGGCTGAGCAGTCCGCGGGCCAACTGGTCAGACAAACCTCATCGGAGCCCGGCAGCATGTCGGGCTCCGGTCGTTTTCGCCCCGCGTCCCGCGCGTGCTCGGATCGTAGCCCGGGCTAGCCCTTCAGGCGCCCCGCCAGGCTCGTCGGCCACCCCGTCATCTTGCGGGTGATCTTGGCCAGAAGCTGCTTGGAGATGCGCCGCTCGACCTCGCTGTAGGTGGTCTTGCCGTCCAGCAGATCGAAAAAAGTCTGACGCATGTTCTGCGAATTCGCGAGCTTCTCCTTGAAAACCCCGGCCAGACGGTCGGAATAGGCGAATTGGCGCAGCCTGTTGGCCTTGTCGAGTTCGTCGTGAATGTAGCGGATCCGTTTGCGATACGTCGCCGTGGCCCGGGCCGGCTGACCCAGTTGCAGCACCTGTGCGGCCGTTTCGGCAGCCAGCGCACCGCTTTCCATCGCGTAGGCCAGACCCTCGCCGGTGATCCCGTCGACCAGCCCCGCAGCATCGCCCGCCAGAAGGATGTTGCCGCGTCCCGGCACCTTCTGGTAATCGCCCAGCGGGATATGGGCGCCCTTGAGAGCCACCCCTTCGCCCGCGTCGCCCGCCTCGGAGGCGAGGTAATGCTGCATCCGGCCCTTCAAATCCTGATCGACCGACCGGATCGCGCCCAAGCCGATCGTGCGCGTCTCGCGCTTGGGAAAGTTCCAGCCATAGCCCCAGTTGACGACCCGGAAATCAATCGACATCAACGCGTCGTCGGCGCAGCCGCCGGGGACTTCCACCTCGTAGGCGAACCCGATCTTCGCCGGATCATAGGCCCGGCCGAAGAGATGCCGCGCAACCGGGCTTGCCGCCCCGTCGGCGCCGATCAGGACGCCATAGCGAAGCCGGGTTCCATCAGACAGTTCGAGCACGCCGGCGGCATCATCGAGCTGGGTGACCCGCGTCCCCTGGTAATCCTCGGCCCCGGCCGCAATGGCTTCGGTGAGTAGCCTGTGGTCGAGGTCCAGCCGGTAGGTGTAGGTCAACACGTGCGGCGCATCGAACTCGGCAAGCGTTTCGCCGTCCCACTTGAAGGCGACCTTGCGCGAATAAAGGAAATGCTCGGGATCCACCTCCAGCCCGAAGACGTCGCGCATCGCGGTGCGACCGCGCCCTGACAACAGCGCCCCGCAGAGCTTGTGGCGCGGAAACACCGCCTTGTCGATGATCGCCACGGACAGCCCCAGCGCCCGGGCCCGGCGTGCCGCCGCGGCCCCCGCAGGCCCGGCCCCTATGACGGCGAGGTCATACCGCTTGTCGCCATGCGCCATCGAAATCTCCCATCAGTTGTGGGTTTTCTTAGGCGAAATATCCTCGATGGAAAAGGCAATGTCGCGCTCGGCCAGCCATTTGGCAAAAGCCGTGACCTTGTCGTCCAGCGAACAGGTGGGCGGGAGACTATCGAGATGGGCCTGATAATCCACTCTGAGCTTGAGCTGCTCATCGGCCGCAAGATCGGACCACGGTGTCATGTCGCATCTCCTTCTGCCCCGGCAAGATGGGCTTGAAACTACGCCGTCGCAAGCGCACATATGCGCGAAATTGGATTTTGAACGGGAAGAGACCGATGGGTGCCTCGATGAAAATGACCTGCCTTGAGTGCGGTGCGGTGAACCGGGTTCCGGCCGACAAGCTCGGGGCCGGCCCGAAATGCGGAACCTGCGGCGCGAAACTGAACGACGGCAAGGTGCGCGAGATGGATGCGAGCGTTCTGGCGAAGGCCACGAAGAACGACGACACCCCGCTGCTGGTTGATTTCTGGGCGCCCTGGTGCGGGCCCTGCCGGATGATGGCGCCGGAATTCGCCAAGGCCGCGCAGAAACTCGCCCCCGGCGCCCGCCTCGCCAAGATCAACACCGAGGATTACCCCAAGGTCTCGATGAAGAACAACATCCGCGGCATCCCGACGATGATCCTGTATCAGGGCGGCCGGGAAGTGGCGCGCCAGTCGGGTGCAGTCCCGGCCACGGCGATCGAGCAATTCGTCCGGACCAAGGCAAAAGTCGCGGGCTGAAGCGGCGTGTGAAGCGCGGCGAAACGATCCGCCTTTGCGCTTGACACCTGTTGCGGAAACCGCCAGATAGCACCGCGTTGGGGCCGTAGCTCAGTTGGGAGAGCGCGTCGTTCGCAATGACGAGGTCAGGGGTTCGATTCCCCTCGGCTCCACCAGATCCCCCCCCCGAACCGGTTTGAACCGGCCGCTTTGGCGGCAGCCAGCCCCCGCGCCCCGCTACTCTCCGATCGCGTCGGCCACGCCGGCGGCCAGCATGTCGAGCACCTCGGCATTGCCGGCAAACGCCGCCTTCGCCGACTCGTAGGCTTCCGTCGCTTTTTCATACTCACCCAAGTTCGCGTATGAGCGCACCAGCATGATCCATTTCTCGGGGCTGCCGGGATTTTCTGCCAACTCCGCCGCGAGCCCCGCGACCATGCCGTTGATCAGATCGTCCTGCTCGGCCTGCGGCAATGCGCTGATCGTCGCGACATCTTCGGCGCTGGGGGAGGCCACCGCACCACTGTCGGAAGCCGCGCCCAGGATGTCCATGCCCAGCTCCCGGGCGGCGTCATCGAACTTCTGCTGCACGAAAGGCGCCCCGGCGAAATGGGCCGCCCCCTGGGTGAGGACCGTGGCTGCCTTCTCGTTGTCACCCGATTGCGCCAGCCGCGTCGCCAGCTCGATCCACGCAACATAGTCGAGCGGATCTTCCGAAAGCTGGGCTTCCAGCTCGGCGATTCTGGTGACCGCAACCTCCGCCGACGAAGCGCCACCGGCAGCGGCAATCTCGGCCTCGGTGGCGTCGGGGAGATATTCGGTGAGATCGTATTTCAGGAACCGCACCATGTTGACGATATCGCGCCGCACCAGCGGCATCCACGGCGCATCGGGGGCCGAGTCGTCCTTCAATGCAACCCAGCCCTGCAACGCCCCGTCGAAATCCTGCGCCTGGGCCTTGGCGAGCGAGACATAGTAGCGCGCCCGCGGATCGGCCGTCTTGCGCATCACGGTTTCGAAAATGATCCGCGCGGCGGTGGGAACCTTGTTGCCGTTGGCGAGCACCATCGCCTCGGCATAGGCGGCCTGCACGCCGGGCTCGTCCGGCGCCAGCTCGGCGGCGTGCCGATAGGCCTCGACCGAGGCCGCATCGTCGCCGATCGAGGCGTAGGACACCGCCAGGGTCCACCAATCCTCGAAGCTTTCGGGGCTTTGCTTGGTGCGCTCGATCAACAGCGCGATGCGGGCATTCACGTCACCGGCCGACGCGCGCCGTTCGAGCACCTCGGTCTTGCGCGCGGCGAGCGGCTGGTCGGGTTCCCCGGGGACACCGAACAGCGCGTAGCCCCCGAGCGCGAGGGTGCCGGCCAGCACCGCCACCGCCGCGGCGGCGGCCGGGGCGCGGTGCGACAGGCTGAAGCCTGCATCGAGCCGGCGCGCAGCCGCGAGGGTGCGGCGCTCGATCTCCTGGGCCGCCGCGTCGCGCTCGTCCTCGCTGATCAGGCCGGCGGCAAGGTCGCGGTCGAGTTCGTCGAGCTGGTCGCGGAACACCGAGATTGCGCCGTCGGCATCGTTCATCTCCACGCTGTCCTTGCGCAGGAACGGCCAGGCAATCCAGAGCGCGCCGAAGAAGGTCAGGCCAAACGCCGCGAACCAGAACATCATGCATCTCCTCCATGCAGAAGCCGTTGGGCCTCGCGACGATCTTCATCGGAAAGCGGCGCGGCTGCCGCAGTCTTCCTGCGCCGCTGGTGGTAGGCGAAAACGGCCAGGGTGCCGAGTACGAGAAAGATCGCCGGCGCGCCCCAGAGCACGTAGGTCTGTGCCGTGACGCGGGGTTTGAGCAAAACGAAATCTCCGTAACGGTCGGCGATGAACGCGACCACTTCTTCATCGCTGTCACCGGCCTGCATCCGTTCGCGCACCAGCACGCGCAGATCGCGCGCCAGCCCGGCGTTCGAATCGAAGATGCTCTCGTTTTGGCAAACCAGGCAGCGCAATTCTCGGCCAATGTCGCGGGCCCGCGCCTCGAGCTGCGGGTCGTCGAACATCTCGGCCGCGTCCAGCGCGTGGGCGGCGGGGATCACCAGCAGGGAAAATGCGAGGGCGAGCGCGAGGCGGATCATGTGGCTGTCCTATTCTGCCGGCTGGGCTGCAAGACGGCGGGCGGGCGCGCCGATGCGCAGGCGCCGGTCGGTCAGCGAGACGAGCGCCGCGAGCGTCATCATCAGGGCGCCGAACCACATCCAGGGCACGCCGGGGTTGTAGTAATACCGCGTGACGAAGCCGCCCCGCCCGTCGGGATCGCCCAGCACCGCGTAGATATCACCGTGCCACATCGTGGCGATGCCGGCTTCGGTGGTCGGCTGCCCTTCAACCGGGTAGAAGCGCCGCTCGGGGTGCAGGGTGACAAGCGTCGTGCCGCCGCGGCTGACGGTGACGGTGGCGATCGAGGTCTGGTAGTTCGGGCCGGTGCTGTTTTCGACCTTGTCGAGGGTGAAGGCATAGGGCCCGACCTCGACGGGCGTGCCGAACGCCACGGTCTGGATCGCTTCTTCCTTCCACACCGAAACCGCAACCACGCCCGCCGCCGCGATGGCCAGCCCGAGATGCCCGAGATAGAGCCCCCAGGCCGATCGCGGCAGGCCCGCGATGCGGCGCAGCGCCACGCCGGGCGAAACCCGGGGCAGCCCGGCGCGCGCGGCAAGGTCCTGCAAGGTCGCGACCGCGAGCCACAGCGCGATGAACAGGCCAAAGAGCCCGACCGCGTCCCGCAGCCCGAAGGCCAGCGCGACCCCGGCGGTGAGCAGCACCGTCACCGCGAGGCCGAAGGCGGTCTTTTTCAACACCACCGCCGGGCGTGCGCGTTTCCATGACAGGAACGGGCCAATGCCGGCGGCAAACATGATGAAACCGAAGACCGGCAGGAACGCCTGGTTGAAATACGGGGCGCCGACGGTGATCTTGGCGCCGTTGAACAGCTCAAGCCCGAGGGGATACAGGGTGCCGACAAAGACCACGCCGGTGGCGGCCGTCAGCCCCATATTGTTGACCAGCAGCCCGCTTTCGCGCGACCAGATCGAGAATACCCCGCCCTCACCGATGGTCGCCGCCCGCCAGGTGTAGAGCATCAGCGCCCCACCAACGTAGATGATCAACAAGGCGAGGATGAAGGCGCCGCGGCCCGGGTCGGTGGCAAAGGCATGCACCGACGACAGGATGCCCGAGCGCACCAGGAAGGTTCCGATCAGGGAGAGCGAGAAGGTCAGGATCGACAAGAGGATCGTCCATTTGAGCAAGGCGTTGCGCTTTTCGACGACAATTGCGGAATGCAGCAGCGCGGTGCCGATCAGCCAGGGCATGAACGAGGCATTCTCGACCGGGTCCCAGAACCAGAAGCCGCCCCAGCCGAGCTCGTAATAGGACCACCACGACCCCAGCGCGATGCCCGCGGTCAGCCCCGACCAGGCGATCAACACCCAAGGCCGCATCCAGCGCGCCCAGGCCGGATCGACCCGGCCGGTGATCAGGGCGGCCACGGCGAAGGAAAACGCGGTCGAGAACCCGACATAGCCGAGGTAGAGCAACGGCGGGTGGAACGCGACGCCCGGATCCTGCAGCAGCGGGTTCATTCCCTGCCCGTCGAGCGGCGGGCTCGCGACCCGCAGGAACGGGTTCGACGTGAGCAGAATGAACAGATAGAAGCCGACGCCGATCATTGCCTGCACGGCCAGAACGGTCGAGCGCATCACCACCGGGATCATCCGCCCGAAGACCGAGATCAGCACGCCGAACAGCGCCAGCATGAGCACCCAGAGCAGCATCGAGCCCTCGTGGTTGGCCCAGACCCCGGTGACCTTGTAGAGCATGGGCTTCGAGGAATGCGAATTCATGATGACATTGGCGAGCGAGAAGTCCGAAACCACATAGGCCCATGTCAGCGCGCCGAAGGCTGCGGCAGCGCCGAGAAACTGCACCTGCGCGGCGGTGTCGGCCACGCGCATCGCCGAGGCCGAACGGGCACGGGTGCCCCACAGCGGGACGATGGATTGCACCAGCGCCGCCGCCAGGGCGATCCACAGGGCAAGGTGCCCGAGTTCGGTGATCATGATGTGTGCTCCTTGTGATGCGGCAGCGGGCCGCCCGCCATCTCGGCATGGCCCGGCATCGGGCAGGCCGTCCCGTCAGTCGCCAGTGCGATCGGGTTGTGGGGCGGTTGGGCAACCGGCACCGGCAGCCGGCGGGCCACCGCCTGCGGGTCGGCCACCACGAACTCGGTAGGCGAGAGGAACTTGAAGAGGCCCGCCTTGCGCAACTTGGTGAAGATCCGGCTGATCGTCTCGGCATTCAGCCCGAGATAGTCGGCAATCTCCTCGCGGTTCATCGGCAGGTGAACCGGCCCGTGCCCGGGCTCGGCTTCGGCCATTTCGGCCAGAAACAAGGTCACCCGTTCGATCGAATCGAGCCGCCCCAGCGTGGTCAGGTGACGGTTGGCCGTCTCCAGCCGTTTGTGAATGATCCCGAACATCGCCTGCATGAACCCGGCGTCATCCTGAAGCGCACCGATATCTGCGCTGAAATCGATCTCGCAGATCCGGCACGGCTCCAGAGCTTCGAGCCAGATCGGGCTGTCTTCATGCGCCATCGGCCCGCAAATCGTGCTGCCCGTGCGTTCGATCCCCGAAATCTGGCGGCGGCCATCGCGCAGGTTCGTGCTGATCGCGGCGGTTCCGCTGATGACGGTCCAGAACCGGACGCAGCCACCGGTGCATGTCTCGATTCGCTCCCCGCGGTTGAGGTCGATGATTCGGTGCGTTTGCCGCGGGCTTTGCAGGCCGCTGAAGCGGCAAAGTTTTGACCCGCACGCAAAGCATTCGCCGGCTTCGGCAAGGATGGCCATGTGTGCTCCGACTGGACGTTTCCCAGGTGGCGACATTCGCCACCCCCTGTCGCCGCGCCACCATGATGTAGATCAACAAGAAGCGAAATTTCGGTGCAGGTTCAATAAGTTGTATCTCAGATGTCAATTTTATTTCCGGTCAGAAACCGCCGATTTCTGACAATTGTCAGGGCCGTGCGCGGGGCGCCCTTGCTATCAGAATCGGGAATCGGTGCGTCTGTGCCGGTTACCCACGCAATCGGGGAGCAACAAAGTGAAACGGATACTACTGACTTTGGCCTTCCTGCTCGGGTCCGCATCGGTTGCGGCCGCGCAGGACGTGCCGGACAAGGTCGATCCTGATGTGGCAGCCGAGAAAGGCTGTCTCTCGTGCCACGAAGGCATCGAGTCCATCAGGGACGAAGAAACCGAAATGATGCAGCAGATTCTGGCGTTGGGCGAGAGCTACAATGACCCGGGTGGCTGCGTGGTCTGCCACGGCGGCAATCCGCAGGGCCTCTCTGCCGAAGATGCCCATGCCGGCGCCCCGGTTGATCTCGCCGCGGGCGGACCCGACATGTTCTTCCCCGATCCCGGCTCGGTCTGGATCGCCGAAAAGACCTGTGGCCAGTGCCACTCGGGCTACGGCGAACGCCTGACCAAGGCGCTGATGAATACCGAGGCCGGCAAGTTGCAGGGCAACCTGTGGTCCTGGGGCGTGCTCGACACCCACCAGGCGGTCTACGGCAACTATGATCTCGTGGACGAGGACGGCAACGTGCCGACCGTCGGCACCGAGGCCTATCAGGAATACATGGTGGCCTTCTCCGAAGCGCATCCCGAGCAGATGCCGACCTCGATGGAACAGGTTCCCGAGGTTGACGTCAACGCCGTCTCCGAGCACCCGAACCTCGCCGGTATCACCTACTCGCGCCAGCAGTGCCAACGCTGCCACGTCGGGATCACCGGCCGCGAGAAGCGGGGTGACTACCGCGGCACCGGCTGCTCGTCGTGCCACATCCCCTACTCCAACGAGGGCTTCTACGAAGGCAGCGACCCGACGATCCCCACCGATCAGCCGGGCAAACTGCTCACCCACCGCATCCAGGCCACGCGCGAGGCGCAAGTGACCGTTGGGGACGTGACCTATTCGGGTATTCCGTCTGAAACCTGCAACTCCTGCCACAACCGCGGCAAGCGGATCGGCGTGAGCTACCAGGGCATCATGGAATTCCCCTATGGCTCGCCCTACGATGCGCAAGGCGGCAAACAGCCGAAGCTGCACACCAAGAAGTATCTCTACATCAAGGAAGACCTGCACCACGCCGTCGAATCGCGGCCCGGCAACCCGGAAGGCGGCATGCTTTGCCAGGATTGCCACACCACGATCGACATGCATGGCGACGGCAACCTGCCGGGCACCACGCTGGCTCAGGTGGAGATCGAGTGCGAGGACTGCCACGGCACCGTCAGCCAGTTCCCGTGGGAGCTGCCGCTGGGCTACGGCGAAGAGTTCGCAACGGATATCGGCGACACGCCGCGCGGTCTCTCCGAGGACACCAACGACGAATCGTTCATGTTCGGCACCGAATATGCGGCTGAGGACGGCTATCTCCTGACCGCCCGCGGCAACCCGTTCGGCAACGTCGTGCGCAACGGTGACAAGGTGATCCTGCACTCGGCTTCGGGGCTTGATTTCGAGGTGCCGGTGCTCAAGCAGCTCGCCATCGACGACACCTGGAAATCGCCCGACGCGATGGTGGCGATGAGCCAGGTGGGCGCGCACATGGAAAGCATGGAATGCTACGCATGCCACGCTGACTGGGCGCCGCAGTGCTATGGCTGCCACATCACCGTCGACTACTCCGAAGGCAAGACCGACGTTGACTGGATCCTCAACGCCAACTCGCGGATGCCGAACGGCCTGACCGCCGATAACGAGCTCGGCACGAACGGCCTGACCTCCGCCGGCAAGGTGTCCGAGACGCGCTCCTACCTGCGTTGGGAAGAGCCGACCCTCGGGATCAACGGTGAAGGCCGCGTCAGCCCGCTGATGCCAGGGTGCCAGGTGATCACCACGGTCATCGACGCCGACGGCAACACGGTTGCGCAGAACGAGACCTGGATGACGCCGGATGCCGGTGGCACCAAGGGCCTCGATCATGCCGCCGTGCAGCCGCATACGGCTGGTCGCGAGGCACGGTCCTGCGAAAGCTGCCACAACAACCCGAAAGCCCTCGGCTACGGGATCATGGGTGGTCGCTTCATGCAGGGCTATCAGGACGGCTTCGTGGTGGATCTGGAAACGGCCATGGGTGAAATCATCCCCGGCCAGACCCAGTATCAGTCGCAGCCGATCCCGTCGCTCGACCACGATCTCAGCCGGATCGTGACCGAGGATGGCCAACAGCTCGTGACCGTCGGCTCGCACTGGCCGCTGACTGCCCCGCTGCCACAGGAGATGCGTGACAAGATGGAACGCACCGGCCTGTGCATGGGGTGCCACCAGAACATGAGCGACGAAGAGCTCTGGAGCAAAGTCAACACGCCCGGCTTCGTGACCAACGAAGAGCACCAGGCGGTGCTGGACGCGGCGCTCCACGCCTATGCCGAGACCAACCCGGCCGGCAACCAGTAGGCACTTGGCTCAAGAAACATGGCCCGGCCGGTCGAAAGATCGGCCGGGCCTTTCCTTTGCCCGGGCGCGCGATCGGACGCATTGCATCCGCCGGAGCACGGGAGCATCTGTTCTTGCACACGCATTCGGTTGAGGAGAGCGAACAATGCGCCGACTGGCTTTCGTGGCAACCCTGTCCAGCCTCGTGATAACCGCCGCCGCGCCCGCAGCGGCGCAGGACATCCCGCCCATGTTGGTGGCCAAAGATCTTCTCCTGCCGTGCCAGGAGGCCGACAACGATCCCCGTGACGGGTTCATGTCACAGCTCGAGTGCATCGGCTTCATCCGCGGCTTCGTGGCCGCCGTCGAATTGGCCGGCGACCCGAAACTGTGCATTCCCGAGGCCAACCAGGACGACGAGCTGCGCCGCAGCTTCGTGCGCTGGGTTCACGCCAGCTACTCCAAGCGCAGCAAGATGCCCGTGGGCGAAGCGGTGCAGGCCGCGATCACCGACGGTTTCCAGTGCCAATAGGCGGCAGAGACCCGGTGCGTGACTGCGAAGCAGCCGGTTCCGGGTGACGATTTGATTTCCCTCATGGCGCGCAACCGTCCTGCGGCGCATTAGTGATTCTGTGAACACTTGTGTCAGCATCGCCGGGAGGGGGCGTCATGAAACGGATCACGGATTTTCTGGCCGGGGTTGGCATCGCCACACTCGGGCTGATCGGCGGCACGATGGCCGCGCTGGCGCTCGATGCGACGGCAACCACATGGCTCAATGTCCGCGAGGGTCCGGGGACGTCCTTTGGCGTTGCCGACACGCTCTATCCCGACGAGACGGTGACAATCGAGGAATGCGAGGCGGGGGGATGGTGCCGCATCACCCATGCCGGCCCGGACGGGTGGGTCAATTCATCCTACCTCGAGCCGGTCCCCGCCCCGGGCAGCGCCCCATCGGAGCCCAATTGCCGCTTCGAGTTGACCCTCGGCCCGGGTGGGCCATCGCTCTCGATCGTCTGTGACAGCGGCGGAGGCGGTGGCGGCGGCGGCGGCGGATTACCCCCTGCGGCCGGCGACCGCGCCTGTTTCTACGATGGCCCCAACTTCACCGGCGACAGCTTCTGCCGCAATGTCGGGATCTATCTCAGCCTGCCCGCTATCGCGAATGACCGGATCACCTCTGTCGAACTGCACGGCGCGGCCAAGGTGCGCCTGTGCGAAAACACCAACATGGGTCCCTATTGCCGCGATGTGACCAGCAGCGAAGCTCGGCTCGGGGCCTATCTCAACAACAAGGTTTCGTCATTGCGGGTCTACACCGGATCGCTACCGGCGATGAAGCAGGCCTGTTTCTTCGAAAACGCGGCCTACGGCGGCGACCATTTCTGCATGCGCCCAGGCCGGATCAACGTATTGCCCCCGACGGCCAATGACTCGATCACGTCGATCGCGGTCTTCGGCGGCGCACAGGCCACGCTCTGCGTCGACACCTCGCTGTCGGGCTACTGCCGGACGGTCGCCACCAACGTGCCGGTGCTAGGCCCGTTCCTGAACGACAAGGCGAGCTCGGTCTTCGTTGAATGACCTCAACCGCCAACCTGGCGGTAAGTCATCTCGAGCACGACATGCCACGCCTCGACCCCCTCGGCGCGCAACAGCTGCTGGATGGCAAAACCATCGGCATCGGCGCTGTCGACGTTGACGCGGCTTTCATAGGGCGTGTCCTCGACCATCAGCGGCGTGGTGGACACGAGCTCGATCGTCGAACCGGTTTCGGTGCCGGAATATTGAACCGTCTGCCCGGTGGCGGCCGTCCACATGCCCGCGTTGATCCGACCGGAATCGGACCGCACGATGCGCAGGGAAATGTCGGTTTTCCCGACCGCCACGGCGCAATGGCCGGTGACGCTCACATCCGTCCCGTCCTCCTTCGGTTCGACATCCACCCGGCAACGGCCGCGTTCGAGCGGGGCTTCCGCGCCGGTTGCAAGCTGCCCCTCGCCAACCCAGGAGCCTTGGGCGTCGAAAATCTCCGTCGCGTATGCTGGACCGGCAAGGGCGAAAAGCGATGCTATGAGACTGATCGTTCGGGTCATGAGCGCTCCTTTCTGTGCCTGAGGTACGATCTCGGACCGAAAACGGCAAGGGCCGCCGGCAAAACAAGCAGATCCGCCAGCAGGGCAAGCGCATAGACGGCCATGGCAATCTGCCCGAACTCGCTCACGCCCCGGTTTTCCGCGAAGAACACGCCCGACATGCCCAGGATCAGCACCGCCGAGGTTGTCACCAGGGCCGGCGCGACTTCCCGGAACGCCTGGACCAGACGGTCGCGCTCGATCCGATCCACGCCCCCGGTCAGCCGCAGCCGGTTGAGAACATGGAGCGTATCGTCGACCGCGATTCCGAAAGCCACGGTGAGCGCGAGCCCGTTGGAAAACTCGATGCCGCGCCCCGACAGCATCAGCCAGGCGCCGATCAGCGTCACGGGCAGCATGTTGGGCAGGAGCGAGAGCAGCGCGATCCGCAGATTGCGCAGCCACAGGTAGATCAACACCACGACCCCGCCCAGAGCGATCAGCAGGCTTCGGTTGATCTCGTCGAGGATAACCCCGGCCACCCGCGCCGACATCACCGGCAGACCCGTTGCCTTGCCGATCTGCGCATCGCGCAACACCGGGTCCGTGGCGATAGCGGCGTCGATCTTGTCGGCCAGCGCGATGGTGTCATCACCGCTCACGTAGCGAAACGGCACCGACACCACCGTGCGGGTCGCGTCTTCGGACAGCAGGCGGCGGGACAATGGCTCGGGCAAGCTGCGGCGCAAGCCTTCCGCGCCGCCGTCGACACCGCTGACCGATTGCACGAACTGGCTGCCGGTGACCGCCTCCACGATGTGGTGGACCCGCGCCACCACATCCGGGTCGGTCGTCGGCACCGGCACGAGTATCTGGGAAACCGGCGCGATCTTTTCCTCGACCGCATCGAAAACCGTGATCACGGTGCTGCTCTCGCGCAGGCTGTCGAGCAACGAATAGCGCGGGCCGGCCTGAGAATAGAGCACCGTGCTGACCAGCAACACCGCCACGGCGGACCATGCCACGGTGCGGGGCATCGCGATGCCGAGCCGGGGCAAACCGCCCAGGCCGAGGCCGGAGGGCATGTGGTCGTGCAGCCTGTCGAACTCGCGCAGGAACCATTTTGCCCGGGCGGCGAGCGAGAAGACGACCGTCTGCACCAGCAGCACGGTGACGACCGAGGCCAGAGTGACGATGACCCCCATGCGGCCGAGATCGGCGATGATCTCGGCCCGCGATGTGGTCAGGGCCGCGAAGGCAATCGCCGTGGTCAGCGCGGCAAACACGCAGGCCACCGCGACGCGGCGCACCGCGCGCACCGCCGCGCGCGCCGGCTCGCGCCCGGCCTGACGCGCCCGCTCGAAGGTGAGGTGAATCGAATCCGACGTTGCCAGAACCAGCACCAGAACCGGCAGGGTGAGGGTGATCGTGTTGATCGCGATACCCATGTGCCCGTGCATCCCGAGCACCATCAGCGCCGAGACGGCCGGGCCGACAATCACCATGAACCCCACCCGGATCGACCGGAAGGTCACCATCGCCACGATGACGCCGATCAACATCCCAAGGCCATTGATCACCAGCACATCGCGCACCAGGGCACGGTTGACCGTGTCGCGCAGCACGGGGTAGCCGGAGAGCCGCACCCGGACCCCGGGGGCTT
>JANTFS010000020.1 GCA_024763335.1 Paracoccaceae bacterium | reverse complement strand
GTGCGTGACCTTTCGGGCGACCCGAAGCTCGGTGAGGCCATGGCGATGAACTGGCGGGCGGTGCCGTTGTCGGAACGGCACCGGGCCATGTTGGCATTTGCCGAAAAACTCACCGAAACGCCCAATAAGATGGATGACGCCGATCGAAAGGCTTTGCGGGATCAAGGGTTTTCCGACCGCGACATTTGGGATATTGCCAACGTCGCCGGATTCTTCAACATGACGAACCGGGTGGCCGCGGCCACCGATATGCAACCGAACGACGCCTACCACTCGCAGGCCAGATGATCCGAACCCTGCTCCTTTTCGCGGCGCTTGCCGTGCTCGCCCCGCTTGGAACCGAAGCGGCAAGCCTGTCTTTGCCGGCGGGTGCCGTGCTGCGTGCCGAACAGGCGGAGGCAGTTGGTCACTATGATATGCCGATCGGGCCTTGGCAGGACGGACAGGGTATCAAGACACTGCCCGCGCCGGGCCAGGTGAGCCGACAGGCGTGGCGGATCGGCGGGCTTGCCACGACAAGCTATCAGCTCCTGCTGAACCTGCGTGAGCAGCTCGTGGAGGAGGGCTATGACATCCTGTTCGAATGCAGCACCGCCTCATGTGGCGGATTCGATTTCCGGTTCGGGACGGAAGTGATCGGTGAGCCGGAGATGCATGTCGATCTTGGCGACTACCATTATCTCGCGGCGGAGCGTGCCGGCGAAATCCCTGATTATGTCAGCCTCATGGTCAGCCGTTCGCCGTCGGCGGGGTTTGTGCAAATCGTGCAGGTTGGCCCGCGCGAGGCGGCGCCTGTTACGTTGATGACCTCGACAAAGGCCGAGCCCGGAACCGCATTGCCGATGACGACGCTTTCCGAGATCGGACCGGCGATGGAGAATGTCGGGCGGTTCATTCTGGCCGATCTCGTCTTCACCACCGGCTCGGCTGATCTGGGGCCGGGCCTCTTTTCGTCTCTGTCCGACCTTGCGGACTACCTGAATACGCACCCGAAAAAACGCGTCGCGCTGGTCGGGCACACGGATTCCGAAGGGTCGCTTTCCGGCAACATCTCGCTGTCGCGGCGGCGCGCGGAATCCGTCATGACCCGCCTGATCGAGGACTACGGCGTCTCACCGGTGCAGCTCGAGGCCGACGGGGTAGGTTATCTCTCGCCGATCGCGTCGAACCAGACCGACGAGGGCCGAACGAAAAACCGCCGCGTGGAGGCGATCCTGGTTTCCACCGACTAGCATTCGGGGGGCAACGTGACCGACGACCTGACGGCACAAAAAGAGGTGATTGCCTTTCTTAGTGATCCGGCAACGCACGGGATCAGCGGGGAAGTCGAGGTGATCTCAACACACTCGGCGCATGTCTTTCTGGCTGGCGATCGCGCCTACAAGATCAAGCGCGCGGTCAAGTTCAATTACCTTGATTTCACCGCCCTGGAGACACGGCGCAAGATCATCACCCGGGAGCTGGAGCTCAACGCGCCGGCGGCGCCGATGATCTATGACCGGGTTGTGGCCATCACCCGCGAGGCCGATGGCAGCCTGGCGCTGGGGGGCAAGGGCGTTGCCGTCGAATACGCTCTGGTCATGCGCCGGTTCGCGCGCGAGGACGAATTGATCCGCATCGCCGACGCGGGGAAACTGACCGTAACATTGGCCGAGACCCTCGGCACGGCGGTGGCGGAGTTGCATGAAAAGGCCCCCGAGCGTGGGGCCGACGGCGCGGCGCTGATCCGCGAAATTCTCGATGAACTTGCCGACGCCTTTTCGGGCATGGAAGATGTGCTCGGGCATGACCGGCTCGCGGCGTTCAGGACACGCGCGGAGGCCAGTTTTGGCCATGTCGCGCCGCTGCTCAGCACACGCTCGAAGCGCGGTTTCGTGCGCCGGTGCCATGGCGATCTGCATCTGAAGAACATCGTCATGATCGACAACCGCCCGGTGCCGTTCGATGCGCTCGAGTTTGATGAGCGCCTGGGCACGATGGACGTGTTTTACGATTTCGCCTTCCTCGTGATGGACCTCCTGCATCGCGGCCTCGCTCGGCAGGCCAATGCGCTTCTTGGCGCCTTCCTCGCCCGGACGGGCGATTTCGAGGGGCTCGCGGCTTTGCCCCTGTTTCTCGGGGTGCGTGCGGCGATCCGGAGCATGGTGGCGGTGCAGACGATGTCGGGCGAGGTGTCGGAGGGACTTGCGCGCGATGCGCGGGGCTATCTGGACGATGCGATCGGCTATCTCGCGCCGCCTGACGCGCGCCTCGTGGCGGTCGGGGGCGTCTCGGGGACGGGCAAGACAACCGTGGCCGCTCGTCTCGCACCCGACCTCGGGCCAGCGCCTGGTGCGGTGCATCTGCGCAGCGATCTCGAGCGCAAGGCGATGTTCGGGGTCGAGCCGCTGACACCGCTTCCGGCCGAGGCCTACGAGCCCGAGGTGAGTCAGCGGGTCTACGATCGGATGCTGGCCCGGGCCGAACTGGCGCTTTCGGCGGGCCATGCCGTCATCCTCGATGCGACCTTCATCGACCCGGCCGAACGCGGCGCGGCGGAGGCTTCGGCGAAGACAGCCGGTGTGGCGTTTGACGGGCTCTGGCTGACCGCCGATCCGGCCACCCTCGAAGCGCGGGTCTCGGCACGTGCCGATGATGCCTCCGATGCCGATGTGCGGGTGCTGCGGTCGCAACTGGCCACCCATCCGGATGCGGTCGGCTGGACGCGGATCGAGGCCGGCGGTTCGCCCGATGCGGTGGTCGCACGCGCTGCGGCTGTGCTCGGTCTTCGCTGAATCGAAAAAGAGCGCCGATGCGGCTGCCACCGCACGGCGCTCCAAGTGTGCCCAAACTCGTCAGGCTGGGGAAACGTTTCGGACCCGGATCACCAGTTGTCGGGGCCCTTGTCGGCGAAGGCGTTCACGAGGAAATCGATGAAGGCCCGCACCTTGGGCTGCGTGAACCGTCCCGGCGGATACACGGCATAGATGCCCTGCGTGTCCAGCGGGAGATCCGGGATAGCGTCTTCGATCTGGCCCTTCTCCATCGCGTCCGCGTAGAGGAAACTTGGCAGATAGGCGATGCCGAGCCCGGCAATCGCGGCATTGAGCAAGGATTGGCCGTCATTGACAGAGAGCCAGCCGGCGGTGCGCACCTGCCGCACCTCGCCCGACGGCGCGGGGATTTTCCATACGTTCCCGGATGCCTGGCTCGAATAGTGCAGGAGTTTGTGCTCATTCAGATCGTCGATGCGCTCGGGGCGGCCGTATTTCTGGAAATATGCGGGGCTGCCAACCATCCGGCGGGTGGTTTCGGCGATTTTTCGGGCGCGCAGGCTGGAATCTTCGAGTTCGCCCACGCGGATCGCCATGTCGAATCCCTCGGAAATGAGTTCGACGTAGCGATTGTTCAGCACCATGTTGACGGTGATCTCGGGGAATTCCTGAAGGAACCCACCAAGAACCGGCGACAGGTGATTGACGCCGAAATCGGTGGCGACGGAAATCCTCAAAAGGCCCGAGGGCGCGGATTGCATGGAGGTCACGAGCGCGTCGGCTTCGCCCGCGTCGTTCAGAACGCGGCGCGCACGATCGTAATAGGCAAGTCCAATTTCGGTGGGGCTGACGCGGCGGGTGGTGCGATTGAGCAGCCGCGCACCCAGCCGGGCTTCAAGAGACGAGACATGCTTCGAGACGGCGGATTTGGAAATCCCCATCTTCTTGGCAGCATCGGTGAACCCACCTTGGTCAACCACCGTGGCGAATGCTTCCATTTCAGTCAGTCGGTCCATCATCAATCTTTCTACAGTCTTCGCCCCAACGAGGAATTGTATCGCCTCGAATTCGGGCAAGACTGTGGAGCCAACGCGACGATTGCGCGGTTTTATCTGGGATTGGCTTGGGTTGGGAAACGGGCGGTCAGAGCTCGGCGCCAAGCCGGACGCCTTGCTCGATGGCCCGTTTGGCATCGAGTTCCGCCGCCAGCTCGGCGCCGCCGATGACGTGGACCGGCACGTCGCTCCCGGCGAGCGCATCGACGAGATCGCGCGCCCTTTCCTGTCCCGCACAGATGACAACGGTGTCGGCCTCAATCAGGGTCGGGCCATCGGCGGTGGTGATATGCAGGCCCGCCGCATCGATCTTGTCGTAACTCACCCCGCCGATCATCTGCACGCCCTTTGCCCGCAGGCTGGCACGGTGAATCCAGCCGGTCGTCTTGCCCAGCCCCTTGCCCAGGGCCTTGGCCTTGCGTTGCAGGAGCGTGACCTGCCGTGGGCTGGGGGCCGGGTGCGGGGCGGCGAGGCCACCGCGGTTGGCAGAGGTGTCGCCCACGCCCCACTCGGCTTTCCACAAGTCGAGGTTCATGGCGGGGCTTTCGCCGTCATGGGTCAGAAACTCAGCGACATCGAAGCCGATCCCGCCCGCGCCGACGATCGCCACCTTGTTTCCCACCTTGGCTCCGGTCAGCACGTCGAGGTAGCTCAGGACCGTGCCGCCATCGTTGGCGATGCCCGGGTCGCGCGGGGTGACCCCGGTCGCGATGATCACCGTGTCGAAATCCGCCAGATCCTCCGGCGTCGCAATCGTGTCGAGCCGGGTTTCTACCCCGGTCTTGGCCACCATGGTTTCAAACCAGTCAATGAGGCCCTCGAACTCCTCCTTGCCGGGGATCGTGGCGGCGAGGTGCAATTGCCCGCCAACCCGGCTGGCCTTGTCGAAAAGCGTGACGGCATGGCCGCGTCCGGCCGCCGTGATTGCCGCCGAAAGCCCAGCTGGCCCTGCGCCGACCACGGCGATGCGGCTGGGCGTATCGGTGGGCTCGAGCACGATCTCGGTCTCGTGGCAGGCCCGCGGATTGACGAGGCAGGATGAGATCTTGCCGGAGAAGGTGTGGTCAAGGCAGGCCTGATTGCAGGCAATGCAGGGGGCGATCTCCTCGGCGCGGTCTTCGGCGGCCTTGGCGACAAAATCCGGGTCGGCGAGAAACGGGCGCGCCATCGACACCATGTCCGCGCCGCCGCCGGAGAGCAGCTCTTCGGCGACGCCGGGCGTATTGATCCGGTTCGAGGTGATGAGGGGCAGGTTGACCTTGCCCATGAGCTTCTTTGTCACCCAGGCGAAGGCGGCGCGGGGCACCGAGGTGGCGATGGTAGGCACGCGGGCCTCGTGCCAGCCGATGCCGGTGTTGAGGATGGTGGCGCCTGCGGCCTCCACCGCCTTGGCGAGCTGCAAGACCTCTTCGAAGGTCGAGCCTTCCGGCACGAGGTCGATCATCGAAAGCCGGTAGATCACGATGAAATCCGCGCCCACGGCGGCGCGGACGCGGCGCACCACCTCTACCGGCAGGCGCATGCGGTTTTCATAGGATCCGCCCCAACGGTCGGTTCGCTGGTTGGTCCGGGTGACGAGGAACTGGTTGAGGAGGTAGCCCTCGCTGCCCATCACCTCGACGCCATCATAGCCCGCCTCGCGGGCCCGGCCGGCGGCGGCGGCGAAATCGGCGATCTGCTTCTCGATCCCGTCTTCGTCGAGTTCGTGCGGGGGGAACGGTGAAATCGGCGACTTGATCGGCGAGGCAGACACGCAATTCTTGCCGTAGGCATAGCGCCCCGCATGCAGAATCTGCATGGCGATCCTGCCGCCCTCGGCGTGGACGCGCTCTGTCACCAGCCGATGATTGGCCACATCGGTTTCAGTGATCATTGCCGCGGCGCCGGGGAAGACGGCGCCCTCCGGATTTGGCGCGATGCCGCCGGTGACGATCAGGCCGACCCCGCCGCGCGCGCGCTCTGCATAGTACTCGGCCACGCGGCCCCAGTCGCCGCGCTCCTCGAGGCCGGTGTGCATCGAGCCCATGAGCACGCGGTTCTTGAGCGTGGTGAAGCCCAGATCGAGCGGGGCCAGCAGGTGCGGAAACTTGGTCATGGCGCTTCTCTTAGCAATCGGTTTGACAAGCCGTCACCCCCGACGCCGCGTCACATGGTTTCCACGCAGTGACGGCGAAATGCGCGCTTGAGCATGTCAAGCTCGGCCCTGAGAAGTTCGAACTCGGCACGAAAGTCGTCGTCGAGGGGTTGGCCGGTGACGATGGTGAAAGCGGCAAGCCGGTCATCGGTGGCCTGGTTGGAGATCACGAAGGTCTGCACACCATCGGACAGGAGATCGGCAGGGATCGGCACGCGCACGAGAAATTGCCCGGCAACGTCGGGGTCCTCACGCACCGTGGCGCCGCCGATCGGGTTGGCGAGATGGGTGACCACGATTTCCGGCACCGTTTCAGCCCCGGTGAGCACGCCTTCCCAATAGCCAGCTTGAATGCGCGTCTTTGTCAGTTGCATTTCCGCCATGGTCGCCTCCTAGAGTTCGGCCCGAGGGCGTCGGCTGAATGTCACGTCGCGCAGGACGATCTGGTTCATCTGCGCGCCCTCGAAAATCAGATCGATCCAGGCCGCCTCGACCCGCTTTTCGTTCAGCTTGGTGTAGGCGAGGTCGAATTCCAAGGTGACGTCTTCAGCGCCCAACGGGAACTCGCGCACAACCTGCTCGGCGTTCGGGCCATGGCGCACGTTCAGGCGGGCAAAGATTTCGACCCGGTTCTCGGTGTCCACCAGGGCGTTCATCCGAACGAGGTGTTTGCGGGTCAGACCCCGCACCGCTTCGGATGGCAATTCGATCACCAGCGACAGAAAGGACCCGTCGAAGTTGAACACATCCATCCTCAGGCCGAATGGCGCGAGATCGGATTCACGGGTGTTACGCAGCTGGCGCACTGTCAGCTCCGAGATTCGGCAATCGTGAAACAAGGTAACCTCGTCGCCGAACGATGTCTTGGTTTCGGCCGCGGCGACCCCGGGCGGTGAAATCGGCCCGCGCCAGAGCTGCGGGCGCCAGGCCCAATCCGAATGGAGCGGTTTCTGAATGGCGCTGGAGCCGATCAGCGGCAACATGAGGCGGCTGTCGGCGACATAGAGAACCTGATCGAGCACGCTGCGCTGTTCGGCCGCGTGGTGACGGGCCTGACGCAGCTCGGAAAGCCGCATGGTTTTCGCGCGTTCGGCAATGGCCTGCCAGCGCCGCAGCGCGCGGTGGTGGAGAAATGCCGCGAGGAGACCAGATGCGCCTTTTGCCATGACAGGGATTCGCCTCGGAAACAGGATTGTTTCCATTCTTAGAACAAAAGGTTTCTTCAGAGCAAACGATTGAAAAATGATGTCAATCCACCACCGGTGCCGCCGCCGTCGGGAGCCCCTTGCGTGCCGCCCTCACCGGGGTTCGCGCGGCGAATGGCCGCCGCGAATTCGCGGGTGAGCCGGGCGCCATCGTCACGCGGCAACGGCGTTTCGCGAAATCCCGAGACGGTGATCGTCACAAGCTGCCCAGCCGACGTGAACACCGCGCGCCAATAGTCGCCCGCCACGTCGCCTTCGGCCGCGCCATCGCGGGCGTAAACGAGGACGAGCCCATCGTCGCGAGACAGATCGAGCACGGTGACGGGCGTGGCCCCTTTGCCGCGCGAAAGCCCGGCCTGACCCTCCGGTGACGTGAAATAGGCCGCCATCCGGTCGAACGCGACCGCATCGAGGGGGGCCGTCGCGCGGGTAACCGATGCGGTCAGCAGGGCCGGCTGACGGGGTTTGTCGTCGTCGGGATTTCCGGAGATCACCGCGCAGCTGCCGAGCATCACGAAAGCACCCGAGGATGTTTCCCGCGTTGCGCCGGGATCGACGCAAAAACCTTTCGGGCCGGCGATCGTCACGTCTTTCGCCATCACCTGGATGCTCGGTGCTGCGCGCGCGTGGCTGCCCTGAGGGCTGCTTTCGGCGTTGCGTGACGAAACCCCGAGGCCCGCACAACCGGCGAGAACGGAGCCAATCGCGAGCGCGGCAAAGACTGGTCGCGGATGTGCCACGCGTCTCCCTCTTGTCTTCACGAAGCCATCCCGGTCTAGGCGAGCCGCAGACGCGACGCAAGCCGTGTCTCTGGACGCAACCAGAATCGATCGCTATCTGAGGCTATCCAGATGAAGGCCTTGAGATGACATCGCCCCCTTTTTGGCAACCGGCGCTCCAGCGAAGCCAGATCTGGCGGACGGCGCTTGGATTCGGTCTCGTGATGGCCATCTGGATGGCGGGATCTTTCGCGATTCTCGTGCTCGGCGCGCGGCTCATGGGCGTGCCGGTCAGCCGGGTTGCAACGGGCAATACATGGCCGGATGCGGCAGTTTTCTTCGCCAGCTTTGCAACCTTTCACATCGGGCTTGCCCTGGTGCTCCCACTCCTGCACAGGCGCGGCTACAGCAGCCTGTTCGGCCCGACGCGGCGGCTTGATCTGCGCCACTTCGCGCTTGGCTCCGCCGTCACGCTGGCGATCGCGGCGGGGCTTTCCGCGCTGCTGGCCATGGAGCACGTCGTATTGCCCGAAGGTGTTGCCCCAAGCGTGACCCTCGCGCAACCGCCGCTGCCGTGGCTGCTTGGTCTCATTCCGGCGCTCGGGCTCATCTTCATGCAGACGCTCGCGGAGGAGGCGCTGTTTCGGGGCTATTTGTTGCAGCAGTTGCGGGCGAGATTCCGATCGGCGCTGATCTGGGGGGTGGCCCCGGCGCTCGTGTTCGGGTTGCTGCATTTCCATCCGGCACAATACGGCATGGTCAACGCGCTTGCCTATGTTCTCAACGCCACCGTGATGGGAACCCTTGCCGCTTTCGTGACTGTGCGGACCGGAAATCTCGGTGCGGCCGCCGGGCTTCACTTCGGCAACAACGCCTCGCTGACAATCATCGGCGCGGCGGGCTCTCTGGAGGGCTTTTCGCTGTTTACCGTCGAGGTCGTTCTCGGATCGGGCTACATGACCTATTCGATCCTCAGCCAGACCGTCGCGACAACCCTTGTGTTCCTTGTCTGGTGGCGGTGGATGAACCGGAATCGGCCAATTGCAAAACCCACGCCCCCGGCTTAGGTAAGGCCAGGCAGTCCGAGGGAGCCCCATGAACTGGATCACGAACTACGTCCGGCCCCGGATCAACTCGCTGTTTTCACGGCGGGAGGTTCCGGAAAACCTCTGGATCAAATGCCCCGAATGCGGGCAGATGTTGTTTCACCGCGAGCTGGAGCAGAATCTGAATGTCTGCACGGCCTGTGATCATCACATGGCGATCAGCCCGCGCGACCGGTTCCAGGCGCTGTTCGACGGCGGTATCTTCGTCGAAGTCGACGTGCCGAAGCCGCTTGAAGATCCGTTGAAGTTTCGCGACCAGAAACGCTACCCCGACCGGCTCAAGGCGGCGCAGAAGTCGACCGGCGAGCAAGATGCCATGCTGGTGGCCGAGGGCGAGATCGGGCGCACGCCGATCGTCGCCGCGGCACAGGATTTCTCGTTCATGGGCGGCTCCATGGGCATGTATGTCGGCAACGCCATCATCGCTGCGGCCAAGCGTGCGGTGGCGTTGAAACGGCCCCTGGTGTTGTTCTCCGCAGCCGGTGGGGCGCGCATGCAGGAGGGCATCCTGAGCCTCATGCAGATGCCGCGCAGCACGGTTGCGGTCGACATGGTGAAGGAGGCGGGGCTGCCCTACATCGTGGTGCTGACCCATCCGACGACGGGCGGCGTGACGGCATCCTATGCGATGCTGGGGGACGTGCAGATCTCCGAGCCGGGCGCGCTGATCTGCTTCGCCGGGCCGCGGGTGATCGAACAGACGATCCGCGAGAAGCTGCCCGAGGGGTTCCAGCGCGCCGAATACCTGCTCGACCACGGGATGCTCGACAGGGTCACCCACCGCAAGGATCTCAAGAACGAGCTGGTGACGATTCTGCGGATTCTGTTGGGCAAATCGCCTGCGGTGCGCGGTGATTTGCCGGCGCCTCTGGCCCCGGCCTCTGAAGACAATCCCGAGCCGCTGGCGCCGGAGGCGCAGGCCGAGTGAGCGGTGCCGGTTCGGACATCATCCTTGAGCGGATGATGTCGCTCCACCCCAAGGTGATCGACCTGACGCTTGACCGCGTGTGGCGGCTGCTCGGGGCATTGGAGCATCCCGAACGCAGGCTGCCGCCGGTGGTTCACATCGCCGGGACAAACGGCAAGGGATCGACGCTGGCGATGATCCGGGCCGGGCTGGAAGGGGCGGGCAAAACGGTGCATACCTATACGTCGCCGCATCTCGCCCGGTTCCACGAACGTATCCGGCTGGCGGGCAGGCTGATATCCGAAGATCATCTGACCGAGGTGCTTGATCGCTGTGACACCGCCAACAACGGCGAAAGCATCACCTATTTCGAGATCACGACGGTGGCCGCCTTGCTCGCCTTTTCGGAGGTGCCGGCCGACTATACGCTGCTAGAGGTAGGGCTCGGCGGGCGGCTCGATGCGACCAACGTTGTCTCCAAGCCCGCAATCACGGTGATTACCCCGGTTTCGATCGACCATACCCAGTTTCTGGGCGACACGATCGAAGAGATCGCCGCGGAAAAGGCGGGGATCATCAAGCCGGGCGTGCCGGTGGTGGTCGGGCCGCAGCCGGAGGCGGCGCTCGAGGTGATCGAACGGCAGGCCTCCCGGCTCGGCGCGCCGGTGCTGGCCTATGGTCAGCACTGGCATGTCTGGGAGGAGCATGGGCGGCTGGTGTTTCAGGATGAAAGCGGGCTCGTCGACCTGCCACGGCCAGCGCTCCTTGGTGCGCATCAGGTGCAGAACGCCGGCGCCGCGCTCGCCGTGTTGCGGGTGCTCGGGTTTGGCGAAGAGGCCTGCGAAGCGGCGATGAGCGACGCGGTCTGGCCGGCCCGGATGCAAAGGCTTCGGCGCGGGCCGCTGGTCGAAGCCGCCGCTGCGGCCGAGCTCTGGCTCGACGGCGGTCACAACCCGGCGGCCGGGGAGATGATCGCCAAGGTTCTCGCCGGCCTTCCCGAGCGGTCGACGCACCTGGTGTGCGGGATGCTCAACACGAAAGACGTGGCCGGTTTCCTGCGCCCGCTGGCCAGCCATGCCGACACGCTCACGGCGGTGTCGATCCCGGGTGAGACGGCAACGCTTCCGGCCGAGGAAACTGCCCGGATTGCGGCGGGCGCCGGCCATGACAGCCGGACGGCCGCAGTTTTGTCCGAGGCCGTCCGGGCGATCGTCGCGGCCGATCCCCAAGCGCGCATCCTGATTTGCGGCTCGCTCTATCTGGCTGGCCGGGTCTTGCGGGAAAACGGCTGATCCAAGGGTCACCGATCGAGTTGCTGGCCCCTCCGACGCTGGTCCATCAGGAAAGATCCACACCGCGAACCGGCGCACAGATGCTGCTTTGAATGCGGGTTGGCCTTGGAGACCAGGCGCTGCAAACAGGCTGTGATCACAAAAAAAATTTTCGGATTGATCTGGTTCTCCTTACCGGCCTCGAGTCAACCCATTGGTGCGACTCACTTTTTGCCCGTTCGAGGGGGTTTTCGGCTCGTCAACCCATTATGTTGACGAAATCAAAAGCTTCGGGCTAAATGTTGATGTACTGATTTGCCGGGCTGCCACCCGGGATACAGGATGAACCTGTCGAGCAGGACAGGGGACAGGGGGACGTGCAATGGTTTGGCAGGGTTCGGAAAGGGCGCACAATTTTTGTGATCACGGTCCTGACTCCGTGTCTCGCACTGCGCGGTTCAAGCCGGATTTTGACTTCAGCATGATCGAAAAGACATTGAAAATGAAAACGATCAGCCCGGTTCAGGATACCGGATTCGCGGGGCGCGCATGTCGTCGCAAGAATTCGTGCCCTCCCCCGCATGTGCGAAGCCAGCGCTCCGCCGCAATGGGCACGGAGGACAGTTCGGGCAAAATTCGTGTGATGGCATACGGGGTTCGTCCCGGCACGGACCGCGAATTTGGCACATAACGACCGTCGGGCCGGGCCTGCTGAGGCCTGAGCACGACAAAAGGTGCACCACTGACCGCTCCGGCCCCCACCGGGGCGGTCGTTTTTTCTTCAGTGCAACGTGGCCGCCGTGACCCACCAATCCGGGTGGCGATCTGCCAGCATGTCGGCCGCTGCCTCGGCCTCGGCCCGGTCCTCGAATAGCGCAAAACACGTGGCGCCGGAGCCCGAGAGCCGCGCGAAGCGTGCGCCGGGCAGACCGGCCAGCGCATCAAGCACGTCGCCGATCACCGGGGCCAGCCGTCGCGCTGGTTCCTCAAGATCGTTGCGCTGCTTGGCGATCCAGTCGATCGCCGACCATGCGCCGCGCCAACGCGGCAAACGCTTGGGCAGGGGCGCGTTCGTCTTGTTTTCCAACGCGGCGAAGACATCCGGCGTCGACAAGGCGATGCCAGGGTTGGCCAGCACGGCATAGAGCTCGGGTACGCCCTCAAGGGGTTGCACCTCTTCACCGATCCCGCGCATCCGTGCCGCCTGCCGCGCCAGGCAAACGCGGACATCGGCTCCGAGATCGGTGGCGCCTTCGGGAAGGGTTGTCGTGCCGGCAAGGTCGGACATCGCAAACAGCGTTGCCGCCGCGTCGGATGATCCGCCCCCAAGCCCGGCCGCGGCTGGGAGGTGCTTTTCAAGCGTGATCGCAACGGGAATATCGAACAGCGCAGCCGCCCGCCAAACGAGGTTCGTCTCGTCGGCAGGCACGCCGTCGGCCATCGGCCCGATGACCTCGAGCGACATCTTTTCGGCCGGCATGACCCGAACCCGGTCGCCCACGTCGGCAAACATCACCAGACTGTCGAGCAGGTGATACCCATCCGCACGCTGGCCGGTGACATGCAGGCACAGGTTGACTTTGGCGGGAGCGAAGGTTTTTGACATCATCGGCTGATCGGCTCCGCGCCCTCTTCTTGCAGAACCGCATCGAGGCCAACCTCAAGTTTGCGCCGGATGCGGTCGGGGTTGAGTTCATCGAGATTGGTGTCGTCGGTGATGAACGAGAGGGCCCGGTTCCACTGAAAACGCGCCTCGCGCACACGGCCAACTGCCCAGTAGGTGTCGCCGAGATGATCGTTCAACACCGGATCCACCGGCATCAGTTCGACGGCGCGCTCCATTTCCCTGACGGCTTCGTCGTAGCGGCCGAGCCGGTAGTATACCCAGCCAAGGCTGTCGCGGATGTAGCCGTCATAGGGCCGTGCCGCCACCGCGCGCTGGATCATGTCGAGCGCCTCATCAAGGTTCTGACGTTTTTCGACGTAGGAATAACCGAGGTAGTTCAAGACCGAGGGCTGATCGGGAAACAGCTCAAGCGCCTTGCGGAAATCGCGCTCGGCGTCATCCCACCGGCCTTGGCGTTCAAGCGTGATGCCCCGCGCGAAGTAGACCGACCATTGCGCCGGGCGGTCTTCGGTGTAGAGCGCGATCGCGGCATCGTATTCCGGCGTGGCCTCGGCATACCGCTGTTCGAAACGGTAGATATCACCGAGCGATGAATGCACGGCTGCAAGGTCGGGGCGGGCGGCGGCTAACGCCTTGAGGCCCGCGATGGCCTCCTCGACCTGGCCCATGCGCCGCAGGGCAAGGGCCCGTCCGAGCTGGGCTTGCGGATAGGCCGGATCGTCGTCCGGCACGCTTGCGTAGGCCTCGGCGGCCAACGCGAAATTGCCCATTTCTTCCAGAACGTTGGCCGCAACCAGAACCGCGCCGACGGTGGCGGGTTCGAGATAGGTGGCAAGGCGCGCATAGATCAGGACGAGGCCCGGGTCGGTGTCGCCAGAAAGTGAGTCCGCGACCTCATAGAACAGCTGGGACAGGGCGTCCCGGGCGCCCGAGACCGCGGTGAACGCAATCGGTTTGCCGGCGGCAAGTTCATCGTGCAACGTCACCAATGCCGGGTCATTCGTGCCGGGGAAGGCTTCTTCGATCAGCGCCACGGCATCGGGATTGCGCTCGAGTTGGCTCAAGACCTGGACATAGGCCTCGATGCCGCCACGGCTGAGATGCAGGACCACCTCGTCGCCACCGAGTATCCGCGCGGCGCCCTCGTAGTCGCCCACGAGGGCCAGCGCGAGCGCCTTCTGGAACAGCGCGGCATCCTGCACGCCCTGATCCTCGGCAAGCCGATCGAACAACTCGAGCGCCGTGCTCATCCGCCCAAGGCCAACCTCGGCCCACGCCCGGATCATGCCGTCGAGAAAGCCGCCGGCAGAGCCGCCATTGTCCAGCATCGCGATGACGGCATCCCATTGCTCGCGTTTCATGGCATCTGCCATCAGAACCAACGCGGCGACCTGATTGCCGGGCTCCAGACTTTCTAGCCGGCGCGCCACCGGCACGGCCTGCCCGACATCGCCAAGCCCCACCTGCGCGATGACCAGCCCCTCCATGAGCCCGATGTTGGTTGGATCGCCGGCCAGCGCACGGGTGCCGTAGGTTACAACAGCGGCATAATCCGCATGTGCATCGGCCGCTCGCGCTGCGAGATAGGCGCCGGAAAAGCCGTCCTGTGCCTGTGCCGGCACGAGTGTACCCGCCAGCAGAACAGCCGATATGCCGAGCCGGCGAAAGAAATGGAATAGCGTCAAGAGAGGCTCCGTCTCGAGTGAGTCAGGCGCACCCTAAAGGGCTGCGAAGGTCGGTTCAATCCGCGGCGGGGCACTGGGGACTGACGCTTGCGTGAAACCCGGGGCCCCGGGCTTCACATGTTGGGGTAGTTCGGTCCATCGCCGCCCTGCGGGGTCGTCCATGTGATGTTCTGCGACGGATCCTTGATGTCGCAGGTCTTGCAGTGGACGCAATTCTGGAAGTTGATCTGGAACTTCGGCCCGCTCTCGCTCTGGATCACTTCGTAAACCCCGGCCGGGCAATAGCGCTGGGCCGGCTCGTCGTATACGGGCAGGTTGAGCGCGATCGGCACGTCCGGGTCTTTCAGGTGCAAATGGCACGGCTGGCTTTCTTCGTGGTTCGTGGCCGAAAAACTCACGTTGGTCAGCCGGTCGAAGCTGAGCACCCCGTCGGGCTTGGGGTAGTCGATCTTCGGGAAGTCCTTGGCCTTGCCGGTGGCGGCGGCGTCGGATTTGCTGTGTTTCATCGTGCCGAAGAAGGAAAACCCGAGGAGCGAATTGGTCCACATGTCGAAGCCCGCAAACATCATGCCGAGCTTCATGCCCAGCTTGCTGACCAGCGGCTTGACGTTGCGCACCGGCTTGAGGTCTTTCGCCACCGGGCCCGAGCGCAGATCAGCCTCGTATTCCTCCAGAACATCGCCCGACCGGCCCGCCTTGATCGCCGCCGCCGCGGCCTCGGCAGCCGCAATGCCGGAATGCATGGCGTTGTGGTTGCCCTTGATGCGGGCGTAGTTCAGCACGCCGACGGTATCGCCCAGCAGCGCGCCGCCGGGGAAGGCGGCCTTGGGCATCGACTGCCAGCCGCCCGCGCTCACCGCTCGCGCGCCATAGGCCACGCGTTTGCCGCCTTCGAGCAGCGCCGCGATCTTCGGATGATGCTTCATCCGCTGGAATTCCATGTAGGGGTAGAGGTGCGGGTTCTTGTAGTTGAGGTGCACCACGAGGCCGAGGAAGAGCTGGTTGTTCTCGGCGTGGTAGGCAAAGCCGCCGCCGGAAGCGTTCTTGCCCAGCGGCCAGCCCATCGTGTGGGTGACGGTGCCTTCCTTGTGCTTGGCCGGGTCGATCTCCCAGATCTCCTTCATGCCAAGCCCGTATTTCGGCAGTTCGCGGCCCTTGCACAGCTCGAACTTGCTCATCGCGTGCTTGGCGAGCGAGCCGCGCACGCCTTCGGCGAGGAACACGTATTTGCCGAGCAGCTCCATGCCGGGCTCATAGGACGGGCCGGGGGTGCCATCGGCGTTCTTGCCGAACTCACCGGCGACCACGCCTTTGACGACGCTGGTGTCCGGGTCGCAAATCAGCTCGGAGCAGGCCATACCGGGATAAACTTCCACGCCCAACGCCTCGGCCTGTTCGGCGAGCCAGCGGGTGACCTGCCCCATCGAGACAATGTATTTGCCGTGGTTCGACATCAAGGGCGGCATCGGCCAGGTCGGGATGGAGAACCCGCCTTTCGCGGTCAGCATCAGGAGCTCGTCCGTTGTCACCTCGGTGGTGACGGGGGCGCCCTTGTCTTTCCAGTCGGGGATGAGGGCGTCGAGGCCGGAGGTGTCGAGCACCGCGCCCGAGAGGATGTGCGCGCCAACTTCCGAGCCCTTCTCCAGCAAGACGACGTTGAGGTCTTCATCCAGCTGCTTGAGGCGGATCGCGGCCGAAAGCCCCGCAGGCCCGGCGCCAACGATGACGACATCGACTTCCATCGCTTCGCGTTCAATCTCGGACATGGCATCCCTCCCTCAACCGTTGGTTTTTGGTAGCGGCCCGGTTGGGGTGGGTCAATCGCGACGCCGCGGAAAATTGCCGCGGCGCGGCAAAGCCTATTCCGCGGCTACGGGCAGGGTGGCGGCGGTGACGCGGTCGCCGGTGTCGGCGCGGCGGCGCAGCCAGACCCAGACGCCCGTGACCGCGAGCAGCGAGAAATAGCCATCAACCGCGTAATGCCAGCCCAGATAGACGGAGAGAAACAGGTAGCTCAGAACCAGAAAGGCGCTGAGCGGGGCCAGCCAGCGCCAGCGTTCGTAGATGTAAAGCGCAATCACCGAAATCATCGCGATGTGAACCGAGGGGAAGGCTGAGATGCCGGATCCGGCCTGTTGTGCGCCGGAGGTGTAGATCTGCCACAGATGGTCCTGCGCGATGCCAACGTTGCCCGAGGAGATACCCGCTTGCGCCATCGAAGCCGCGAGGCCGGCGAACTCATCGCTTCCGACAAGCCTGTCGAAGTAGACCGGACCGGCAGACAGGAAGGCCAGCGCCAGCACGTTCCCCAAAACGATCCAGGCGAACGCGTAGAGCCAGACAAACCGGTTGACCCGCGCCACATTGCCGTCGGTCAGGATCAGGATCACGGGCAGGAACATCGCCGGCCCAAGCCAGGCGCTGAAATAGACCTGCCCCATCAGATCGGCGTTGAACCAGGCCTTGAACAGGTGCGTCACCGCCCAGGGATCATGACCGAAGTGCAGCGCACGATCGAGCCCGGCCATGAGCGGGTCGGCCCAGAATGGCAGGATGTAGGGCATGGTGGTCTTGAGCATCGTGAAGACAAGAAAAAACGCCGTGGTGAGGAAGATCGCGATCAATCCGTGCGTCAGACGCCGCAGAAGATCGTCGCGGGGCACGAAGAACAGCACGAGGCCCAGAACCGGCAGAGACCACCCGCCAAGATCGATGAAGAGCGAAAGCGCCGCGGGCAGTTTTTCGGCGATCTCGGCGATGAGGGCCACCGGGTTGTCGCGGAAAAGCAGGATGACCGCGGCCCCGACGATGATGTAGAACATCGTGATGCGAGACAACAAGACCATTGCAAACCACTCGATTTTGCTTTTCTTTTGTGAGGACTTTTCGCCCCGTTGGGGGGTGTTTTGCACGACGAATGTGACCACAATAGGGCTTCGGCGGGTTGGACAATTGCCTTGCCGGGCCGTGATGAACAAGTGACTATCGCCAAATGGAAAAAATCCTTCTGACCCGCGCGGGCCACAGCGCGCTGAACGATGAGTTGAAAACGCTCAAGACGGTCGAACGCCCGGCCGTGATCGCGGCGATCGCCGAGGCGCGCGAACATGGAGACCTGTCGGAGAATGCGGAATACCACGCCGCGCGCGAGAAGCAGAGCTTCATCGAAGGCCGGGTGAAAGAGCTTGAAGGCGTCCTCGCGCTGGCCGAGGTGATCGACCCGGCGAAGCTGTCGGGAACCGTGAAATTCGGCGCGACGGTCAAGCTCGTGGATGAAGATACCGACGAGGAGAAGACCTACCAGATCGTGGGCGAGCCCGAGGCTGATCTGGAGAAGGGCAAGCTGAATATCAAGTCTCCGCTGGCGCGTGCGCTGATCGGCAAGGACGAAGGGGACAGCGTCGAGGTGAACACACCGGGCGGCGAAAAGAGCTACGAAATCCTCGAGATCGACTTCGTCTGAGGCGGAGGGCCGGGAGAGGCGCATGGCAGACCATGACAAAGGCGAACGGATCGACCTCGGCGTGTTTGACCGGGGCGCAGGCCGACGCCTTGGCGCTTCCGAGATCATTGCGCTGGTGCTTTCGGTTCTCTGGCTCCTCGCCTGCGTCGTGTTCTTCGTCGTGCTCGGCGGTAGCGGCCCGGAGGCGCCGGATGCTCTGCGGTTTGTGATGGTGCTGCTCGCCGTCGCCTTGCCGGTGGCGGTGATCTGGCTTGCGGCCTCGGCCGCGCGCTCGGCGCGGGTGATGCGCGAGGAAGGCCGCCGGTTGCAGGGCGCGCTCAACGCGATGCGGCAGAGTTTTGTCGAGGCCCAGCACGCGCACGCCTTCAACCCGCGCCCGCTGGACCTGACCCGAAAGCTTGAGGACATCGCGGAGAAACAGCGCCAGACCGAGAGCACGCTCGCCACCTTCGTGTCGTCGCGCCCGCACATGGAAAACCGCCTCGCTCCACCGGCGCGGCCGGTCGAGCCGACGGCTCTGGCGGTCGAGCCCGAAACCGGGCAGGCAAGCCTGGCGCTGGGCACGCCGCCCGAAGCGCTGGCGCCCCCGGTTGCGCCCGAAGACCTGATCCGGGCGATCAACTTCCCCGAGAATGCGGAGGATGAAGAGGGCTTTGCGGCGCTGCGCCGGGCGTTGACCGACCGCAAGGTTGCCTCGCTGATTCAAGCGGCGCAGGACGTGCTCACCCTGCTCAGTCAGGATGGGATCTACATGGACGATCTGCGGCCGGATCGAGCCCGGCCGGAAGTCTGGCGCCAGTTCGCGCGGGGCGAGCGTGGCCGGGTCATTGCCGCGCTGGGTGGGATCCGCGACCGCTCGTCGCTTGCGCTTTCCGCCGGGCGAATGCGGCAGGATCCGATTTTTCGAGATGCCGTGCACCATTTTCTGAGGCGCTTCGACGAGGTTCTCGCGGATGTCGAGCCCGAGTTGTCGGACGCCGAGCTTGATCTCTTCGGTGCCACCCGCACCGCGCGCGCGTTCATGCTTCTGGGGCGGGTCACCCACACATTCGACTGAACGCAACGGTCCGGCAAGCTAGCGGATCAGTTGCCCGATCACCCGCACAAATGCTTGCGGCACATCCTGGATCGTATAGCCGATCGGGTTCTGGGTGACGGCGTAGGCGACCATTCCGCCTCCGACGAGGAGCATGATCGCCGCCACCCGTGGTGCGCGGCCTTCCGAAAACGCCGAGACGATGGAAGGGATGGAGAAGCCCAGGATCACCAGGCCGATCACGAGGTAGGTATCGAATGTCATGTCGCGACGTCCCTTGGGCTATCCGCCCATTATTCGGGGTCGGTCGCGAAAATCAACCTTTCCGCGCAAGGCGCGACACGCAGGATGTTGGTCGTGCCTGGAACGTTGAACGGCACACCGGCGATGACAACGATCTGATCGTCGTCGCTTGCGATGCCGGAGGCCCGGGCGGCCCGGGCCGCCGAAACGACGGCCATCTTGAAGCGATCGACCTCACCATTGGTCATGTGGCACGAGATCCCCCACGACAGGCAAAGCCGGCGCGCGGTGCCTTCGAGCGGGGTGAGCGCAAGGATCGGAACCCGCGGCCGCTCGCGCGCCGTCAAAACGGCGGTGGTGCCGGATTGGGTAAAGCAGCAGATCGCCTGAATGTCGGTGGCCTCGGCAATCTCGCGCGCTGCCGAAACGATGCCATCGGCTACCGTCTCGCGTTCGATCCGGCGGCTGGCCTCGATCACGCGGCGGTAGGTCGGATCGTTCTCGACCTCGGCCGCGACGTTATCCATAGTGGTTACCGCTTCCACCGGATATTTGCCGGCGGCGGATTCGGCCGAGAGCATCACCGCGTCGGTGCCCTCGTAGATTGCCGCAGCAACGTCGGACACCTCGGCCCGTGTCGGGACCGGGCTTTCGATCATGCTCTCGAGCATCTGGGTGGCGACGATGACCGGCTTGGCGGCAGATCGACAGGTGTGCACAAGACGCTTCTGGATCGGCGGCACATTCTGCACCGGCAGTTCGACGCCAAGATCGCCACGAGCGATCATGATCCCGTCAGACACCTCGAGGATCGCTTCAAAGTCCTGTACCGCCGAGGGTTTTTCGATCTTCGACAACACCGCCGCGCGCCCATTGGCCAGCCGGCGGGCCTCGTCAACGTCTGCGGCGCGCTGCACGAACGAAAGCGCCAGCCAGTCCACCCCGAGTTCGCAGACGAAATCGAGATCGCGGCGATCTTTCTTGGTAAGCGCTGCGATCGGCAGCACCACCTCGGGCACGTTCACGCCCTTCCGGTCGGAAATGGTGCCCCCTACCTCGACGACGCAATCGGCGTGATCGGTGTCGAATTCCTCGACCCTGAGGCGGATCTTGCCGTCGTTGACCAGAAGATGCGTGCCCTTTTCAAGACCGGCGAAAATCTCCTTGTGCGGAAGCTGCACCCGGGTCGCGTCGCCCGGCCGATCGTCGAGATCAAAGCGGAAGCTCTGCCCCTCGACCAGCTCTTCGCTGTCGTTGGCGAAAACGCCGCAGCGCAGTTTCGGCCCTTGCAAATCGGCAAGGATCGCAATCGGGCGGCCGAGGTCGCGTTCGATCCGGCGGATAATCTCGTGCCGTGCACGGTGTTCATCATGGGTGCCGTGCGACATGTTGATGCGGAACACGTCGGCGCCAGCTTCGAACAAATCGCGGATCGTGTCGTAATCGTCCGACGACGGGCCAAGGGTCGCGACGATTTTGGTATTGCGGCGGCGTTGCATGCCTCGTCCTTCTGCGGTGCCCGTGTTAGCGGTCACGGGCGGTTGCGCCTCCTATGCCCCAATTCCGGGGCGGTCGCAACTGGCGCTTTCCGGCCCACTCCCCTAAAACCCTTTGGGTGATTCAAACGGCACATTCATGACCTACCTGCCTTTTCATATCCTTGGCGAAGACCGTGACAGCCGCTGGCTGATCACATGCGATCACGCGTCCAATGCCGTTCCGCCCGAAGTGAACGGGGGGTCGCTCGGAATCTCCGATGCCGACATGGCCCGGCATATCGCCTGGGATCCGGGCGCGGCGGGCGTTTCGGTCGCCTTGGGCGAGCTTCTCGGGGGGCCGGTTGTGCTGGGCAACTTCTCGCGCCTGGTGATCGATCCGAACCGGGGAGAGGATGACCCGACGCTGGTGATGAAGCTGTATGACGGCACCATAATACCGGCCAACCGACACGTTGATGAGGCCGAGACCGAACGCCGACTGAATGCCTATTACCGCCCCTATCACGGGGCGGTGGCGCGCATGGCTTCGCGCCACGACAACGTTGTCTACGTGGCGATCCATTCCTTCACGCAACAGCTCCGGGGCCGCGAACCGCGCCCTTGGCACATTGGCATTCTGCACGGCAAGGACAGCCGCTTTGCCATTCCGCTGCTGCGGCGTTTGCGCGAGGAGAAAGACCTTTGCGTGGGCGAAAATGAGCCCTACGGCGGACATCTCGACGGCGACAGTGTCGATCGGCACGCGATCCAGCCGGGACGGGTGAACGTGCTGATCGAGCTGCGCAACGATCTCATCCGAACCGACGCGCAGCAATGGGCCTGGGCCAAACGGCTGGCGCCGATCCTCAAGGAAGTGCTCGACAGCTCGGGGCTATAGGCGGCGGGCAATTGCCAAGCGCGCGCGAGGCTGCTTGGCCTTGCGGGGCGGTTGACCTTCCAGCGTGCGCGCATTCTATTGGCCGGACCCGCAAGGAGGCCCGCGCCATGGACATCGACCGCAAAACCCAGATCGAACTCGAGGCTGCCGCCTTTCGCCGGCTGCGCAAGCACCTGATGGAAGACCGCCCTGACGTGCAGAACATTGATCTGATGAACCTCGCGGGGTTCTGTCGCAATTGCCTGAGCCGCTGGTATCAGGAAGCCGCCAACGAGCGGGGGATCGCGATGTCGAAGGAAGACGGACGCGAGGCGTTCTATGGCATGCCGTATGAGGCGTGGAAGGCGCAGAACCAGGCCCCGGCCGACCCCGAAAAACAGGCGGCATTCGAACAGGCATTCAAGCAAAACGTACTCAAGGATCAGGGCTGAGCCCGGTCGGTCGAGCTCCGTCGTCGGTGCCTTGGTGACCGAACGGGCGCGATCGGCTCAGTCGTAGACATCCCCGTCTTTCACCCGCTGGGCAAATTCAGTGGTTTCGCCGGCGGCCAAGGCCTTGGCCTGCTCGACCCAGTTGTCGCGGCTGACCCGACCCCTGAACCCGGGAAGATTGGCATCCACCCAAGCGACTTCGTCGGGTGTCCAGCTCGCAATTTGGTCGAAGTGGAAATAGCCAAGGAAGTGGCACAGTTCCTCGAGCTTGGGCCCGATGCCCTTGATTTGCTTGAGATCGTCCGGGCCGCCCTCGCGGGGCTCTTCCAGCGAGGCCGGTTTGGTTCCCTCGTCGCCGCCTTCGATCACGCCGTCTCCGTCGAAATCCTGCGCGCCCCCATCGGCGTGGATCGGGTGCGCCCCGTGGTCCGCGGCCACCGCCTCGGCGACGGGAACCACTTCGGCAGCCGCTTGCATCGCGGCTTTCTCTGCAGCCAAGGCTTCGGCGCGGGCCGCCTCCAGCTCGTCTTCGAGCTGATGGATCTTGGCATCGTCCTCGGCATGCGCCGCGGAGGTTGCGGCATCTGCGGCGGCACTGGCCTCGGTCGCAGCCGCGACGGCGACTTCTTCGGCGGTCTCGGCGAGGGCTTCGGCTTCGGCAACGCGGCCTTCAAGGGCCGCGATCTGATCGTCTTTCTTGGCCACATCGGCGCGGCAAGCTTCAAGATCCGCCTGCGCCTGGTCGGTTGCGCCTGATGACACGTCGCTGCGGCGCCCCCAAACGATCCAGCCGACGAACAGCCCCAGCAGCGCCGCGAGGATGATTAGCAGCACCATCTCGCTGATCAGAAAACCCCATTCTTGGAACATGCGTTCTACTCCTTCTCTCGGTCGCGGCTCAATTGGGCCAGTCGAACGTGATGCGACGGTTTGCGGCCCGCCCTTCCTCGGTGGCATTGTCAGCGACAGGCTCGGTTTCGCCGTAGCCCACCGCCGTCATCCGGACCGGATTGATGCCTCGTGCCGCCAGCGCATCGCGCACCGCGCGCGCCCGGGCGACGGACAGAGAATAGTTTGCCGCGTCATTGCCCTGCGCATCGGTATGGCCCCCGATTACCACCCGCATTCCCAGATCCCGGGTGCACAGGTGGATGATGCCGGCGATGTTGTTGATCGTGGCCAGCGAGACCGGATCAAGCTCGGCAGACCCCGTCATGAACCGGATCGGCGCAGCTTCAACGGTGGCCCGGGCCGCCTCGGTGCAGCCCGCCTTCGTCGGGTCGAACTCGGCGGCGTTCATCCACACGCCGCCATAGGCGAACTGCTTTCGGCCGGTGGCGGCGTTGACGCGCTCGGCCCCGTCGGGCGGTGCGCTGGCGGGCTCCACCGAGAGCGCAACGTCCGGCCCGAGGGCCGCTGAGAGCGCGCCTTTCACCACGCCCGCATCGAGCCCCGCGATAACCTGCGCCGCGATGCGGAGCCCGGCGTTCGTGCCCGTGGCTTCGAAAGACTCGAGCAATTCAAGGTTGGCTCCAAGGCCCGAAAGCGACCGTTCGAACCCGGTGAAATCCGCGAAGGTCGTCTCGACATCGCCGGGGAGCGCGGCGGCCCCGAGGGCAGCGGCAAACCCGTCCCGGCCCAGCGTCTTGGGTACGGTGCCGTTCAGGCGGAAGCCGGTCGTGGCATCGTAGTCGAGTTCGAAATCGACGATGCCCGGATCGATCACGTCGATGGCCACGATGGTTTCGAAGCCATCGAGCGGGGCCAAGGCGGCGTTGGCCTGTTCGGCCTCGACCGGTGTCGCGG
>JANTFS010000019.1 GCA_024763335.1 Paracoccaceae bacterium | reverse complement strand
GCCAGCAGACCGGCGACCCGAACCCCGAGCGTTGCCCCCGAAAAGGCTCCCGAGAGCACGCCGACCAGCGTGATCCCGATCTGGACCGAAGACAGAAACCGCCCCGGCCGTTCGCGCAATGCGAGCGCTTTGCCGGCCCCGGCGCGACCGTTTTCCACCAAGACCTTGAGACGCGCGCGACGGGCCGAGACGATGGCAAGCTCCGACATAGCAAGGAATCCGTTGATCAGGATCAGCAGCAGAACAATGGCAATCTCGGCGAGCATCCGGGCGGTCTTCCGTGGCGCGGTCAAACTGGACCCCGGGCATCCTAACCGCCACGACGGCGCGCCGCCAGAGCCCGTGGCTGCGTCAGCGCCGTGGCTTGACGTGTCCCCCCGAGGCGCGCGAGACTCGGGCAAGGCCGGCCAACCGGGTCCGACCGCAAGGCTCAGGATTGGAACCATGACACATGAAACGTCGGCCCCCGATCCCGCTCCGGCTGCAATTTCGCCCGAGCCGGTTGATGGTGCACCCACACCGATGCTGGAACGTGCCCGCGAGAACCTGCGGGCTGCCTGCGACAAGCTCAACATTCACCCCGATGTCTACGAGGAATTGCAGTGGCCGCGCGAGACGCTGACGGCGACCTTGCTGATCCGCATGGACGACGGGTCGCGCCGGGCCTTCCAGGCGTGGCGCTGCCGTTACAATGACCGGCGCGGCCCGACCAAAGGCGGGGTGCGCTTCCATCCGAGGGTCTCGCTCGACGAGATCGAGACCCTGGCTTTCTGGATGACGTTCAAATGCGCCGTTGCCAACCTGCCCTTTGGCGGCGGCAAGGGCGGTGTCCGGGTCGATACGAAGGCGTTGTCGGCGGTCGAGCTTGAGCGCCTCAGCCGTGCCTATATCGAGGCCTTCGCGCCGTTCATCGGGCCCGACCGCGATATTCTGGCGCCCGACATGTATACCAACGGCATCGTCATCGCGTGGATGTCGGACGAATACAGTTCGATCACCGGACACCCCTCGCCCACGGCAATCACCGGCAAGCCGGTGGCTTTCGGCGGAACGGCGGGCCGCGTCGATGCCACCGCCCGGGGCGGCTACTACGCCTTGCGCCAACTGGCCAAGCCGCTTGGCCTCGACCCCGACAATGCGACGGTGGCGATCCAGGGGTTCGGCAATGTCGGCTATTATTGCGCGAAACTGCTGCATGCCGACGGCTACCGGATCGTCGCGGTGAGCGATTCTCAGGGCGGCATCCACGACCCGGACGGGCTCGATCCGCTGTCGGTCATGGAGCACAAGCATCGCACCGGCACGGTGCGTGGCGCGAAGGGCCACGGCCGGACCCGCGAGATCAGCAATGCCGAGTTGCTCGAACTGGAATGCGACGTGCTGGTGCCCGCGGCGCTCGAGGGGCAGATCACCACCGAGAACTGCGACAACGTCACGGCGCGGGTTGTGCTGGAAATGGCCAACGGCCCGGTAACGGCCGAGGCTGACGCCCGGCTCACGGCCAGGGGCCAGATCATCATCCCCGATATTCTGGCGAATGCCGGCGGCGTGACCGTTTCGCATCTTGAATGGGTGCAGAACCGGTCGGGCTATTACTGGGAGAATTCCCGCGTGCGCGACGCGTTGCGCATGACGATGGAAACCGAGACTCAGGCGGTCTGGACATTGCACAACGAGATGGGCGTTTCGATGCGTGAGGCGGCCTATGTGCACGGCTTGCGCCGGATCGCGGAATCGGTCGAGGCCCGCGGCACGCAGGCCTATTTCGCCGGGCCGTAGGATCGACCCCGGGGAGACAGGCAAATGGAACACGCGGCGTGGTGGCAAAGCGCGGTGGGCTACCAAGTCTACCCGCGCTCGTTTTGCGATTCCGATGGCGACGGCATCGGTGACCTCCCCGGGATCATTTCCAGGCTCGACTACCTCGCCAATCTCGGAATTGGATTCATCTGGCTTTCGCCGGTCTACGCCTCGCCGATGGTGGACAACGGCTATGACATTTCCAACTTTCGCGACATAGCGCCGGTGTTCGGAACCTTGCAGGATTTCGACCGTCTCGTCGCCGAGGCCAGGGCCCGCGGCATCGGCATCGTCATGGATCTCGTCGTCAATCACACCTCCGACCAACACGCCTGGTTTCAGGCCGCGCGCGCAGGCCGTGACAGCCCGTTTCGCGACTATTACGTCTGGCGGGACCGGGCGGCTGACGGCGGGCCGCCGACCGATCTGAAATCCATCTTCGGGGGGTCGGCCTGGGCCTGGGACGAAGACGGCGGGCAATACTACCTCCATCTTTTCGACCGCAGCCAACCCGACCTGAACTGGGCCAACCCGCGGTTGCGGGCTGAAATCTACGCGATGATGAACTGGTGGCTCGACCGTGGCATTGCCGGCTTCCGCATGGACGTGATCGATCTGATCGGCAAGGACGTCGATCACGCCATCATCGCGGATGGGCCGAAGCTGCATGACTACCTTCAGGAGATGCACCGCGAAACTCTGGCGGGTCGCGATGTGGTCACGGTGGGCGAAGCCTGGTCGGCGCGCCCCGAAACGGCACGGCTCTATTGCGGGCGCGACCGGGGCGAGCTGTCGATGGTGTTCCAGTTTGCCCATGTCACTGAGGGCTGGGACGCGACCTTCGGGAAGTGGCGCGACAGGCCGCGCGACCTCGTGGCGCTGAAGCGGGTCTTCAATGACTGGCAGCGGGCCCTTGCGGACGACGGCTGGAACAGCCTGTTCTGGTCCAACCACGACCTGCCCCGCGCGGTGTCGAAATATGGCGATGACGGGCGATGGCGCGTGCGCTCGGCCAAGGCACTGGCCACGGTCCTGCACCTGATGAAGGGCACGCCTTTCATCTTCCAGGGCGAAGAGATCGGCATGACCAACAGGCCTGTCGCGCAGATTGCGGATTTCAACGACATCGAGCTGCGCGGACAATGGCCGCAGATGCGCGCGCGCGGGCTGAGCGAGGCAGACTTCCTCGCGGGCGCAAATGCCAATGGCCGTGACAACGCGCGCACGCCGATGCAGTGGGACGACACGCCCAATGCGGGCTTCACCACCGGCACACCGTGGCTCGCGGTCAACCCGAATTTCCGCGAGATCAATGTCGCCGCGCAGGCGGGGGATGCCAGCTCGGTCCTGGCGCATTATCGCCATCTCATCTCGCTGCGACGCCGCCACCCGGTGATCGTGCACGGGCGCTTCACGGCGCTGGCCGAGGACCATCCGGCCGTCTGGGCCTATATGCGCGAGTTGGACGGCGCCCGTCTCACCCTCGTGGCCAACATGACCGGCGCGCCGCTGCGCTTCGTCATGCCGGCGCGCGGGGTTGTTGAAGGCCGCTGCCTGGTAAGCAATGTCGCCGCGCGCGGTGCCCTGACCGGCAGCGTTGAGTTGGCCCCTTGGGAAGCGGTCGCCGTTTTGGGGCCGGTGCCGCCGCAGGGCACCTGAACATCCCGCGTGCCCGACACATCGCGTTGCCCTCCTGCCCGCACCTGCGCTAGACACGGGCAGCATCAAGGAGAGCCCCGATCATGCCCCATTACCGCTCGCGCAAATCGACCCATGGCCGCAACATGGCCGGTGCCCGTGGCCTCTGGCGCGCCACCGGGATGACCGACGAGGATTTCGGCAAGCCGATCATCGCCGTGGTCAACAGTTTCACCCAGTTCGTGCCGGGGCATGTGCACCTGAAGGATCTGGGCCAGCTCGTGGCCGGCGAGATCGAGAAGGCCGGCGGCGTGGCCAAGGAGTTCAACACCATCGCGATCGACGACGGCATCGCCATGGGGCACGATGGCATGCTCTATTCGCTGCCCTCGCGCGAGGTGATCGCCGACAGCGTGGAATACATGGTCAACGGCCATTCCGCCGACGCGATGGTCTGCATCTCCAACTGCGACAAGATCACGCCGGGCATGATGATGGCGGCGATGCGGCTCAACATCCCGGTGGTGTTCGTCTCGGGCGGGCCGATGGAGGCGGGCAAGATCAGCCCCGATATCGTCAACCACGATCTCGATCTCGTCGATGCGATGGTCGCGGCTGCGGATGACAAGTATTCCGACGAAGAGGTGCTCGCGATCGAGAAGGCGGCCTGCCCGACCTGCGGCTCGTGCTCGGGCATGTTTACCGCCAACTCGATGAACTCGCTGGCCGAGGCCCTGGGCATCGCGCTGCCGGGCAACGGCTCGATGCTGGCCACCCATGCGGACCGCGAGGCGATGTTCCGCGAGGCGGGACGGCGCATCGTCGAAATCACCAAGGCGCATTACGAGGAGGAAAAGCCGGGCCTCCTGCCGCGTGACATCGCCACCTTCGACGCCTTCGAGAATGCCATGAGCCTCGACATCGCGATGGGCGGGTCCACCAACACGGTGCTGCACCTGTTGGCGATCGCCTATGAGGGAAAAGTGAATTTCACCATGGACGACATCGACCGCCTGAGCCGCAAGGTGCCGGTTCTGTGCAAGGTCGCCCCGGCGGTGCCCAACGTGCACATGGAAGATGTGCACCGCGCCGGCGGCATCTTCGGCATCCTCGGCGAGATGAACCGGGCCGGGCTCCTGCACACCGACGTGGGCACCGTCCATTGCGAAACGCTGGGCGAGGCGATTGCCAAGTGGGACGTGATGACGGCGAACGACCCGGATATCGAGACCTTCTACCGTGCCGCCCCCGGCAATGTGCGCACCACGCAGGCGTTCTCGACCAAGAACCGTTACAAGGCGCTTGACCGCAACCGCGAGACCGGCGCCATCCGTTCGGCCGAACACGCGTTCAGCCAGGACGGCGGTCTGGCCGTGCTCTTTGGCAATATCGCCGAAAACGGCTGCATCGTGAAAACGGCCGGGGTGGACGAAACGATCCTGAAATTCACCGGAACCGCGCGCGTGTTCGAAAGCCAGGACAGCGCGGTGAGCGGCATCCTTGGCGGCAAGGTGGAGGCCGGCGACGTGGTGGTCATCCGCTATGAAGGCCCGCAGGGCGGACCGGGCATGCAGGAAATGCTATACCCGACGAGCTACCTCAAGTCGAAGGGCCTTGGCAAAGCCTGCGCATTGCTCACCGACGGGCGCTTCTCGGGGGGCACCTCGGGGCTTTCGATCGGCCACGTGAGCCCGGAAGCAGCCGAAGGCGGCATGATCGGGCTCGTCGAGGATGGCGACACCATCGAGATCGACATCCCCGGCCGCACCATCCACCTTGCGGTTGACGATGACGAGCTCGCCCGGCGCCGCATTGCGAAAGGGCCGTTGCCGTGGCAGCCGGCAGAGCACCGCAGCCGCGAAGTATCGACGGCGCTCAAGGCCTATGCCCTGCTGGCGTCTTCGGCGTCGAAAGGTGCGGTTCGTATTCTGCCCGGCGACGATTGACGCCCTCAGGCCGGGCTTTCCAGGTTCCGGCCATCGCGGCTGGCGTGATGGGCTGCCCGGCCGCGATGACGTCACCGTGAAGCAAAGCTTGCCGATCCGGGTTGTGGTCGTTATCTGACCACCAGACCAGAAGGAGCGTGGAAATGTCACCACGGGGCGAAGCCGGCAAGGACGATCGCGAGAAGTCGAAACACGTTGGCGCCCTGAGAGAGCTCTGGCCCTTCATGCGTCCCTACAAAGGGTTGCTGGCCGCCGCTCTGATCGCGCTTGTGCTGACAGCAGCCATCTCGCTGGTCATGCCGATGGCCGTGCGCCGTGTCATCGACGGGTTCCAGAGCTCGGCCGATGCGTTGCTCGACAAGTATTTCCTCGCCGCCCTCGCGGTGGCGATCCTGCTCGCGCTGGGCACGGGGCTGCGCTATTACCTCGTCACCCGGCTTGGCGAACGGGTGGTTGCCGACATCCGCGAGGCAGTGTTCTCGCGCGTGATCGGCTTGAGCCCGGCTTTCTATGAACGGATCATGACCGGTGAGGTTCTGAGCCGGATCACGACCGATACCACGCTCATCCTCAGCGTGATCGGATCCTCGGTTTCGGTGGCGCTGCGCAACCTGCTGATCCTCGTTGGCGGCATGGTGATGCTGATGCTCACCTCGGTCAAGCTGACCAGCCTCGTGCTATTGATCGTTCCGGCCGTTGTCGTGCCGATCATCGTGCTTGGGCGGCGGTTGCGCGTTCTCGGGCGCGAGAACCAGGATTGGATCGCGCGCGCCTCCGGCAACGCCTCGGAAGCGCTTCTGAGCGTGCAGACCGTGCAGGCGTTTACCCACGAGGGGCCGACGCGCGCCGAGTTTCGTGAGGTGACCGAGGAAGCCTTTCTGTCGGCCAGACGGCGGATCCAGACCCGGGCGCTGATGACCGTCATCGTAATCACGCTGATCTTCTCCGGCGTTGTCGGCGTTCTGTGGATCGGCGCACGCGACGTGCGCGCCGGCGAGATCACCATTGGCGCACTCGTTCAGTTCGTGATCTACGCGATGATGACGGCCGGCGCCGTGGGGGCGCTGAGCGAAATCTGGTCGGAACTGCAACGTGCCGCCGGGGCGACGGAGCGGCTCGTGGAGCTGCTCACGGCCGAGGATGCGGTGAAAGACCCGCCGCACCCGGTCAAGCTTCCCGCCGAGGTGAAGGGGGATATCCGCTTCGAGCATGTGAGCTTCCGTTATCCGGCCCGGCCCGACCACCTTGCGCTCGACCATGTCGATCTGCATGTGAGGCCGGGCGAAACCGTTGCCCTCGTCGGGCCATCGGGGGCCGGGAAATCGACCATCATCCAGCTCATTCAGCGGTTCTATGACCCCAACGAGGGCGCGGTGAAGATCGAGGGGATCGACCTGCGCGACATGGCGCGGTCGGACTTCCGCCGCGAGATTGCCCTTGTGCCGCAGGACGCGGTGATCTTCGCAACGACGGCGCGCGAGAATATCAGGTTCGGCCGGCTCGATGCGACCGACGAGGAAGTTGAAGAGGCAGCCCGCGCGGCCGCGGCCGACGAGTTCTTGCGAAAGCTGCCGGACGGCTACGACACGTTCGTCGGCGAGCGCGGCGTGATGCTCTCGGGCGGGCAGAAACAGCGCATCGCCATCGCGCGCGCGATCCTGCGCGACGCGCCGATCCTGCTGCTCGACGAGGCGACCAGCGCGCTCGATGCCGAGAGCGAGCGCGCGGTGCAACATGCCGTCGACGAAATGTCGAAAGACCGCACCACGCTGATCATCGCACACCGCCTTGCCACGGTGAAAAAGGCCGACCGGATCGTCGTCTTCGAGGAGGGCCGCATCGTGGCCCAGGGCAGCCATGATGACCTCGTGGCCGAAGGCGGGCTCTACGCACGTCTTGCGCGGCTCCAGTTCACCGAGGGTCTCGCCGCCGAGTAGGCGCGCGCAGCCGGCCGGCCCGCAGCGCGCGGGCGATCGCGCGGCCCGAGCGCACAAAAGCCGCGACGTCGCCCTTGCGGGGGGTGGGGAAATTCTCCACATTCCGCCAAATGGCTGAAAACAGCCGCATGGGAGGACACGAATGCCGCGATACAAGTACGATACCCCAGCCGACCGCGACCTTGTGGAGAATGAGAAGACATGGGAGGCGCGCGCCAACCCGGTCACCATCTACGAGTTGCTGAAAAAAACGGTTGGCGAGCATGGGCCGCAGCCGGCCGTTTCCTTCCAGATCCTGTCCGGTCCGAAGGACAAGGCCGAAACCCTGACCTGGCGCGAGCTGTTCGAAAAGTCGGTTCAGGCGGCCAACCTGTTTCGCTCCCTTGGCGTGGGTGAAGGGGATGTGGTGGCCTACATACTCCCCAATGCCAACGAAACCCTCTTTGCCCTGCTCGGCGGCTCGATTGCCGGCATCGTGAGCCCGATCAACCCGTTGCTCGAGGCCGACCAGATCGGGGCGATCCTGCGCGAAACCGGGGCCAAGGTCGTGGTGACGCTCAAGGGCTTTCCCAAGACGGACGTGGCCGAGAAGGCGCATGAGGCGGTGGCGCTGGCGCCGAACGTCAAGCACGTGCTGGAGGTCGATCTCAACCGCTACCTGACGTTCCCGAAAAACCTGATCGTGCCGCTGATCCGCCCGAAGGTGAAACCGACCCACGGCGCCGAGGTGCAGGACTTCCATGCCGCGCTGGCCCGCCAGAAGACCGAGCTCGAGTTTGCCGACAGTGGCGAAGACAGGGTGGCGGCCTATTTCCACACCGGTGGAACCACCGGCATGCCGAAGGTGGCCCAGCACAAATATTCCGGGATCGTCTACAACGGCTGGCTCGGGGCCAACCTGCTGTTTGATTCCGACGATACGATCATCTGCCCGCTGCCTCTGTTCCACGTCTTCGCGGTGCACGTGGTGTTCATGGCGGTGCTGACCGCCGGCGCGCATGTGGTGTTTCCGACGCCGGCGGGCTATCGCGGCGAGGGGGTGTTCGACAATTTCTGGAAGCTCGTCGAGCGCTGGAACGTGAGTTTCGTCATCACCGTGCCGACCGCGATCGCGGCAATGATGCAGCGCCCCGTGGATGCCGACGTCTCTTCGCTGAAAGTCGCGTTTTCCGGCTCGGCGCCGCTGCCGGTGGAACTGTTCAACCGGTTCGAGGCTGCCACGGGGGTGACGCTTGTGGAGGGCTACGGGCTGACCGAATCCACCTGCCTCGTGTCGTGCAACCCGCTCGGCGAGGGGCAGAAGAAGATCGGCTCGGTGGGGGTGCCATTCCCCTACAGCCGGGTGAAGATCCTGCAATGCGACGCTGACGGGACGGTGCTCAAGGAATGTGGCGTGGATGAAGTGGGCGAGATCTGCGTCAGCAATCCCGGCGTGTTTGTCGGCAACACCTACACCGATGACAGCAAGAACAAGGGCCTCTATGCGGCCGGTGAGTTTCTGCGCACGGGCGATCTCGGGCGGATCGACGAAGACGGCTATGTCTGGATCACCGGCCGGGCGAAAGACCTGATCCTGCGCGGCGGCCACAATATCGATCCCGCCGAGATCGAAGAGGCGCTGGCCGGGCACCCCGACGTGGCCTTCGTGGGGGCAATCGGGCAGCCCGATGCCTATGCCGGCGAAATCCCCTGTGCCTATGTGGAACTTGTTGCCGGGGCCACGGCAACGCCCGAGGACCTGATGGAATTCGCCAAGACGAAAATTCATGAACGCGCCGCGATCCCGAAATTCATCGGCATTCTCGACGAATTGCCGAAGACCGCCGTGGGCAAGGTGTTCAAGCCCGACCTTCGGCGCGATGCGATCGCGCGGGTCTACAACGACGCTTTGGAAAAGGCCGGGGTGAACGCGGTTGTCGCCGAGGTGGTGGAATCCAAGAAGCTGGGGCTGGTGGCGCGGCTCGAGGCCACCGGCGAGGTGGATTACGAGCAGGTCAAGCACGTGCTTGGCGAATTCACCCGGCCATTCGAGTGGATGGATTAGCTGACCTGACACGATGCGAGCTGTTCCTGAAGACCCAATCCGGTTGACCCTCCTGAGCGGCGAGAGTTTTCAGGTGGATGGGCACGGCTATCTTTCCGATCCCGCGGACTGGACGGAGGCCTTTGCGCATTACGTCGCCCGCGAGGAGGGGATCGACCTCACTCCGCGGCACTGGGAGCTGATCCACTGGATCCGGGACGAGGAGGCGGATCACGGGGTGATGCCCGATGCCCGCTTCGCGATGAAGTTTCTCGGCGGGAGCGGCGGCAAGCAGGCGGGGCGCGTGGAGCTGTTCGAGCTGTTTCCGTATGGCTACGTGAAGCAGGCGATCAAGATCGCGGGGATGCGCCAGCCGCGCGCGTGGTCGACGGGCTAGGGATTTCGCCCGGGCTGCGCCCGGAGCGACCGATTGGGGGGCCAGCCCCCCAAACCCCCCGGGATATTTGAGGAAAGATGAAGAGGGTCGGTCAGGCTTGGTTGAGCTTGTCGAGGCGGGCGCGCACGCTCAGCCCGTGGGCTTCAAGGCTTTCGGAGCGCGCCAGTGTTTCGGCGGCGGGGCCGATGGCCTTGAGGGCTTCGGGGGTCATTCTGGCGATGGTGGTGCGCTTGAGGAAATCAAGCGCGGAGAGCCCCGAGGAGAAACGCGCGGACCGGGCGGTGGGCAACACATGGTTGGGCCCGCCGACATAATCGCCGATGGCCTCGGGGGTGTAGCCGCCGAGGAAGAGCGCGCCGGCGTGGTGGATCTTTTGTGAAAGCGCGTCCGGGTCGGCCACGCAAAGCTCGAGGTGTTCGGGGGCGATGCGGTCGGACAGCCGGGCGGCTTCGTCGAGGTCGCGCACGGTGATGACGGCGCCGAAGTCGCGCCAGCTGGCCCCGGCGATGGCGCGGCGTTCGAGGGTTTCGAGCCGCTTGTCCACCGCCGCGGCGACGGCGCGGCCGAAGGCTTCGTCGTCGGTGATCAGGATGGACTGGGCGCTTTCGTCGTGTTCGGCCTGGCTCATCAGGTCGAGCGCGAGGAAGTCGGGGTCATTGTCGGCATCGGCGATCACGAGAATCTCGGAAGGACCCGCGATCATGTCGATGCCGACCTTGCCAAAGACCCGCCGTTTGGCGGCCGCCACGAAGGCATTGCCCGGGCCGGTGATCTTGTCGACCGGGGCGATGGTTTCGGTGCCATAGGCCAGCGCGGCGATCGCCTGCGCCCCGCCGATGCGGTAGATCTCATCCACCCCGGCGATTTCGGCGGCGAGCAGGACGAGCGGGTTCACCATGCCGTCTGGCGTCGGCACCGTCACGGCCAGCCTGTCGACGCCCGCCACTTTCGCGGGCACGGCGTTCATCAGGACCGAGGAGGGGTAGGAGGCGAGGCCGCCGGGGACGTAGAGCCCCGCCGCCGATACCGGCGTCCAGCGCCAGCCGAGGGTGGCGCCCTCGGGATCGGTCCAGACCTCATCTTCGGGCAACTGGCGCACGTGGTAGGCGCGGATGCGCTCGGCTGCCAGTTCGAGCGCGTCACGCTCGGCGGCCGGAACCCTTTCGATTTCGGCGGCGATTTGCCCGGGCGTGAACCGCATCGTCTCGGCACTGAGAGAGAGCCGGTCGAATTTCTCCGTGAGGTCGATCACCGCCGCGTCGCCGCGGGCGCGAACATCCGCGATGATACCGGCCACGATGTCGTCGACGTCGGGGCTATCTTCCCGCTTGGCGCCCAGAAGGGCTGCAAAACGGGCGTCGAAATCGCGCTCGGCGGTATTCAGGAATTGCGCCATGGTTTCACTCCGGGTGGTGCGGGGTCGTCTTCGACGGCGCCACGTAGGGCCGGGTGACATCCTGCAAGGTCACGTCCAGCGCCTCGACATCAAGTGCGATTGCGCCGTCGCCGGCGAGGGTGAACAGCAGCCGCCCGGTGCCATCGTCGCCTGGTTCGAAGTCGATCGACAAAAGCGACAGGACCAGATCCTTCTGGCTGCGATCAACGCCCTGGCTTCTCACTTTCGCGACATCCGCCACCGAGAGAACGGCCTGCACGCGTTCCACCGGGCGACCGCGCCTTTCGGCCGCTTCGGCGTCTTCCCAGCGAAACCGGTTCAGCAAGAGCGCAAACCGCCGCTGCCCGGGCTGCCAGCTCATCTCGGTGATCGGGAAGATCGCGTCCTGCGTGAGTGCCGAGATCACCTTCAGATCGTCGGTGTCGAAGGCCAACAGCCGCAACGGCGCTTCGCCGCCGTCTTCAAATCGTGCATCGTCCGTCATGTGCCCTTCACCCGTTCAATTTTGGCGCCCACGCCCGACAGTTTTCCGACCACATGCTCATAGCCGCGATCGAGGTGGTAGACCCGGCTCACCACGGTTTCGCCCTCGGCGGCCAGCCCTGCGAGGATGAGGCTGACGCTGGCGCGCAGGTCGGTGGCCATCACCGGCGCCCCCTTCAGCCGGTCGACCCCGGTCACCCGCGCGGTGCCGCCCTGCACCTCGATCTCGGCGCCCATGCGGATGAGTTCCGGCGCATGCATGAAGCGGTTTTCGAAAATCGTTTCATGCAGGGTGCTGACCCCGCTGGCGGTGGTGAGCAGCGCCATCATCTGCGCCTGAAGGTCGGTCGGAAAGCCGGGGAACACCTCGGTGGTGACATCGACCGCCTTGACCGGGCCGCCATGATGGCGCACGCGCAAGCCGCGCGCGGTTTCTTCCACCGACACGCCCGCCTCATCGAGCTTGTCGACGAAGCTCTGCACAAGCTCAAGGCGTCCGCCGAGGCATTCCACGTCGCCTCCCGCAATGGCCGGAGCAAGCATGTAGGTGCCCAGCTCGATCCGGTCGGTGACCACGCGATGCGTGGCCCCGCCCAGACGATCGACGCCCTGGATCTCGATCCGGTCGCTGCCGTCGCCCTCGATCTGCGCCCCCATCGCCCGCAGGCACCGCGCAAGATCGACGATCTCGGGCTCGCGCGCCGCGTTGGTGATGACCGTCGTGCCCTTGGCGAGTGTCGCGGCCATCAGCAGGTTTTCGGTCGCGCCAACCGAGGGGAAGGCCAGATCAATCACGGCGCCCTTCAACCCGCCGGCGGCTTTGGCGTGGAGATACCCGTCCTTGAGCTCGATCTCGGCACCGAGCTTTTCCAGCCCGTCGATGTGAATGTCCATTGGCCGTGCCCCGATCGCGCAGCCGCCCGGAAGCGAAACCTCCGCATGCCCGGCGCGCGCCAGCAAAGGGCCGAGCACGAGGTTGGAGGCGCGCATCTTGCGCACGATGTCGTAATCCGCGCGGGTCGAAGTTAGGTCATGGCTCGACATGGCCAGAACCTGCCCGTTTTGCAGGCTCGCCGCATCCGCACCGAGCGATTGCAGCAACACCGTCATCGTCTCGATGTCGGAGAGGCGTGGCGCGTTCGTCAGGATCAGCGGCTCTTCGGAAAGCAGCGTTGCCGGCATAAGCGCCAGACAGGCGTTCTTCGCGCCCGCGATGGGGATTTCCCCGGTCAGGGGGCCATTCCCCGTCACCACGATCGAATCCATGCCTGCCTCGCTATTCCTTGTTTGCCCGGTCTTCGTTTGCCCGGTCTTCCGTCTGCGCCCGAGCCTTGGCCTGCGCCTTGCGGCGCGCCATGTTGGCCTTGAGCGCCGATTTCAGCCGATCCTCGCGCGAGGGGCTGGTCTTGTTCGGCGTCTCGGGGCTGGACTTGCGGCTCATGCCGCCCTCTCTAACCTGTTGGGGAAATAGCGTCCAGATTGCGCTTGCGCCATCGGCAAAATGCGTCTAATCAGCCGGCCACGGTTCGCCGCAGTAGCTCAGTGGTAGAGCGCACCCTTGGTAAGGGTGAGGTCGGGAGTTCAATCCTCCCCTGCGGCACCATAAAGGCCCAGAGATCAATGAAATATCGGGCTGCTTTGCTTGGGTCTCGGCGCGGACACCCTTCCTCCACTTGGCCTGTGCTCTGCCACTGAACCTTGGCAGGTCACCTGTCCGACGCTGGAAGACGGCCTGCACGGAATGGCATTCGTTGAGGCCGCGATCCTGTCGAACGAGGTGCGGGACTGGGTCTCGACAAGAGTGCCCGATCAACTCGGCCGATAGGCCGGCCTGCGCGAGACGGGATGACGGGCGCAACCGGGCAAGCTCTGTGGATGTCTGCTCCCGAACGCCGGATACCGCGCGTTTCGGCGCGGATGCGATCTTGTGCATCATGCTCGAAATCCGGTCACCCGGCGAGAAAATGGCCAAGAAAGCCCGCGCAAAGGTCGCTGGCGCTATCCCGGCCTTTCGGATAGGTTGTTTCTCTCGGGGTAACAAATCGTCGCGCTTAGCGCGATTTATTCCAAAAGTGGGGCTATTGGGGGTTGTGTGCGCCGAAATGGCGTTCTTACCTACAGGGTATGCAGCGGAATCAAGCCATAGACGAATTGCTGGCAGAGCTCGGGATGCAGGCGCCCGAAGGGTATTACCTCGCGCTTCATATCCGGTTTGCCGCGCCGTTGATGATGTTCCAGACATACAATGCGCGTTGGATCGACAACTATACCCAGAATGCCTACGCCCTGCGGGACCCGATCGTTGCCTGGGGGATACATCGGACCGGCGCCAGCCGCTGGAGCGAGATCGACCTGCCCGATCCGTTCGGGATTCTCGCTGAGGCGGCAACCTACGGGCTGAAATACGGCGTCTGCGTCTCCTGCGGCCCGATGACGTCGCGAACCATCGCCTCGATCGCCCGATCGGACCGCGAGTTCACCGACGAAGAGATCGCGGCAGCCACCGGCATTGTCCTGCACCTCCACAATGAAACTGAACCCCCCGACAAACTGACGCCCGCCGAGATCGAGGCGCTGCATGTTGTCGCGTCAGGGGAGCGCTACGCCGCCGGGGCGGCACGGCTCGGAATCTCCGAGTCGGCCCTCAAGGCCCGGCTCGCGTCGGCGCGCAAAAAGCTATTCGCCCGAACCTCAGCCGAAGCCATACAGCGCGCGAAGGACTACCGGTTGCTCTGAGCCTGTGAGAATCGGTCGTATCTGTCGAGCCAGGCGCGAGCTTCGGTTGTGGGAGGGCGGATAGCTGCTGTTCAACCCTGACTTGGAGTAAAAAAATGCAGACTACCACTCTCTCTTTCGCCAATTTGCACAACCATGGCGAGCTCTTCGCGAATCTCCTTCGCGCTCGGCGGAAAAGTTTTATCGTGCGCAACAACTGGGACCTGCCCGAGGCGATGGGCATGGAATTCGACCAGTATGATACGCCCGCGAGCCGCTGGGTCGCGGTGCATGATTTCGGCCGGGTCTACGCCGGGATCCGCCTGACGCCGACAACGGCGCGGGTCGGGATCTATTCCTACATGATCCGCGATGCCCAGCTCGGCCTGCTCGACTCGATTCCCTCGAACCTGCTCTATGAAGAAGCGCCCGTGGCCGAGAACGTGTGGGAGAGTTCGCGCGTTTTCGTGGCGCATGACACGCCGCAAAAGCTGCGGCGGGTGGTGCACCTTCACCTGATCGAGGAAATGACGAAGGCCGCACGCGATCTGGGCGCCACCCGCGTTCTCGGGCTTATCCCGGCCAACTGGCCGCGCTGGGCAAAACGTCGTGGCCTCGACGCCGAGGCCGCGGGGCCGGTGATGCACATCGACGGGATCGACAACCAGGTCGTGTCGATCAACCTCGCGGAGAAAATGCACTAGGCGACGGCCGGCCGCCCCGGCCGCTGCGACCGGGGCGGCAAATTTACGGGCATCGGGAGCGATACGCGCAGAATAGTTGAAAAAGATCGCCAGATGCCGTAGAAATCGCGGCCATGGACGAAATTGACCGAGATCTGTGCGCACTCATCCAGGCCGACGCGAAGCAATCGACGGCCCAACTGGCCAAGGCTGTCGGCCTGCCGCTCTCGACGGCGGCCGATCGGCTGCGCCGCCTGCAATCCTCGGGGGTGATCACCGGCTGGCACGCGGCGCTTTCGCCTGCGGCGCTTGGCGTGCCGTTGTGCGCGTTCGTTCTCATCGACATGACCCATGACGGCGAGTCGGAGGCCTGCGCCGCGCTGGCTGGACGGGCCGAGGTTCTGGAGCTTCATCACATTTCGGGCGCGCATTCCTATCTGGCCAAGCTCCGGCTTCCCGATATGGCCGCGATGCAGCGCTTCCTCGCCGAGGTCGTGAAGCCGCTCGCGGCCGTCACCCGCACCGAGACGATATTTGCCCTCGAGACGGTGAAGGAAACCGCGGCACTGCCGCTGCGCGCAGGCCCGGATGCTTGAGGTGTTTCTCAAAGGCATCGGCGTCGGCGTTGCGGTGGCCGCCCCGGTTGGCCCGATCGGCCTGTTGTGCATCAAGCGCACTCTCGCGCGCGGCTGGGCCACGGGGTTTTCCACCGGGCTCGGGGTGGCCAGCGCCGATGCGACCTATGGGCTGATGGTGGCCGCCGGTTTCGCGTTGAGCGGGGTGCTGGTCGCCTACGCAGGGGCGATGCAGATCGGTGGCGGGCTGATGATCGCGGCGCTGGGCGCGATGTCACTGAGGAGCTTCTGGCGAGGGCATTCGGGCGACCGGCCCGCGGAGACGGCGGCACGGCGCGGGCTTGGCGGCGCCTTCCTGTCGGGCTACCTGCTGACCCTCTCGAACCCGATGACGATCCTCGCCTTCGCGGCGCTGGTTGCGGGGCTCGGCGCCAGCGCCGCCTCCAGCCCCGCCGCGCCCTATCTTCTGGTTGGCGGGGTTTTCGCCGGGTCGGCGCTCTGGTGGCTCATCCTTGCCACGGCGGCGATGCTGGCCCGCAATCGCCTGACCGACACGCTCACCCGCTGGCTTGACCTCGTCTCCGGCAGTGTCCTGGCCGTCTGGGGGCTTTGGATCACGTTCAGGGCCATTGCCGGGGCGCCGTGAGCCTGATTGTGTCAGCCCCGCGCATCGGGTAGCTGTTCGGCACGACCTATGCCGGGACGAACCGCCGATGAACCGCATATCCAAGATCGAGATTGACGATACCGGACTTGCCGCGCCGACACCCGAGATCGAGCAAGAGCGCAAGGTGGCGGTGTTCGACCTGTTGGAACAGAACACCTTCGCCCCGGTTGCGCGCGGCGACCAGACCCCGCCCGACGGTCCCTATGCGCTGCACCTGTCGATCCGCGACAAACGGCTTGTCGTCGACATCACGACGGAAGACGGCGATCAGAAGGCCGGCGAGTTTCACCTCTCTCTCGGCCCGTTCCGGCAGGTGGTGAAAGACTATTTCCAGATCTGCGAAAGCTATTTCGATGCGGTGAAGAAGCTGCCCCCCGCCCAGATCGAGACCATCGACATGGCCCGGCGTGGCATCCACGATGAAGGCGCCCGCGTCGTGCAGGAGCGGCTCGAAGGCAAGGCGGAGGTGGACATCGACACGGCCCGCCGCCTTTTCACCCTCATCTGCGTGCTGCACTGGGGTTGATCCGGTGGTTGCCGTGCTCCCCCAGTCGGTGCTGTTCTGCTGCGATCACAACGCGGTGCGCTCGCCGATGGCCGAGGGCATGATGAAGAAATTCTACGGCGACCGGGTGTTCGTGCAATCGGCGGGCGTGAAGAGCGAGCTCGAGGTCGACGGCTTCTCGGTGTCGGTCTGCGATGAGATCGGCGTGCCGCTGCATCAGCACAAGGTGCGCTCGTTTGACGAGATGCAGCAATGGGGCGACGATCTGTCGGCCTACGATCTCATCGTGGCCCTCAGCCCGGCAAGCCAGCGCCGGGTGCTCGAACTGACGCGGTATCACCACCTCGAGGTGGAATACTGGCCGGTGCTCGACCCCACCGGGCTTGGCGCCCGGCGCGACGACAAGCTGGCGGCCTATCGCCAGACGCGCGACCAGATCCGCGAACGGATGATCGCGCGGTTCGGTCCGCCTTTGCCGGATCTGGACTATGAGGAGGTATGAGCATGCCCGATGACAGCAAACTCCCCGGGCCATGCCGATCGATGGAGGGCAGGCCGTGAAGATCGCTGCGGCTTGCTACCCGATCGACTGGATGGAAGGGTTTGGCTGCTATGCCGACAAGCTCTCGTCCTGGGTTGCCGAGGCGGCGGGGCAGGGGGCGGATTTGCTCGTGTTCCCCGAATACGCGGCGATGGAATATGCCGCTTTTGCCGGGCGCGCGGTGGCGAAAGATGTGCTCGGGTCGATGCGCGCGGTGAGTGCGGCTCTGCCGGAAGCATGGGATCTGCACGCAGAGCTGGCGGCGCGCCACGGCGTGCATATCCTCACCGGGTCGGGGCCGTTTTTCGCCGGCGAGCGCGTCGTGAACCGGGCAATGTTTCTCACCCCGGACGGCAAGCGGCAGCATCACGACAAGCAGATCATGACCCGCTGGGAACGTGACCCGATGGGCCTCGCGCCCGGCGATCCGCTGGTGGTGATGGACACCTCGCTGGGCCGCATCGGTGTGCTGATCTGCTACGACGCCGAGTTCCCGCTGCTCGCCCGCGCGCTGGTCGAGGCGGGGGCGCAGATCATCCTCGTGCCGTCTGCCACCGAGGCGCTCGAAGGCTACAGCCGGGTGCGCATCGGCGCGATGGCCCGTGCGCTCGAAGGGCAATGCGTGGTGGCGCATGCGCCGACGCAAGGGGCTGCGCCGTGGAACCCGGTGGTGGACCGGAACACCGGCAAGGCGGCGATCTATGGCCCGCCCGACCTCGGATTTCCGCCCACCGGCATCATTGCTGAGGGCGAGATGAACGCGCCAGGCTGGACCATCGCCGAGGTTGACCTTTCCGCGGTCGCGGCGGCGCGTGCGAACGGTCAGGTGCGCACCATGGCGCACTGGCCCGAGCAGGACAGGGCCGCGGCGGCGGTTCAAACCGTCGCGCTCAGATGATTAGCGCTTGAAAATCTGGGGAAATGGGGCCATCTAAGGCCCGTCCACAAATCGGTGGACGATCAAATATGGAGTGACCATGGCCAAGGAAGAACTGCTCGAATTTCCCGGTGTCGTGAAGGAACTCCTGCCGAACGCGACGTTCCGGGTCGAGCTGGACAATGGCCATGAGATCATCGCGCACACGGCAGGCAAGATGCGCAAGAATCGCATCCGTGTTCTGGCCGGCGACCGGGTCCAGGTGGAAATGACGCCCTACGATCTGACGAAGGGCCGGATCAATTTCCGCTTCAAGTGACGTGGGCCGCGTGCCTGCCCCAAAACTGATCCTCGGGTCCGGCTCGCCTCGGCGAGCCGAACTGCTTCTGACACTCGGGATCACGCCCGATGCGGTGCGCCCGCCGCAAACCGACGAAACCCCGCAAGCTGGCGAAATTCCCCTGCACTATTGCCGCCGCATCGCGGCCGAAAAAGCCGCCGCGATGGATGTGGCTGAGGATGAGGTCGTGCTCTGCGCCGATACCACCGTCGCGCTTGGGCGGCGGATCTTGGGAAAGCCGGCCGATGCCGACGAGGCGGAGGCCTTTCTGAAGCAGCTGTCGGGGCGCCGGCACAAGGTGATCACCAGCGTCGTCGTGCGCAATGCCGATCGCAGTTTCAGCCGGGACGTGATCACGACGGTGAAGATGAAACGTCTGTCGCACGCCGAGATCGACGCCTACATCGCTTCGGGCGACTGGAAGGGCAAGGCCGGCGCCTATGCCATCCAGGGGCCGGCGGGCGCGTTCATTCCCTGGATCCAGGGCAGCTACAGCGCGGTGATGGGGCTGCCGGTCGCCGAAACGGAAACACTTCTGAGAGCCGCCGGCTATCCTGTTCTGGAGGGCTGGTCATGAAGGGCCGTCTGATTGCCCTCGATGAAATCGACGGCCGAAAGGCCGCGGCCCTGCTCGTTGATGGCCAGCTCGACGATCTGCTGATCGATGCCAGTGACGATGCGCCCCGCCCGGGCGCGATCTATCGTGCGGTCTGTGACCGGCCGGTGAAGGGGCAGGGCGGCATGTTCGTCAAGCTGCCCGAAGGCAGCGGATTCCTGCGTGGCGCGACGGGGCTGAAGCCGGGGCAGGCCGTGCTGGTGCAGGTGACTGGCTGGGCCGAGCCCGGCAAGGCTGTGCCGCTTACCAGCCGCGTCTTGTTCAAGTCACGCTACGCCATCGTGACCCCGGACGCGCCCGGGATCAACGTCTCGCGCCGGATCCGTGACGAAGAAGTCCGGGTGCGGCTGCTGGCGGTCGCGCACGAAGAAATGGCCGAGCCGGGCACCACCGGCTTGATCCTGCGCTCGGAGGCGGCCGAGGCGGCGCCCGACGCGGTGGCCGAAGACATTGCCGCGATGCGCGATCTCGCCGCGGCGGTCGCGGCGGATGTGACCGGCCCACCGGAGTTGCTCGTCGACGGGCCTGACGCCCATCTCCTCGCCTGGCGCGACTGGCCGGCCCCGGATCTGACGGATGAAGCGCCGGGCAGCTTCGCCAAGCATGGCATCGATGCGGTGATTTCGACGCTGCAATCCCCGCAGGTTTCCTTGCCGGGCGGCGGGACTGCCTGCATCGAACCCACCCGCGCGCTCGTCGCCGTGGATGTGAATACCGGGGGCGATACATCGCCGGCCGCCGGGCTCAAGGCCAACATCGCCCTCGCACGCGAGCTGCCGCGCCAGTTGCGCATCCGTGGACTCGGCGGCCAGATCACCCTGGATCTCGCCCCGATGCCGAAGAAGGACAGGCGCCGCGTCGAACAGGCGCTCAAGGCCGCCTTTCGCGCCGACCCGGTGGACACTTCACTGGCAGGCTGGACACCCTTGGGCCATTTCGAATTGCAACGCAAACGCGAACGTCGCCCAATCGAGGAGGTGCTCGCATGACTTGCCCGATCTGCGGAAAGGATACGGCGGAAAAATACCGCCCGTTCTGCTCGAAACGCTGCGCTGACGTTGACCTCGGCCGCTGGCTCCACGGCGGCTACGCGATTCCCGCCGAAGCAGCCGAAGATCTCGAGGCGGCGGCACAGGAACTGGCCAAAACGCCACCAAAGACGCAGTGAGGGGTCCGGCCAGATTTCCTCTGGACACCCGCTCTCCGCCCGACTAGAAAACCGCGACCCGAACGCGCTGCGTTCACCCGTGCCCGGGTAGCTCAGGGGTAGAGCAGTGGATTGAAAATCCTCGTGTCGGTGGTTCGATTCCGCCCCCGGGCACCATTTAACACCTTAAAATCAGCACCTTAAGACGAAGCACCCTCCGCGTTCTTCAATGAGCTGGCTGGCTGGGTGCCAAATGGGTGCCAATTGCCGATCTTGGATCTTCGTGAACGGCGTTCGCCGTTTTTGGGCCGTTCGCGCTATTCGCAGCCTCACTCTGGGTCGATGTCCTTTTTGAAAAGCTCTTCAAAAGCCTTGATGTCATCTTCACTAATGTCTTGGAAAAGAGATACGGACATCGCGTTCGTTACTTTAGTTCGCACGGCGTCCCAATCGTCAGAAGGGTCATGCTCGATGTACTTCGAGATACCTTCGTATTGCTTTTGCACTTCGATGCGCGCTGACGTGGATAGCTCTCGGCTAAGCGCAAAGTGATAGGGTGTTGGAAAGCCGAAACGAACGAGTTGTGGTAGGAAGCCCGGCATCGGCGCAAGGTCCGTGCCAGTGGCAAGTTCAATTTCTGTTACCAACTGGGCCAACGCACTCATAACGAAGCTAATCTCGGACGCAAAGCGGTTCGAAAAACGCCTCGCGAACTTCGCCATCCCGTCGGACTTGGTGGGTATCTTGACCGGGGTTTCATTTTTCACAATGAAACCCAATACTGTTGCATCCAGTTCCAATAGAGTCTTCTGGTCAAACCAGTCTGACAGGAGTTCGCGAATGCCAGCGAGTGCCACAGTTCGCTTTGCCACTTGATCCTTCTGGTTCTTGTATGCTCTCGCAAATATCTTCTCCAAGCCCTCGGGCCTGAAGAATGCGTCAAAGTCTTCCTCCTTGGGGTCGAACTGCTCCAATACCCATATCACCCAATCTATGGCCTGAACGGATGGCCATGGTGCTGACGGAAGTGCGCTTTCAAGCCTGCGGACAAACTTTAGGCTCGCCCCCGTTTTTGCGGCGAGCGCCTCTTGCCATGTAGCAGGAGTTTCCGGTTCCGCGTCAGACAACACTTGTTCAAGTTTCTGCTTGCGACCATTCAGCCATGCATCCGCGTTTGCGGCGTCGGCAGACCGCTTCTGGAAGTATCCAAAAGACCGAGAAGTAAGACGCTGAAAAGGAGTTGTTCCATCCTCGTTTGGCTTCAATGATACAGTGAGTTTTCGCGCGAGGTACTCAGCGACGGGACGCCCGGTGGCCTCTACCTCTATTTCGTCAAGCAATGTGCAAAGCGGATCAATAAGGGGAACACATCTGTCTTTGGACGAGAGAACCATACTAGTGACTACGGTCTCTCGGGGCACGTAAGTGTTCAAATCGCAAGGGACCGGATTGCCGGGGACAACTAGAGCTAAACCCGTAGAAGCATGACCAGCGCGGCCTGCGCGCCCCAAGGCATTCAGAATTTCATGCTCTTGCATGTTTTTTCGTTTTTCAGTCTCTGGGTCTAGTCGGTCGGTCCCCGCAAGAATTACGGCATCACAGGGAAGGTTTAGCCCCTGCGCAAGTGTGGATGTCGCAACAAGCACGTTTAGGCCGCTTTCTTTGGACCGAAACAAACCCTCAACAAGTCGACGCTCGTAAGGAAGAAGCTCACCATGGTGGACCGCCGCAATTTTGCTCCCTGCGTCATAGATGGATTCGACATTGCCGATCTCCTCAATCGCAGTTTCCCTCAAAACGGACTGATCAGCCGTAAGTGTCGGCTCTATAGCAGAGAACCGCGCGTTAATCTTTTTGGCAGTTGATATTGTGAAGTTGATGCTTTCACAGAATACAAGGACCTTCAGCCCATGCTGCGCCAGCCTAATGGCCAGTTCTGCTGCTACCTCGTTGCGGTTGGACGTTAACTGGCGCCACCCCACCTTGTTGGGCCTACTTATGCCTAGCGGTATCGGACTATCTGAAAGGGGTTTGAGTGCACTTGAACTGTTTGGCTGTGGTAGCCAATTCGATTCCAGCGCAAACAAGCCGTACGGAGTGACCGACACGTCCGGCGTGATGCCATTGCTCAATTGTGCGGTGAAATCCCTAAGTTCAGTGTGCGAATACACTACACATCCCCGAAGCTGGCGGGTCGGCTTCCACTCATAGTCAAAGGCCACGAAAGGACGACCAGTTCGGTTTTCGAGCCAGTCCTTCAGCTCTGATCCATTCGAGATCATCGCAGACAGTAGCAAAAAATCGGAACTCTCATTGATCTGACCGAACTGCAAAAAGCAAAGCATCGCGTCGATGCTTCTCCGGTCAGCTCGAATGCCGGTGGGAGAAGTAGGATCGATGGCGGCGCTCATCAGGTGAAATTCATCGAACACCAACAGACCAACGTTTTGAAAAAGATGGGGTGCAAAGGTCAGAAGAGCAAAACACTTCTCAGGCGTCATGACAGCAATGTCGGGCAGTCTTTCCACTGTCTCGTCCAAGGTAAGCTCGTCAAGGCTTTGGGCTACAGCTAGCTCTGAGAGACGTTCATTAAGATCAAACTCTACTTGTGAGACGAGCGCGTGGGTCGGTGCCAGATAAAGGACGGATTTTCCTGACGCCAACGTCGCGGCAATCTTCAAGCCAGATAGGGTAGATTTGCCTGTGCCAGTTGGCGTGGTCATGATCATGGAAGAGCCCACATCTAAGAAACCAGTTGCAATAGCAGCTTTGTGGTTCTCCCAGATTAGAGGCCATCTCTTGGCCTCCCGGGTTATCCAGTCACGCCAAGCTCCGTGATCAGTGCCATTCGGGTTCGGAATGCTAACCAATAGATTGTCAGCCACGGCTCCGAGGGAAATGCGCAAAAGGGAAGCGAGATGGTGCGGTCCGGGAAAAGTGGTCAACGCAACAATCGGAGTGTCAGCCACGCCATCCAAACTCTCTGACAAAGGCCCGGCTAGAGAGATAACTCGTTGAAGAGTCGAGTGTACGTCTTCAAGAGCCCCAGGTTCCGAATGACCTACCGAGAATTTCGAGAACGTAATAAGCGACCGGAGAATTTCCCTGTAAAGCAGGTCAGTGGCAAGTGCCTCACTTGTTTCCGAACCAGCATCTACCTGTTCGATTTCCGTGTTGGAGATATCTTCGTATTGCCCCCGTGCAAGACGGCCGAGCGTCAGGATCAGCAGTCGCCTAAGTGCATTTTCTTCACCAGTCGCTCTGATGCTGCGACCGACCTCCGACGCATCGGAAAACCGTTCAGACGCCAGAAAAAGCAAGGAGGAAGCGATATCAGGCCCGATGCAATCCTCACTAAGAAGGCTTTGGCGCTCTTCAGTCAGGATTAGCCCATCTAATCGATCAACGATTTGACGTGCAGATCCCGCAACGAATGCAATTGATCGCAAGCGTTCCGGATTTACACCCAAAGCAACTTGAGCCTCAAAAACATCTGCCAATCGACTCATCTTCGACCTGACGGCAATCAGTTCGTCCGGCAGCGTCTCTAAGTTGTCTGCTAGAAGCCGCGCGGTCGCTATTTCTACGCTGGCAGACGTGAGTAACTCGACCAGTTCCGACGCACTCAAGCTTTTCAGATCTGGCGATCCCGCGATCAACTCCTCTGTTACCGGATCAAACATTATCTGCGATCCTCTTTATTTCTCGCCTGACCTTTCTCGCCAAAGATTTCAAAAATGATCGGGTATCATCGGATGGCAGGACTTCTGCCAGCCGTACGGTTTCCGCACCGAGGGCGTGTTTGTCAAAGTCGTTAAAAATATGTTGGTAGCCACCCGCGTTTGCGTTTTCTGGCATGGCTGTAACTGCGACTCTAAATGCCCTCGTTTGCTCGTATATCAGTGCTTCTAGTAACTCCTCCTGCGTGTCGCCCCCTAGGCCTGATTGTTCTCTCAAAATAGCAGTGATCGCATCCA
>JANTFS010000018.1 GCA_024763335.1 Paracoccaceae bacterium | reverse complement strand
AGCTTGGTGCGCGCGGCGGCGTCCTGTTCCACGGCGATCTTGTTTTCCAGCTCGATGATGGCCGGGTCCATTGCCTGGATGTCGGCGCGGACCTGCTCGAGCTCGCTCACCGTCATTTCGCGGTCGTCGAGGGTTTCGCCGAGGTTGGTTTCGACCCGGGATTTCTGGTCATTCAGCATGTCGAGCTGACCCTGCAACAGCTGAACGATCACGTCTGATTTCGAGATCAGGTCCTGCAACTTGTCGTCGATCGACGCGGTGCGCATCCGCTCCTGCCGCAGGCTCTCGGATTTGTGCTTGGAGAAGATGCCGACGAAGCTTTCCCAGCCGGTTTTAGAGCGCATCTCGTCGAAATCCTTCGAGAAGGCGGCGGTGACGTCATCGAGCCCCATGATCAACTCGGCGATATTGGCGTTCATCACCTGGGTATGGGCATGAACGTCGTCGAGCGTCGCGTTTTCGATGTCGATGGCAATGTCCTCGCCCGAGTCCAGCTTGGTGCGGGCGGTTTCGATCCGGGTGGTCAGTTCGGCGATCTTGCTTTGCGCTTCTGCGACCTGTTTCTGGCTTTCCGTAATCTGCGCGTCGAGGTTCGCGGCCATCGTATCCTCTCAAAGTAAATGGGTGTAACATTGAACTGGGTCCAGACTAGCGCGATTTCAATAACATGGGGAGGCGCAATCCGGGATTGCGATCAATTTTCGCATCGCTCGTCAATCGCCGCGGTTTTGCTTTGCGGGCTGCTTTCGGGTGATGTTAGGGATTGGGGACGTTCGGAACACGGAAGCATTCGGGAGGGGCGCGGGTGGAAGCGGTCACGTTGACGATGGAGATGATGGTGGTGCTGGGGCTGCTTGGCCTCACCATCTTCCTTTTTGCCAGCGAGATCGTCCGCGTCGATCTTGCGGCGGTGATGATCATGGTCACGATCGGGGTGCTGAACTACCTGCCCGGGTTCGAGCATATCGCCGACCCGGCGCACCTGTTCTCGGGGTTCAGCTCGAACGCGGTGATCTCGATCATCGCGGTGATGATCATCGGCGCGGGGCTGGACCGGACCGGGATCATGAACAAGGTCGCGGCATGGATTCTCAGGGTCGGCGGCGAGAGCGAGGCGCGGATCATCCCGATCATCTCGGGCACGGTGGGCGTGATCTCGTCGTTCATGCAGAACGTGGGCGCCGCGGCGCTGTTTCTGCCGGTGGTCTCGCGCATCTCGGCGCGCACCGGGCTGCCTTTGTCGCGCCTGCTGATGCCGATGGGCTTTACCGCGATCCTCGGCGGCACGATGACGATGGTCGGCTCGTCGCCGATGATCCTGCTCAACGACCTCATCGAGGGCACCAACGAAGATCTGCCGGTGGGCGAGAAAATGGCCGAGTTCGGGCTATTCGCCCCGGCGCCCATCGGGCTTTCGCTCATCGCCACCGGCATCCTCTACTTCGTGCTTTTCGGCCGCTGGGTCCTGCCGGCCCGGGCGAAGGGCGAGGACGCGACGGCGGGACAATCGATCGGCGACTATCTCAAGCAGACCTACGGGCTGAAGGCCGACCTCGTCGAGGTGGATCTGCCAGAAGGCAGCATTCTCACGGGCCACAAGATGGACGACATCATGACGGCCCATAACCTGTATATCATCGGCATGGCGCATGCGGGGGACAAGACGCTCAATCCGTCGACGACGACGACGATCACCGCCCCCTGCCGGCTCGCCATTCTCGGGCGGCGCAAGGTCATCGCCGAGATCTGTGACATCTACGGGCTGAAGATGTTGCCGCAGCTCGAGGAATTTGCCGACGATTTCGCCACGACCCAGGCGGGGGTGGCGGAGATCGTGGTCAAGCCGGGCGCCTCGATCATTGGCAAGACCCCCTCGGAGCTTCGCTTCCGGCTGACCTACGGCATGAGCCTTCTGGCCATCCACCGCGGCGAAGAAACGCTGAGCCTTGTCGAAACGCCCGATCACCAGGCCGTGCATCTGGGCACGGTGCCGTTGCAGGCGGGCGATACGCTGGTGGTGCACACGCCGTGGGACATGCTCTCGCTTCTCAAGCAGAACCGCGATTTCGTCGTGATCACCTCCGATTTCCCCGAGGAAGAGCTTCGCCCGCGCAAGATGGGCTGGGCGCTGCTGTTTTTCGCCATCGCGCTGTCGCTCGTGCTGTTTACCGATCTGCGGCTTTCGCTGGCGCTGCTTGTCGGCGCTGTCGGCATGGTTGCGGCGCGGGTCTTGACCATGGACGAGGCCTATCGCGCGGTGAGCTGGAGCACGGTGTTTCTGCTCGCTTCGCTGATCCCGCTGGGGATGGCGGTGCAACATACCGGAACGGCGGACTGGATCGCCCACAAGGTGCTCATGCTGTTGCACGGCTGGCCGGTGTGGTCGCTTCAGCTGGGCGTCGCGGTGCTGGCCACGGGGTTCACGCTGGTGATGTCGAACGTCGGGGCGACGGTGCTTCTGGTGCCGCTCGCCGTCTCGATCGCGCGCGAAGCGGGGGGCGACCCGGCGATCTTCGCGCTCACCGTGGCGGTCTCGACCTCGAACTCCTTCCTGATCCCGACGCATCAGGTCAACGCCCTGATCATGGGCCCGGCGGGCTACCGGGTGGCGGATTTCCTGCGCTCAGGCGGGATCATGACGCTGCTCTTCCTCGCGGTCAGCCAGGGCGTGATGGCGGTGTTCTACTGAGATTGTGCCGGGGTCGGTTCGGGCCTAACGTGGGGCCATGACCGATCTGACCAACAACGTTCTGGCCGAGGTGGCCGCGCGCCGCGATGAGCTTGTCGCGCTCACGCAAGACCTCGTGCGCATTCCCACGCTGAACCCGCCCGGGCGGGACTATCTCCGGCTGGTGGAGTGGCTCGGCGCCCGGATGCAGGCGCGGGGCTGGCAGGTCGAGCGGATCCGGGCCGAGGGTGCGCCGGGCGACAGCGACGCGTGGCCGCGCTGGAACCTCGTGGCGCGCTACGAGGGGGGACGACCGGGCGACTGCGTGCATTTCAACGGCCATCACGACGTGGTCGAAGTCGGCGAAGGCTGGACCCGCGATCCCTTCGGGGCGGAGGTGGTCGGCGGCAGGATCTACGGCCGCGGCACCTGCGACATGAAGGGCGGGCTGGCCAGCGCGATCATCGCGGCGGAGGCCTTCATCGCGGCGAAGCCGGACTTCGCCGGGGCGATCGAGGTGAGCGCCACGGCAGACGAGGAATCGGGAGGCTACGGCGGGGTCGCCTACCTCGCCGAACGCGGATATTTCTCGCCCGACCGGGTGCAGCACGTGATCATCCCCGAACCCTTGAACAAGGACCGGATCTGCCTTGGCCACCGCGGCGTCTGGTGGGCCGAGATCGAAACCAAGGGGCGCATCGCCCACGGCTCGATGCCCTTCCTCGGCGACAGCGCAATCCGCCACATGGGCGCGGTGCTGGAGGAGATGGAGCGCTCGCTCTACCCGCTTCTCGCGCAGAAGCGCACCGACATGCCGGTGGTGCCGGAAGGGGCGAAGCAGTCGACGCTGAACATCAATTCGATCCACGGCGGCGAGGCGGAGCCCGCGCCCGGGTTCACCGGCTTTCCAGCGCCCTGCGTGGCCGACCGCTGCCGGATCGTGATCGACCGGCGCTTCCTGATCGAGGAAGACATCGGTGACGTGAAAGACGAGGTGTGCACGCTGATGGAGCGGGTGAAGGCCGAGCGGCCGGGCTTCGACTACGAGATCCGCGAGTTGCACGAGGTGATCCCGACGATGACCGACCGCGACGCGCCGGTTGTGCGCTCGACGGCGGATGCGATCGAAAAGGTGTTGGGGGCGCAGCCCGACTATGTGGTCTCGCCCGGCACCTATGACCAGAAGCACATCGACCGGATCGGGCGGCTGCACAACTGCATTGCCTACGGGCCCGGCGTGCTCGACCTGGCCCATCAGCCCGACGAATGGATCGGGATCGACGACATGGTGGACAGCGCTGGTGTGATGGCCTTGGTGCTTGCCGAGCTGCTCTAGATTTCGAACCGGCTTGCGCCGGTCCGACCCGCCGGGGGGCCAGCCCCCCGAGCCCCCCGGGATATTTCAAGAAAGATGAAAGAAGAGGATGTGCTGGTCTTCATCTTTCCAAAAATATCCCCGCCGGAGGCAAGAAAGTAAAACCGGGCATGGCCGTTAACCCGGTGTTAAGGGTGATGCGGCAAGGTGAACGCGCGGTACAGGCGGGGACGCCGATGACCGTGAAAGGTGAAAGCCGCCCCGTCCCGAAAGGGGCGGGGTTTTTCGGCCGAGCGAAGCGAGGCCCCGCCGCGGCCGCGGAGCGGTCGCAATCCCTACTCCCCGTAGGGGATCCACGTCGTCTTCACCTCGGTGGCGTGGTTCAGGAACTCGCGGCCCTCGCCCGACGGGCCCGTCCAGTCGCGCGCGCGGGCGTTATTCACCCAGGTGCGCTTGAGGTTGCCCGCGCTTTCGTGTTCGACCAGCGACGAGATATCGGCGCCGGAATGGGCCCAGACCGCGTCGACGTCGAGATGGCCGGCCATGGCGCTGGCGAAGTCGGTATGCAGGCCCGTGAGGATATTCACCACGCCGGCAGGCACGTCCGACGTGTCGAGCACCTGGTAGAAATCGGTGGCGGCAAGCGGGTAGGGCTGCGAGGCGGCGAGCACCACCCGGTTTCCCATCGCGATGGCGGGGGCCATCAGCGAGACGAGGCCGAGGAGGGGAGCTTCGTCGGGGCAGAAGGCACCGATCACACCCACCGGCTCATGCATCGCCAACGCGGTGCCGCGCAGCGGCACGGGCTTGGCCGCGCCGTCGAACTTGTCGGCCCAGGCGGCATAGGTGAAGAGCCGGTCGACCGATTTTTCCACCTCCGAGGCGCCACCCCGTTTGCCGGTCATCTGGTTGATCCGGTGGGCAAATTCGTCGGCCCGCGCGGAGAGGTTCTCGCCAATGTAGTAGAGGATCTGAGCCCGCAGGTGGGCGGTGGCCCTGGCCCATCCCGCCGCGCCACGCGCCGCCTCGACGGCGTTGCGCACATCCTTGCGGTTGGCGAGGCCTGCGTGGCCGAGGAGCTTGCCGGAGGGTGACCAGATCGCGCGCGAATAGCCGCCGTCGGGGCGGGCCTGCTTGCCGGAGATGTAGAGCTTGGCGGTGCGGTCGAGCTCATCCACCGTGGCGTTTTTTGGCGCGGGCACGGCGGTGATCGGGGTGAGCGGCTTTGTTTTCCCAATGGGCTTGGTGTAGGCCAGCAGGCCCTCCCAACCGCCTTCCCGGCCGTAACCGGACTCGCGCACGCCGCCGAAGCCGGCCGCCGCGTCGAAGGCGTTGGTGGTGTTGATCCAGACCACGCCCGCCGCCAGCTTGGGGGCAATGTCGAGCGCGAGGTTGAGGTTCTCGCTCCAGACCGTCGCCGCCAGTCCGTAGCGGGTGTTGTTGGCCAACTCGACAGCCTCGGCCGGGGTGCGGAAGGTGGTCGACACGAGCACGGGGCCGAAGATTTCCTCCTGCATCAGCGTGTCGGAGGTCGAGAGGCCGGTGATCAGCGTGGGCGGGTAGTAGCAGCCGCGATTGGGGAGCGTGCAGGGGGTCTGGTAGAGCTCGCCGGCCCCGGCGCCGTCTTCGACCATCTGCGCAACGCGCTCAAGCTGGATGCGGTCGACCAGAGCGCCGACGTCGATGGATTTGTCGAGCGGGTCGCCGATGCGCAGCTTGGACATGCGGGCCTTGAGCTTGGCGTGGAATGCGTCGGCGATGCTTTCCTGCACGAGCAGGCGCGACCCGGCGCAGCAAACTTGGCCCTGGTTGAACCAGATCGCATCCACGAGGCCCTCGATCGCGCTGTCGATGTCGGCGTCATCGAAGACGATGTAGGGCGACTTGCCGCCGAGTTCGAGCGTCAGGCTCTTGCCGCTGCCGGCGGTGGCCTTGCGGATGATCCGGCCGACCTCGGTGGAGCCGGTGAAGGCGATCTTGTCGATGTCCTCGTGGGCGGTGATCGCCTCGCCGGTGCGGCCGTCGCCGGTGACGATGTTGACCACGCCCTTGGGCAGGCCCGCCTCGGTGCAGATTTCGGCAAACAGAAGCGCGGTGAGCGAGGTAAACTCGGCGGGCTTCAGCACCACGGTGTTGCCCATGGCGATCGCGGGCGCGACCTTCCAGGCGAGCATCAGGAGCGGGAAATTCCACGGGATGATCTGCCCGGCGACGCCGAGGGCCTCGCGGTCGGTCAGTTCGGCGTCCTGCAACTGGGCCATGCCGGCGTGGTAGTAGAAGTGGCGCGCCACGAGGGGCACGTCGATGTCGCGGGCTTCGCGGATCGGCTTGCCGTTGTCCATCGTCTCGAGCACGGCGAAGAGCCGGCTGTGCTTCTGGATCAGGCGGGCGAGGGCATAGAGATAGCGCGCGCGGGTGTGGCCCGAGAGCTTGGCCCATTTCGGTTGGGCACGGCGCGCGGCGCGCACGGCGGCGTCGACGTCGTCGGCCCCGGCCTGGGTGATCTCGGCTAAGGTCTCGCCGTTGGCGGGGTTGCGGCTTTCGAAGAGGTCGCCCGGTTCGGTCCAGCCGCCGTCGATGAACAGGCCGAACTGGCGGCCGTGCGCGTCGAGCCAGCTTTGCACTTCGCCGTCGCTCTCCGGAGCTTTGCCCCAGTCCATGCTTTCGAAGATGTCTTTGACGGTCATGGTCTTATCCCATCGGATGCCGCCAGCTGGCGGAGTAGTGGCCGGTGACGTGGTGCTCAAGCTGGCGCTCGATGTCGCCCAGAAGCGACGAGGCGCCGAAGCGGAAGAGATGCGGCGTGAGCCAGGCATCGCCCAGCTCCTCTTTCAGAAGCGCCAGATAGGCCAGTGCGTCCTTTGCCTTCGAGATGCCGCCCGCGGGCTTGTAGCCGACGCGGTAGCCGGTGCGCTCGTGGTAGTCGCGGATCGCGCGCATCATCACGAGCGACACGGGCAGGGTGGCGTTCACGCTTTCCTTGCCGGTCGAGGTCTTGATGAAGTCGGCGCCCGCCATCATGCACACCAGCGAGGCGCGGGCGACGTTGCGCAGGCTGCCCAATTCGCCGGTCGCGAGGATCGTTTTCATATGCGCGTCACCGCATTCGCGGCGCATCTCGCGAACCTCGTCGTAGAGGGCCTGCCAGTTTCCGGTGAGCACATGCCGGCGCGAAATGACGATGTCGATCTCCTTGGCGCCGACGGCGACGCTTTCGCCGATCTCGGCAATGCGCAGCCGGTAGGGGCTGAGCCCGGCGGGGAAACCTGTTGAGACAGCCGCGACAGGCAGGCCGCTGCCGGCGAGGGCCTCGACGGCGGTGGGCACCATCTCGTGGTAGACACAAACCGCCCCGGTGGTGATCGGCCCCATGCCCAAGGCATCGAGCAGATCCGCGCGCACGGGGTTGCGCGCCTTGGCGCAGAGCCGGCGGACGCGGCCGGGCGTGTCGTCACCCGAAAGCGTCGTGAGATCGATCATCGTGATCGCCTTCAGAAGCCACGCCGCCTGATGGTCTTTTTTCAGAGGCCGGCGCGCCCCGATGCTGGCGGCGCGGCGCTCGATGGCCGAGCGGTTGGCCTTGGCCGACATCACCCAATCCATGTCGAGTTCCATGCCGGGATTTCGGGCTTCGACGGGCTGCGGAAGCTGCGCGCCACCCGCCTTCTGCGCTGCCCCTGCCTCGCGTTCGCGTTGCACTTTACCCTCCCAAGGCCTTGCATTCGGCGCGAGGCTCGCATGGGCGGGCTTGAATGGCAACCTTTACCGAAAGGTCAAAGCCGGGGCCATGACGCTGCGTCATTCCATGCCTGAGACCGGGGCGAATTTCACCCAAGACTCAGAAAATACACATCTTTATGTCGGTCCCGCGGGGTGACAATTCCGCTTGCGAGGGAGTTGAGCTATCTGCCGGTGTATGGGTAGGATAATTCATCCGCGCGTGCAGCCCGGCTGAGTCCTTTCGGTCGAGGTGAATCCATTTTTATTGCGCCCGCGAGACCAAGAGAAACAGAGAGGAGTCACCCCCCAATGAACATTTCCCTTAAATCGGTTCTGTTCGCTTCGGCGCTTGCATTTGCATCGCCCGCGCTCGCCGCCGGCACCGCGCCCAACGGCATGCCGCTGGCCGATGACCAGACATTTACCTACCGCGTGCTTGACGAGCACAGCTCGGTTGACCCGCAGATCGTGGAAGACGTTTCCGGTTCGGAGATCGTGCGCGACCTGTTCGAGGGCCTTTACAACCAGGATGCCGACGGCAACCTCGTGCCCGGCGTCGCGCTGTCGCACACCGTGTCGGACGACAAGCTGACCTACACCTTCACCCTGCGCGACAACGCCGTGTGGTCCGATGGCAAGCCGGTGACCGCGGGTGATTTCGAATACGCCTGGAAGCGTCTGGCCGATCCCGAAACCGCCTCGCCCTACCAGTGGTTCATCTCGGTCATGGGTCTGAAGAATGGCGAAGCCGTGATGGGCGGCGAAGCCCCGGTGGATGACCTTGGCGTCAAGGCGATCGACGACAACACGCTGGAAGTGACGCTGGCGAGCCCGCTCTCCTATTTCCCGCTCACCACCACCCACGCCTCGACCTTCCCGAGCCCGAAATGGGTGATCGACGAGTTCGGCGCCGACTGGACCAAGCCTGAAAACATCGTCTCGAACGGCGCCTACGTGCTCACCGAACACGTGCCGCAGGAGCGTTCGGTGCGCGAGCGCAACCCGATGTATTGGGACAACGACGGCACGATCATCGAAAAGGTCACCGCGCTGGTGATCAACGACGAGAACGTGGCGCTGACCCGCTACCTCGCCGGCGAGCTGGACCGCACCGAGGTGCCGGCCGGGCAGTATCCGTCGCTCAAGGCGGAATACCCCGATCAGGCCCTGAGCTTCCCGCGGCTGTGCAACTACTACTTCAACTTCAACCTGTCCGACAGCGGCCCCGAGGCCACCAAGGACGTGCGGGTGCGCAAGGCGCTGTCGTATGCGGTGAACCGCGACATCATCGTCGACAACGTGCTGCAGGGCGGACAGTTCCCGGCCTACACCTTCACCCCGGCGGCGACGGCCAATTTCGAGGTGCCGACGGTCGACTACGCGACCTGGACCCAGGAAGAGCGCGACGCCAAGGCCAAGGAGCTGATGGCGGAAGCGGGCTACGGCCCCGACAATCCGCTGAGCCTGACCTACCTCTACAACACCTCGGAAGGCCACAAGAAGATCGCCATCGCGGTCAGCCAGATGTGGAAGCAGACCCTCGGTGTTGAGGTCACGCTGGAAAACCAGGAATGGAAGACCTTCCTGGAGACCCGCGGCAACCACGACTTTGAAGTGGCCCGCGGCGCCTGGTGCGGCGACTACAACGAAGCCTCGACCTTCCTCGACCTGGTGCAGACCAGCTCGGGCTACAACGACGCGGCCTATTCCAACGCCGAGGTCGATCAGCTTCTGGCCGAAGCCAAGTCGATGGACGACCCGCAGCCGAACTACACCCGGGTGGAAGAGATCCTGGCCGAAGACATGCCGGTGATCCCGATCTACCACTACGCCGGCGTCTACATGATGTCGCCGTCGATCTCGGGGTCCTGGCCGGTTCAGAACGTCGAACAGAACTGGTATTCGAAAGACCTCTACAAGGTCGTGACCGAATAACGGCCGCTTGACACGATGAGGCGTCGCGGGGAGCCCCGCGGCGTCTCGCACATCGACCGGGGACCTTCCATCCATGCTCAGCTTCATCATCCGGCGGATGGCCGTCGCCATCCCGACGCTGCTCGTGTTGCTCGTCGCCTCCTTCTACCTGATGCAGTTCGCGCCCGGCGGGCCGTTCACCTCCGAACGCCCGCTGCCGCCGCAGGTTCTGGAAAACATCGAGGCGAAATACGGGCTCAACGAGCCGACGTGGAAACAGCTGGTCAACTATGTCGGCGGGATCGTCACCGAGTTCGATTTCGGCCCGTCCTACAAATACAAGGACCGCTCGGTGAACGACATCATCGCGCAAGGGTTCCCGGTGACGCTCACCTACGGCACGATCTCGTTTCTCTTCGCCATCGTGATCGGCGGCGCGCTGGGCATCGCCGCGGCGATCCGGCAGAACTCGTGGCTCGACTATTTCGCGGTGGGCATCACCATCGGGGCGCAGGTGCTGCCCAACTTCGTGATGGCGCCGATCCTGATCCTGATCTTCTCACTGTGGCTGGGCTGGCTGCCCGGCGGCGGCTGGAACGGCGGCCAGTGGAACCACGTGATCATGCCGGTGATCGCGCTGTCGACCTCCTACATGGCCTCGATCGCGCGCCTGACCCGCTCGTCGATGCTCGAGGTGCTGCGCTCCAATTTCATCCGCACGGCGCGCGCCAAGGGGCTGCCGGAGCGCACGATCATCTGGCGCCACGCGCTGAAGCCCTCGATCCTGCCGGTGGTGTCCTACCTCGGCCCGGCCTTCGTCGGCATGGTCACCGGCTCGTTCATCATCGATTCGATCTTCTCCACCGGGGGCATCGGGTATTTCTACGTCAACGCCGCCTTCAACCGCGACTACGCGGTGATGATGGGCCTCACCATCCTGCTCGGCTCGATGACGATCATGTTCAACATGGTGGTTGATATCCTCTACGCGTGGATCGACCCCAAGATCCGGCTCTGAGGGGGGCGCAGATGTCACAAGGGCTTTCGTCGTTCAACCCGCAGCAGCCGAAGACGGCGGCGATGGGCGAGCGCATGGCCGAGGTCAAGGGGCGCTCGCTCTGGGCCGATGCGCGCAAGCGGTTCGTGCAGAACAAGGCGGCAATGGCCTCGGTGGTGATCCTCGTGCTGATCCTCCTGTTTGCCTTCTTCGGCCATTACCTGACCCCGTATGACAACGAGACGATCGACTGGAACGTGCTTGGCAACGTCAAGACCGAGGGCAAACCCTCGCTCGCCAACCAGCACTATTTCGGCTTCGACGACAGCGGGCGCGATCTGTTTTCGCGGGTCGTGCAGGGCACCCAGATCAGCCTGATGGTGGGGCTCGTCGGGGCGCTCATCGCGGTGCTCGTGGGCACCGTCTACGGCGCGGTGGCGGGCTATGTCGGCGGGCGGGTCGACAGCGCGATGATGCGCTTTGTCGATATCGCGATGTCGATTCCTTACATGTTCGTGCTGATCCTGCTGCTCGTGGTGTTCGGGCGCTCCATCGTGATGCTGTTCGTCGGCATCGGGCTGACCGCCTGGCTCGACATGAGCCGGATCGTGCGCGGCCAGACCCTGTCGATCAAGAACAAGGAGTTCATCGAGGCGGCGGTGGCCACCGGCGTGCCGACCTTCACCATCATCCGCCGCCATATCGTGCCCAACCTGCTTGGCGTCGTTGCCGTCTATGCGACGCTTCTGGTGCCGCAGATGATCCTTACCGAGAGCTTCATCTCCTTCCTCGGGCTCGGCGTGCAGGAGCCGTTGACGTCATGGGGCGCGCTGATCTCGGAAGGCGTGAGCACGATGAACTACGGCACGCTGTGGCAGCTGTTCTTCCCGCTCGGGTTTTTCGTCGTCTCGATCTTCGCATTCTTTTTCATCGGTGACGGGCTGCGGGATGCGCTCGATCCGAAAGACCGCTAGGAGGGGGCGATGACGCTACTGGAAGTCCGCGACCTCTCGGTCACATTCGACACCCCCGACGGCACGGTGACGGCGGTCGACAAGATCTCGTTCGATCTGCGCAAGGGCGAGACGCTTGGCATCGTCGGCGAAAGCGGGTCGGGCAAGAGCCAGCTGGTGTTCGGCATCACCGGGCTTCTGGCGAGCAACGGCCGGGCCACGGGCTCCGCCAAGCTCGAGGGTATGGAAATTCTCAACCTGCCCGAGGCAAAGCTGAACCGGATCCGGATGGAGAAGATCGCGATGATCTTTCAGGATCCGATGACCTCGCTCAATCCCTACCTGCGGGTGTCGGACCAGATGGCGGAGGTGCTGGTGCATCACCGGGGGCTGTCGAAGAAGGCGGCGATTGCCGAGAGCGTGCGCCTGCTGGACGCGGTGCGCATTCCCGAGGCGAAGGCGCGGGTGACGATGTATCCGCACGAGTTCTCGGGCGGCATGCGCCAGCGGGTGATGATCGCGATGAGCCTTCTGTGTCAGCCCGACATCCTGATCGCCGACGAGCCGACCACCGCGCTCGACGTCACGGTGCAGGCGCAGATCATGAAGCTGCTCGCCGATCTGCAGCAGGATTTCGGCATGGCGATCGTGCTGATCACGCATGATCTCGGCGTGGTGGCGGGCAGCTGCGTCGAGACGCTGGTGATGTATGGCGGGCAGGTGATGGAGCAGGGCACGACCGATGGGCTTTTTGAGCGGCCCACGCATCCCTACACGATGGGGCTTCTCAAGGCCGTGCCGCGGCTCGACAAGGCGACGGAGCAGCTCGAGACCATCCCCGGCAACCCGCCCAACATGATGGACATGCCCGAGGGCTGCCCCTTCGTGCCGCGCTGCGAATTCGCCGAGGAGCGGTGCTGGAGCGATCGGCCGCGGTTGCAGATCGCCCAAGGGTTCGAGACGCGGATGCGCGCCTGTCACCGTTCGCTGGAGGAGCTCGCATGAGCGATCCGATCCTCACCGTGAAGGACCTCAAGGTCTGGTTCGATGTCCGAAAGCCCGGCGCGATGCCGTGGACCCGGCCGCGCAAGCTCAAGGCGGTCGATGGCGTGAGCTTTGATCTGGAGCCGGGCGAGACGCTCGGGATCGTCGGCGAGAGCGGCTGCGGCAAGTCCACCTTGGCGCGCGCGGTGATGCAGATGGTGCCGGTGGAGAGCGGCTCGGTGGTGTGGCTGGGCGAGGAGCTTGTCGGGCTCGACACGCGCGGCATGCGCCGGCACCGCAAGGAAATGCAGATGATCTTTCAGGATCCTCTCGCCTCGCTGAACCCGCGCATGACGATCGGCCAGATCGTGGCCGAGCCGCTGAAGACGCATTACCCGGACCTTTCGGCCGACGAGATGAAGCAACGCGTGCGCGAGGCGCTGGAAACGGTGGGCATCCTGCCGAACATGGTCAACCGCTATCCGCACGAGTTTTCCGGCGGGCAGAACCAGCGGATCGGCATCGCCCGGGCGCTGGTGGTCAACCCGCGGCTGATCATCTGCGACGAGCCGGTTTCGGCGCTCGACGTGTCGATCCAGGCGCAGGTGATCAACCTGCTGATGGAGTTGCAGAAGGAAACCGGCGTGGCGCTGATCTTCATCGCCCACGATTTGAGCGTGGTGAAGCACATCTCCGACCGGGTGATGGTGCTCTACCTCGGCAATGTCATGGAAATCGCGCCCTCTGCCGCGCTCTATGACACCCCGACGCATCCCTATACCGAGGCGCTGATCTCGGCCGTGCCGATCCCCGATCCGAAGCTGGAGCGGGAAAAGGAAGTGATGCTGCTCGATCAGGATCTGCCGTCGCCGGTGGATCCGCCTTCGGGCTGTGTCTTTCGCACCCGCTGTCCGATCGCCGAGCCGCGCTGCGGCGACGCCAAGCCGGCACTGGCAGACCGGGGCGCGGGGCATTTCGTGGCCTGTCACCTGCGCTGAAACGCCAGGTTGCGCGGCAGGTCCGCAACGGAACTCACGCGCGCGCCCGGGGCAAAACCCGGGGCGGGGCGGTGATGTGATCCGGGCAACCAAGGGAGGGGTTGATGCAAGGTTTGATGATGAACCGTCCGATGTCGATCATCGACATTTTGAAATATGCCGCCGAGGCGCATCCAGACGCGGGGATTGTCTCGCGGCGCACGGAGGGCGACATCCACCGCACCTCTTATCGCGAGACCTACGGGCGCGTCGGCCAGCTCGCACATGCGCTCAAGGCCCTCGGCGTGGGGGAAGGCGACAGGGTGGCGACGCTTGCCTGGAACGGCTACCGGCATTTCGAGCTCTACTACGCCATTTCCGGCATCGGTGCGGTCTGCCACACGATAAACCCGCGCCTCGCGGCCGAGCAGATGCTCTACGTGATCAACCATGCCGCCGACACGCTGATCTTCGTGGATACGACCTTTCTGCCGATCCTTGCGGCGCTCGGCGAGCACCTGCCGAAAGACCTGCGCATCGTGGTGATGACGGATCACGACCACATGCCCGAAACCCCGCTCGACGTGCTGTGCTACGAAAGCCTGCTGGAAGGTCAGGCCAGCCAGTATGACTGGCCGGAGTTCGACGAGAACACCGCCGCGGGTCTGTGCTACACCTCCGGCACCACCGGGCACCCGAAGGGCACGCTCTACACCCACCGGTCAAACGTGCTGCATGCGTTCATGATCGCGCTGGTGATGGGGCCGAAGCTGCCGCAGGGCACCAAGGTCTTGCCGGTTGTGCCGCTGTTTCACGTCAATGCCTGGGGTCTGCCCTATGCCGGGCCGATGATGGGGGTGACGCTGGTGATGCCCGGCCCGGGGCTCGATGGCCCCTCGCTGTTCGAGCTGATGGACAGCGAAGAGGTGTTTTCCGCCTGGGGCGTTCCCACCGTCTGGATGGGGCTTCTGGCCGAGATCGCGGCGCAGGGTCGCCCGCCCAAGGGGTTTGGCGACGTGGTGATCGGCGGGTCCGCCGCGCCGCGGTCGATGATCGAGGCTTTCGAGGAGATGGGCGTCCACGTCAATCACGCCTGGGGCATGACCGAGATGAGCCCGATCGGAGCCCACGGCGCCGTGCCGCCCGCGGTGCAGGCGCTGCCGCTCGAAGACCGGCTCGACTACAAGCAAAAGCAGGGCCGGCGCGTCTTCGGCGTGGAGTTCAAGATCGTCGACGAGGCGGGCACCCGGCTGCCGCATGACGGCGCATCCGCGGGCGAGCTTTTCGTGCGCGGCAACGCCATCGCCTCGGGGTATTTCGACAACCCCGAAGCCAGCGCAGCGGCGTTTGACGCCGAGGGCTGGTTCGGCACCGGTGACGTGGCCACGATCGACGAGAACGGCTACCTCGCGATCCAGGACCGGGTGAAAGACCTGATCAAGTCGGGCGGGGAGTGGATCAGTTCGATCGACCTCGAAAACGCGGCGATGTCGCATCCGGGGGTGGCGATCTGCGCGGCCATCGGCGTGGCGCACCCGAAATGGGACGAACGCCCCGTCCTCGTCGTGGTGGCTGCCGGCGAGGAGCGGCCCTCGCTGGCAGAGTTGCACGCCCACATGGCGCCGCATTTTGCCCGCTGGCAGCTGCCCGACGACGTGATCTGGCGCGACAGCCTGCCGATGACGGCCACCGGCAAGGTCTCGAAGCGCCAGCTCCGCGCCGGGCTTGGCGACTACCGACACCCCGAGCTTCGGTAGCTCAGTCGAGCGTGCGCCGGTAGCGCAGGAGCGCGATCAGCACGATCATGCCGCCAATAATGGCGATGGCGCGCAGATCGATGGCGATATCCGCCATCTGCGCGCCCTTCAGCATGATCTTGCGCACGATCCGCAGGAAATGCGTGGCGGGGATGGCGGTGCCGATCGCCTGCGCCCAGCCCGGCATCCCGGCGAAGGGAAACATGAAGCCCGACAGCAGGATCGTGGGCAGGATCAGGAAGAAACTCGCCTGCATCGCCTGCATCTGGGTGTGCACGAGCGTCGAGATCAGGAAGCCGAGCGCGAGGTTGACCACGACGTAGATATTGAAGCCGACGAAAAACGCCATGCGCGACCCTTCGAAGGGCACATTGAAGAGGATTTTCGCCATGATCAGGAACAGGAGCGTCTGCACGTAGCCGATCAGCACATAGGGCAGGATCTTTCCCAGCATCACCTCGGTGGAGCGCACCGGCGTGGAAATGAGCGTCTCCATCGTGCCGCGCTCGGTCTCGCGCACGATGGCAACGGCGGTGATGAGCACCATCGTCATGGCGAGGATGATGGCAAGAAGACCGGGCACGATGTTGGTGGCGGTGCGGCCTTCCGGGTTGAATTGCTTGTGCACGACCATGGAGAAGGGCGGCGGCCGTCCGGCCACGGCGGTGAGCGGGCCGTCGAGGGTCTGGGCTATGGCCGTTTCCACGATCCCGCTCAGGGCCGCAACGGCAGAGCCGACGGCAGTCGGGTCCGAGGCATCGGCGGTGACCAGCAGCTCGGGCGACAGGCCGCGCAGGATATCGCGCTCGAAATCGGGTGGGATCACCACGACGAAATTGGCGCTGCCCTCGCGCAGGGCTTTGTCACCTGCATCCGGGCCAAAGACGAAGCCCTGAAAATCAAAATAGTCCGAGGTATCCATTCCCGACACCACGGCCCGCGCGACCTTGCTTTCCTCGCCAAGCTCGAGAAGCGTGGGAAGATTGCGCGGGTCATTGTTGATCGCATAGCCAAAGAGCAGAAGCTGGATGACCGGAACCCCGATCATCATCGCGAAGGTCAGCCGGTCGCGCCGCATCTGGATGAATTCCTTGACCAGAACCGCGCGGAAACGGGAGAGGGAAAACAGGTTCATGGCTTGGCCTCCCCGTTGGGTGTGAAATTGTCGGCCGCCGTCGTCATGAGATAGATGAATGCTTCTTCAAGCTCGGCTTCCTTCTTGACCCAGCGATGCTGTTTGTCCTTCTTCCGTTGCTCGGCCACAAGTTCTTCAAGCGCCTTGGCATTGGTGGAAGAGACGTGGAGCTGGGCGCCGAAACGGGCCACCTGTTCAACGCGGGGGTCGGCGCGCAGTTCGTCTTCGAGCGGGATGAGATCGGGCCCGTCGACACGCCACGTGGTCAGCCCCACGCGCGCCGGGATCTCGCGCGCGGGACCATGGATCAGCAGCTTGCCATAGGCGATGTAGGCGATGTTGTCGCACTGGATCGCCTCGTCCATGTAATGGGTCGAGACCAGGATCGTCACGCCCTCTTTCGAGAGCCGTCGGATTTCGTCCCAGAAATCGCGTCGCGCCTTTGGGTCAACCCCGGCGGTGGGTTCGTCGAGCAAGAGCAGCTGCGGTTTGTGCTGCATCGCCGCGGCGAGAGCGAGGCGCTGTTTCCAGCCGCCGGAGAGCGTGCCGGCAAGCTGGTTGCCCCGGCCTGAAAGCCCCAGTTCCTCGATCGTGCGCGTCACCACCTTCTTGCGGTTCGGCAGGCGATACATCCGGGCCATGAAATCGAGGTTTTCGCGGATCGTCAGATCGGTATAGAGCGAGAACTTCTGGGTCATGTAGCCGACCCGTTCCTTGATCTCGCGGGCTTGCTTCTGGATGTCGTAGCCCAGCGTGTGGCCCTCGCCGGCATCCGGCGTGAGCAGGCCGCACATCATCCGGATCGTGGTGGTCTTGCCCGAGCCGTTTGGGCCAAGAAAGCCGTAGATCGAGCCTGCGGGCACTTCCATGTCGATGGCGTCGACAACGGTTTTGTGGCCATAGATCTTGGTCAGCCCCTTTACGGAAACAGCGACGTCACTCATGGCAGGCGCTCGAGCGTAACGGGTTGACCGGGCAGGAGGCCGGTGCCCTTGGGCAGCGCCGCCTCGGCGCGGAACACCAGCCGCGAACGTTCATCGCGCGAATAGATGATCGGCGGGGTATATTGCGGCTTGGTCGCCATGCGGGTGATGGTCACCTCGATCTCCGAAGTGTTGCAGCCGTCGCAGGTGAGCCGCAGGTGTTCGCCGATCCGGAAACTGCTGCGCTCGGCTTCGGGCAGGTAGAACAGCACCTTGAGCGAACCGGGCGGCAGGATCGAGACAACCGGCGAGCCCGCCGCCGCCACCTCGCCGGTTTCGAAATACACCTTTTCGATCCGGCCCTGCACCGGGGCGGACACGTGCATGTCGTCAAGCCGCGCCGCGGCAAGATCGGCCTCGGCCTTGGCGGCGGCGAGGGTGGCTTCGGCGGCGATCACCTGCTCGTCGCGGGCCGGCAGTTCGGCCACCGACAGCTGGGCTTCGAGCTGGGCCACATGGGCGTTGGCCTGTTCGAGCGCCGCGCGGTCGGCGTCGACGCGGGCCTGGGTGACGATCTCGCGGGCGAACAGGCTCTCGGTGCGCGCCAGTGTCGAGCTGGCGAGCGACTGCTGGGCGCGGGCCTCTTCAAGCGACGCCCGGATCACCTCGATCTCCTGCTCGCGCGAGCCGGTTTCGAGATTGCGCAGGTTGGCCTCGGCCTGCGAGACCCGTGCATTCGCGGCGCGCAGGGCGGCGCGTTGCTGGTTGGCATCCATGTCGAACAGGAAGGTTCCGACGACGATCTCCTGCCCTTCCTGCACGGCCATGTTGCTGATGCGCCCGGTGGCCGAGGGAGCGGCATAGACGTATTCGCCCTCGATATAGCCGTTGTAGACCGGGGTGGGATTTTCGCCGAATCCGGGCAGGATGGCGGCGAGGATCGCGGTGAACCATGTGGTGATGTCGTCAAGCATCAGGGGTGGGCTCCGGTTGGGCCAGCAGGCCGTGGAAAAGGATGTCGATGTGGTTGTCGATAAGCTCGGGCAGCGAAAGCCCGGTCTCGGGCATGATCCCGAATATCTCCGACAGCAGCAGGTGAATGACGATCGGCCCCATGATCGAGCGGATCGTGAGATCGGGGTCGACGGGGCGCAGCTCGCCGGAGGCAATGCCGGCACGGATCAGTCCGGCCAGCATCGGCATTGCCGGCTCGAGGACGGCCCGACGATACATCTCGGCGATTTCCGGTATCGCGGCAGCCTCGCGCAGCACGAGGCGGGGCACGGCGACCGTCTGCGGATCGGCCATCCGCCGGGCGATCTGGCCGAGAGCGGCGGCGAGCACGGCGCGGGTGTTGCCGCGGGCTTCGGGCATGGCGCCAAGGGCGGCCGCGCTCACCGGCGCCACCGCGCGTTTCACAAGGCTCTCGAGGATCTCCTGCTTGGAGGAAAAGTAGAGGTAGACCGACCCTTTGGAGACCCCCGCCGCCTTGGCGATCTGGGCCACCGAGGTATGGGCATAGCCCTGCTCGACGAACAGCGCGAGGGCGGCATCGAGCAGCTCGTCGGGCCGGTGTTCGGCCCGGCGCCGGAACTTGGGCTTGTGTGAGTCGGTTTGCGCCATGCCCCGCAAATAACTGACCGGTCAGTTAGTAGCAAGAGCGCATCTGCCATGTTGCCGCGGCGTCAGCCCTCATGTTTCAGCAGCAGGACAACCGCGGCGAGGGTGAGGCCGACACCGACGAGAACCGTCGCCGGGGGCAGCCCGTGGCCGAAAGCGAGTTCCCACAGGATCACCCAGCCCGGCGTGAGGTAGGTATAGGCCATGACCTTTGCGCCGGGGAGCCGCATCGAGGCGAAGTTGAGCAGCACGAAGGTGATCGCCATCGCGGCAATCGAGAGATAGGCGAGCGCGATCCAGACGATCGGCGGCAGCGCAGCGAAATCGGTGGCGCGGATGTCGCGCCATCCATAGGCGAACAAGACCAGCGCTCCCGCCACCAGCACGAGGAAGGCCGATGACACGGCCGCCTCGCCCCGGTTCGCCTTGCGCACCGCGGGCACGTAGAAGGCATGTGCGATGCAGCCGAGAAAGAAGAACCATTCGCCGCGGCCGACATCGAATGTCAGGAGGGCCGCAAGGTTGCCCCGGAAGATCACCCAAAGCGCCCCCGCCGCGCCGATCGCAAGCGCCAGCCCGATCCGCAACGTGGTGGTCTGGCCGAGCAGCACGTAGGCGAAGCCCGCCGTCATGATCGGCATCAGGGTCATCACCGCGGAGGTGGAAACCGGTGTCGCGGTTTTCAGCCCCTCGAACATCATCACGAAATAGATCGCGAAGATGCCGCCCAGCAGGACGTAGCGCCACGGCGCGCGGAAATCGGCACCGCGCAGACGGCCGGAGACGAGCGCGGCGGTGCCGACGACAGCCGCGGCCAGGGCAAATCGCATCGCCTGCAACGCCACCGGGGCGATCTCGTTGGCCATCAGCCCGCCAAAGCTGAACGATCCCGCCACGAGGCCCGAGAAGGCCAGCATCGCGAGGTGCCCCTTGAGGGCCTCGGTGCCGCCATACCGGTTCATCGCAACGCATCCTTCCGGCGCGTGCGCGCTGCCGCTGCGGCGCGGTCTGAATTCGGTTGTGACTTCATCCAACATCTGTATCGGCGTTGCCCGCCGGGGTGAACTGATGATTTCGCCGCCCCCCTGCCTTTACCGCCCGTGCGGGTTGTGACAGGTTGCGGCCGAGCAGGATGGCTGGCGCGATGGTCGTGCAGACCGGGTTTGCGACGGGACGATCTTGCGGCTCTGTCCGCGTCAAGCGGACTGAGGCGCCCGGGGCGCCGCACAAGGGCCATTCCCGAGATTGCGCCGAAAGAAGTCGGCAAAATGGATTTGAGGTTGGCATGGCTGCGCTCGCAGGGGACGGTAAAATTTCGATGCAGGGGTTTATCTGCGGATCGGGCCACAGTGGCACGACTCTGATCGCGACCGTACTTGGGGCACACCCCGATATTCACGTGCCATACAGGGAAACGGAAATGTTTCTGCGGCCCGGGTTCATGAGGCCGTCGATATACCGGCGAATCGTGCGTGAAACACTTGCCGCCGGCAAAACGATCTGCATCGAGAAGACCCCGCGGCATATCAAGAAGATCGAGCAGATTCGGCGGGCGTTTCCGGAGGCCAAATTCATCATGCCGGTGCGCGATGGCCGCGATGTGGCGGCGTCGATCTACAAGCGCACGAAGCGTCTCAATCACAGCATCCGGCGTTGGATCGACAGCACCCGGATTATCGCCGACCAAATTGGCCGGGCCGACGTGTTCGTGTATCGGCACGAGGATCTGGTTCGCCACAGCGAAGAGGTTCTTCGCCGCATGTGCCATTTCCTCGAGGTTGAATTCGTTCCGGAGCTGCTTGAATATCACAAGTCCGAGCGGAATTGGCATGGTCTGAAGAAGGTTTCGAAAACCGACAAACGCTGGGGTTTGCATCACAACAGGCGGCGGAACTGGCAGGTCAATCAGCCGTTTTTTGATTCAAGCGGCAGTTGGAAAAAGATACTTCGCGATGACCAGCTGCTGGAAATCACCCAAGGCGACGGGCGGCCGCTCATGGAACGGTTTGGCTATCTCGGCGATCGGGCGAACGATCCCGGCATCTGGAGCCCCTAGGAGGCCGGGCATGGTCGTGCAGCAGGTTTGTCAGGTCACGCGGCTTCCCGGCAACCCGGTTGTTCTTGCAAATAGCCCGGCTTCGATCGGGTCGAACGTGAATGGACCGTCGGTGATCCGCGTGCCGGACTGGGTGTCTCACCGGTTGGGGAAATACTACCTGTATTTTGCGCATCACGCGGGAAAATACATCAGGCTGGCATATGCCGATGCGCCCGCGGGCCCCTGGCACGTCCATGAGCCGGGCAGCCTGTCGCTTGCGCAGGCCCGGCAGTTTCGCGGCCATATCGCATCGCCCGACGTGCATGTCGATCATGAAGCCCGGAAAATCCGGATGTATTTTCACGGGCGAGAGGCATGGCGGGCGCGGCAGAGCACCGGTGTTGCGCTTTCCGATGACGGGATCAATTTCGAGGCTCTGCCGGGGCGCCTCGGGCCGTTCTATTTTCGGGTATTCACGTACAGGGGAAAATACTACGCCTTCGCCAAACCCGGCCGTGGCGGGCGCGGTGAATTGTTCGAAAGCCAATACCCGGACCGCGGGTTTCAAAGCCTGGGCACATGCGCGCCGGGGATGCGTCACGCCGCGGTCTGGAAAACGGGCGATACCCTGCGGCTGATCTATTCGCGAATTGGCGATTGCCCGGAACGTCTGGTGGGGTCATCGCTGGATCTTGCGATCGACCCGCGCGGCTGGTGCGATGCGCTCACGGAGCCGGTCGAGGTGCTCGCGCCGGATGTTCCGTTTGAAGGCAGCGAGTTGGCGGCGCGGCGGTCGCGGCCGGGGATCGCGCGCCGGCCCGAGCGGGCACTGCGCGATCCGTTCGTGTTCAGCGACGTGTCAGGGGATTTCCTGTTCTACGCCGTGCAGGGCGAGCAGGGGCTGGCCGTGGCCGGGATACGGCCCGGCTGAGGCGGTGAAACAGGTGGCCGGTGGCCGGGGCGACCGGCGCGGGGCGGCTGCGCGCCGCCCGCCCGTCACGGCAGCCGGATCTTCGGCGCTGCCCCGATCGGGATCGGCCCGAGGAAGGTGACGCCACGGGTGAAGTTCAGCGACAGCTCGAGCCGGGACGGATCGCCCGACAGCTGGGCGACCATCGACAGCGCACGGGTCACGGCGCGCGCCTGATCTTCGGTCAGGGCCCCGGTGGCCTCGGCGATGGCGATCATGTCGCGCCAGTTCGTCGCCTCGAAGGCAATCTCGCCCGCAGGGTTGCCGTTGACGTCGATGTCGAGCGAGCCGCGGCCGGCAAGGACGAGCGTGCCCCAGTGCGCGGTGAGGCTGTCGATGGTGAGCGAGCGGGGCTGCGGGCGGGCCACATCGATGGCGCTGACGTCCCAGGCCTTGTCGAACCGGGCGCTGCCGGTGATCGTGATCTCCTCGATCATCGGCGGGATCTCGACCACGCCTTTCAGCGGCGCGAGGAAGGTCTCGCCCGGATCGAGCTGCGACAGGGTGAGGTAGAGATCGTAGGTGTGGGCCATCGGCGCGTCGGGCTGCTGGCGCATGGAGAGCTGCGCATGGTCCAGCGTCGCCGTCCATCCGGCCGCCGCGGTGATCGTGGCGCCGGTGGCTTCGATCGTCGAGCTTTGGGTTTCCAGTGCCAGCGACGGCGCGACGATGATCGAGCCCCGCATCGACTCGGCATCGAGCGTGTAGCTGCCGAACGGCGTGGCGACGTGCTGTTCGGCGGGCCAGACGGCGATGAGATGGGTCGGCTTGTAGCTGAGCGACAGCAGCTGGAACACCGGCGTCGACCAGGCCACGCGGGTGTCGGGATCGGCAAGGTCCAGCCCCTCGAAGGTCGTGTCGAACCGGTTTGGAAAGCCCCGCGTCTCGAGCGAGGCCGCCTGCGCCACCCAGCCTTCGGCCCGGCGTTCAGCCAGCCAGTTGCCCAGCGCCTTTTCGACGGTGGATGCGCCGATGAACCAGAACGCGCCCCAGCCGATTGCCGCGACGAGCAGGAGGGCGAAGAAAAAGGTAAGCTTGCGCATGAAAACCGCTCTGCTAGGACTGGGCCCGTTGTAGCGGCGAAGCGGGGCAAGGGCCAGCGCCATGGAGACTGGCGATCTTTGGGTATTCGGATACGGGTCGCTGATCTGGAACCCGGGTTTTGAGCATGCCGAAACCGTTCTCGCGAGCTTGCCCGGATACAGGCGCAGCTTCTGCATGCGGTCGATCCATCATCGCGGCACGGTGGCCGATCCCGGGCTGGTTCTGGCGCTCGATCCACACCCCTCGGCCACCTGCCGGGGGATGGCGTTTCGGGTCGAGCCTGGCGCTCATGCGACGACGATGCGCGCCTTGCGCGCGCGCGAGCTGATATCGTCGGCCTATGTCGAGGAGGTTCATCTGGTGGCCTTGGCCGACGGGCGCCATGTCGAGGCGGTGACCTATGTCGTCGACCCGCAGCACGCGCAATATTGCGGCGGACTGCCGCTGACGGAACAGGCGCGGATCATCGCCGGCGCCAGCGGCGATCGCGGGCCGAACCGGGACTATCTGTTCAACACCGCCGACCATCTGGTGGAGCTCGGAATCGAGGATGCCGAGCTGAGCTGGCTGGCCCGGGTGGTGCGCGCGATGGAGGGCTGAGGCGAGGGTCGGCGGGGCGAACGCCATACCCCTTGGCACTGGCGCGGCATATGCCTATCCTCGCGCGCAAGGAAACAAGCAGGCAGGGGGGTCCTCATGGACCAGCCGGACCGCGGGATCGAGCCGAACTTCACGCAGCCCGTACGCCAGATCATCCTGATCTTCATAACGCTCGGGCTGGTGGGCTCGGGCGTGTTCATCGCGTTGCCGAATGTGCTGCCGGTCTTCCTGGCCAATCTCTACCTCAACGGCTTCATTGCCTTCGTGTTCGTCATCGGGCTGTTTGCGACGCTCTGGCAGGTCGTTCAGGTCGTCTTCTCGGTGGGCTGGATCAAGAGCTATGTGCGCGAAGGGGGCGATCAGGAGGCCGGCCAGCCGCCCCGTCTGCTGGCGCCGCTGGCGGGTCTGTTGCGGGGCCGGGGCAAGAAGATGCAGATTGGCGCCGCCTCGGCCCGGTCGATCATGGATTCGGTCGCGCAACGCATCGACGAAGAGCGCGACATCACCCGGTATATCACCAACCTGCTGATCTTTCTCGGGCTTCTGGGCACGTTCTACGGGCTGGCGACCACCGTCCCGGCCGTCGTCGAGACGATCCGCTCACTCGCGCCGACGGGCGACGAAGGGGGCGTGGAGGTTTTCGACCGGCTGATGACGGGGCTGGAGAACCAGCTCGGCGGGATGGGCACGGCGTTCTCGTCCTCGCTGCTCGGCCTCGCCGGCTCGCTCGTGGTGGGCCTGCTGGAGCTGTTTGCCACCCACGGCCAGAACCGCTTCTATCGCGAGCTCGAGGAGTGGCTGTCCTCGATCACCCGCTTCGGCTTTGCGCCCGGCGAGGGTGAGGCCCCGACGGAGGCCAGCGGCAGCTCCGCATGGCTCGCGCATATGTCGGAGCAGATGGAAGCCTTGCAGCAGATGTTCACCCAGTCCGACGTGAGCCGGGCCATGGTCGATGAACGTCTTGGCCAGCTTGCCGACGCGGTGGAGCGGCTGTCGCGCCAGATCGAGGCCGAAGG